>DAIDIT010000042.1 GCA_027451705.1 Pseudomonadota bacterium
CTTCGCGTTGGCCTCGCGTCGGTAGCGTGGGTCCTCGAGCAGCCTGGCGGCGTAGCGCCGGCTGTTGTCGACTCGCGCGGCCTCCAGGTCGGCGCCCGCGTCGCTGGTGGTGGCCAGTATCCATTCGTCGATGGTGCGGGCGCCTACCGCCTCCATGCGCCGGTCGAGCTCGGCGAAGTAGCCCTGCATCCGCCCGTAGCCCTTCGGCCGGAGGAGGTCGCTGCAGACGGTCACCGGGCAGAGGCCGAGGGCCACCGCGTCGGCGAAGTTCCGCTGGTCGATGCCCGCCGAGAAGGTGATCGGGAGTGCCCCGCCGAATGTCTCGCGGAAGCGGGCGACGAGCTGCATCGCGAGGACGTGGAGCGGCGGCCCCGACAGGTACATCTGCGCCTCGCCCGCGGGAAGGAATCGGCTCTCGCCCGGAACGGGGTTCTCCACGATGAGCGTGTTTGTGAGCTTGACCCCGAAGCCGAGCCCCAGCGACGCGGCGCGGTCGCGGAGCCGCCCGGTGAAGTCCACCGCGTGCTCCCAGCGCGTGTCGCGCTCGAACGCCAAGTCTGGGACTCGGTCGGCGTGGCCCAGGACGCCGTTGAGGATCCGCCGCACCTCGGTGGCGCCCAGCAGCGTCGGGTTGAGCTTCACGATGCAGTGGAAGCCGTGCTCCGCTTGTAGCCATTCGATCATCCGCTCGATCTCTTCGGGGGGGCAGCCGTGGAACGTCGAGAGCGTGAGGCTGTCGGCGAGATCCGTGCGGAAATCGAGGTCGCGCAGCCGGCGCCACGGTTCCGGGATCTCGCGCCGCAGACGGTCGACGATCGGGCCCGCGTTCCGCATCCCATGCAGGAACGCCTGAACGCGCTCGCTCTGGATCCCGGCGAGGTCGTAGCCGGCGCTCACGTCGAAGACGTAGCGCTCGAAGCCCGGGGCGAGGCCGAGGACGCCGCTCGCCGCGAGCAACTCGATGAGCATCGAGCCCTTGACGTACTCTGCCAGCGACTGCTCGAGCGTCAGCTCCTGCGACCACTCGACGTTGTAGCCCGCGGTCCGCATGTCGATGCAGGGGCGCGGGATCTTCAGCCGGTCCTGCACCTGGACGGTCTTGAGCTCGAAGATACGTGCCCCGCCGAGGAATCCAAGCACGAGGTTCTGAGCGAGCTGCGATTGCGGGCCGGCGGCGGGGCCGAGCGGCGTGGCCGCCGCGTGGCCATGGAAGCGGACGGAGAGGTCGCGTGCTCCGGGGCCGCGTACGAAGCGCCGCTCCGGGAGGTCGAAGATCGAGCCGTTCTGCGCAAGCTCGCGGAACATCCGCGTCACGAGCGCCGGGAATGGCGCGGGTACGAGATCCGCCACGCGTCCATCTAGCCGGTCTTCCGACGCGAATCAAAGCGGGACGGGTGATTTCGGAGTGCGCAGGGAGTACACTCCCCGCCGTGCGCCTCGAGGTGAACGGGCTCCTGCGGAACGTGGCGCCCGAGCCCGAGCGGACTCTGCTGTACGTCTTGCGCGAGGAACTCGGGCTCACCGGCGCCAAGTACGGCTGCGGGGAGGGCGAGTGCGGCATGTGCACGGTGCTGCTCGACGGACAGCCGGTCCATGCCTGCGTCACGAGGCTCGCGGAGGTCTCCGGGCGGAAAGTGACGACCATCGAGGGGCTCTCGGGCGACGGGTTACACCCCGTGCAGCGGGCGTTTCTCGAGGAAGGCGCCCTGCAATGCGGCTACTGCACGCCGGGGATGATACTCACGGCGTCGGCGCTGCTCGCGCGCAACCCCCGTCCCGACGACGCGGCGATCGCGGCAGCGCTCGAGGGAAACGTCTGCCGCTGTGGCGCCCACCCCCGCATCCTTCGCGCCGTGAAGCGGGCCGGTGCCGTGCCGGGGGCCGCGGTGGGTGAGGTGCCCCAGCAATCGCTCGAAGCGGACCCGACCGTGCCGTGGGACCAGCTCCAGCCGGGCGCCGCGCCGTACTTCGACGTCCTCGGGGAAGGGATCGTCGCCGTGGTCCCTCCCGGGCCGAGCCCGCGGGGACTGCCACGGGGGGGCGCCTGGGTCCACCTCGGGACCCGCGGAATGGCGACGGCGTTCACCGGGAAGATCGAGATGGGGCAGGGCGCGCGGACCGGGCTCTCGCTGTTGGTCGCCGAGGAGCTGCGGCTGCCGCTCGAGGCGGTGCGCCTCGTCATGGGCGACACCGATGTCGTGCCGTGGGATGTGGGGACGTTCGGGAGCATGTCGACGGCAATCGCCGGGCAGGACCTGCGCGCGGCCGCGGCGGCGCTGCGGGAGCGGCTCGCGCTCCGGGCGGCCCGCCAGTGGGGGATCGACCGGAGTCGCCTCGACCTCGAGGGCGGCCTCGTGCGCGGCCCGGACGGGAGGACGGCCGCGTACCGGGCGCTGGTCGAGGGCCTTCGTGCGGTCGAGCAGGCGACAGGCGCACCGCCGCTCACGGCCGCGGAGGCGTGGACGGTCGCGGGCCGGGAGACGCCGATGCTCGGCCGGTACGAGGCGGTGACGGGGAAAAAGCGCTTCCCGATCGACCTCGCCCGGCCGGACCTCTGGCACGGGCGCGTGCTGCGGCCGCCGGAGGTCGGGGCGAAGCTGCGGGGGGCCGACGTCTCCCTCGCGAAGGCGCTCGGCGCAACGGTCGTCCTGGAAGCCGGCTTCGTCGGGGTCGCCGCGCCGTCGCTCCACGAAGCGTCCGCCGCGCTCGCCGCGATCCGCGCCGACTGGGACTACACGCCCCAGCCCTCGGAGGGCGAGTTGGACGCGTTCCTGAGGTCGCACCCGATCGAGGGCAAGGGCTGGGAGGACAGCCCGGTCCACGACGTTGCCGGGGACAGCACCCGCGCGCTCGTGGCGTCGCCGCTGCGGGTCGAGGCGACCTACCGAACCGCGTACATCGCGCACGTGCCGGCCGAGGCGCGGTCTGCGATCGCGGAGTGGCGCGGGGAAAGGGTCTCGATCTGGACCGGGACGCAGCGACCCTTCGGAACGCGGGCGGCGGTCGCCGCGGCGCTCGGGATCCCCGATTCCCGCGTCCACGTCGTTGCGGGCGACATGGGTGACGGCTTCGGTGGAAAGCAGGGGGCCGACGCGCCGATCGAGGCGGCGCGCCTGGCCCGGGCGGCGAAGCACCCGGTCAAGGTCGTCTGGGGGCGCGACGAGGAGACCGCGAGCGCCTACTTCCGGCCTGCCGCGCTCGTCGACGTCCGCGCCGGCGCCGGAAAGGACGGTCGCCTGCGCGCGTGGGAGCAGACGACGTGGAACGCCGGGGCGGCGGCGCTCTCGACCCCCTACGACGTCGCCGACCGGAGCGTGCACTTCCTGCCCGCCGAATCGCCGCTGCGGCAGGGGCCGTACCGATCGCTCGCGGCGGTCGCGAACAACTTCGCCCGCGAGTCGGCCATGGACGAGCTGGCCGCGGCGAGCGGGCTCGACCCGCTCGAGTTCCGGCTGCGCAACCTCGGCCACGACGACCGGCTCGCCGCAGTGCTGCGCGCCGCGGCGGAGCGGGCGGGTTGGAGTGGCCGGAGTGTCCGCGAGGGCGTCGGCTGGGGCCTCGCTTGCGGCTTCGAGAAGGGCGGCCGGGTCGCCACCTGCGCCGAGGTCGACGTCCGTGCCGGCCTCCGCGTCCTCAGACTCGTGACCGCATTCGACTGCGGTGCGATTGTCAACCCGGATGGCGTACGGGCGCAGGTCGAGGGGGCCGCGATCATGGGTCTCGGCGGTGCGCTGTTCGAGGCGATCCACTTCGAGAACGGGCGCATCCTGAACGGCAAACTGTCGCGCTACCGCGTCCCGCGCTTCTCGGACTTGCCGCAGATCGACGCCGTACTCGTCGGTCGGCCCGCCGCGCCGTCCGCCGGGGCGGGCGAGACGCCCATCATCGCGATCGCTCCCGCCATAGCGGCGGGCTGCTTCGCGGCGTCCGGGCGCCGCCTCCGGTCGCTCCCGCTGCTGGCCGAGTGGGACCCGTCGCGCCCGAGTTCCGAGCCTCACTTGCCGTCGAAGTAGCCCGGGTATCCGTACTTCAGGGTGTCGGCGGTGAAGGTGTCCCCCTCCGACATCTTGTCCACGACGTACCAGCGCCCGTGGAACTGCCCGAGCAGGTACGCGGCCTTCTCGCCCGTGTAGTCGCCGCCTTCCTGGATCTGGTAGCTGTCCTCCGAGGTGTCGACGACGACCGTGCCGTGCACGGCGGGCGTGACCTTCTGGACCGTGAACGCCTTTAGGTAGAAGTTGTCCTTGGCCCAGTACCAGGGCGCCATGCTGTGGCGCTCCTCCCCGAGCCGCCGCTTCACCTGGGCGATGGTCTCGAGGGTCTTCGGGTGGGTCAGCGCTCGGACCTCCTTCCACTTCTTGGCCTTGACGGCGTCGAGGTAGGTGACGAGGGTCGACTTCGCGGCGTCGAGCGTCGACTGATCGAGCTTCGGCGGCGGCTCCGTCGGCGCCGCCTCGGAGGGCGGCTTGGCGTGGTGGTGCTTGGGGGGGGGGACGGCGACGTCCTCGTCGTCGTCGTCGTCCTTGGCGTTTGCCTGCGCCCGGGCCCTCTGCGCCGAGGCCACCAGGGTCAGCGCCGCGAGCGCGCTCGCGGCGATGCCGAATGCGGAGGTTCTCATGGGAACGGATCCTAGGAAGGCCTGCGCGAAGGGTCAAGGAAGACCCTTGCCGCAACCGCACCGGGGTTCCGCGGGCGGCCAAATGACTCGTATCCGACGCTCAGCCCACGTATAAGCATGGGCCGTTTTCTCCACCGCGATCCGCAATCGATGACCGAAGCTCACGACAGCCCCCCGGCAACCTTCGAATCGCTCGGCCTGTCGCTGCGGGCGCTCGAGGCGGTGGCACACGCGGGCTTCGCGAGCCCGACCCCGATCCAGGCGCTCGCCATTCCTCCGGCGCTCGCCGGCCGCGACGTGATCGGCTGTGCCGCGACAGGGACGGGGAAAACCGCTGCCTTCGTGCTGCCGATGATCGAGCGCCTCGTCGGACGCCGGGGAACGCGCGCGTTGATCCTCGCGCCGACGCGCGAGTTGGCGCTCCAGATCGGGACAGAGATCCGGAGGCTCGGCGCGCGGCGCGGCTTCGGGGCGACGGCGGTCGTCGGCGGACTGTCGTTCAGCGCGCAGGTCCAGGAGTTTCGGTACGGGAGGTCGGCGATCGTCGCCACGCCGGGCCGACTCGTCGACCATCTGGAGCGGCGCACCGTTCGCCTCGACCAGGTCGAATGCCTCGTCCTCGACGAGGCGGACCGGATGCTCGACATGGGCTTCGCGCCGCAACTCGAACGCATCCTGGCCGCGCTTCCGGCCCGCGACGGACGGCCGCGCCAGACGCTCCTCTTCTCGGCGACCATGGCTGGGGAGGTGGCCAAGTTCGCGTCCAGCCACCTCGTCGACCCGGTCCGCGTGGCGGCGAACCCGAGCGGCACCGCGGCGCCGCGGGTCGAACAGTGCGTCTACCTGGTGCCGCAGGGCGAGAAAACGGCGCTGCTGCTGGCGCTACTCGCCCGGGACGACGCCTCGACCCTGGTGTTCGCGCGAACCAAGCGGCGGGCCGATCGTCTGGCCGAGGCGCTCGTCCGTGCAGGGCACGCGGCCGCCTGCATCCACGCCGACCGATCGCAGCTCCAGCGGCGCCAGGCCCTGCAAGGGTTCTCGCGCGGGCACTACCGGATCCTCGTCGCGACCGACATCGCCGCGCGCGGCATCGACGTCGCGGACATCGGTCACGTCGTCAATTTCGATCTCCCGTTCGTGGCCGAGGACTACGTTCACAGGATCGGTCGCACCGCCCGCGCGGCCAAGAGCGGCCGGGCCTCGAGTTTCGTCTCCTCGGAGGACCTCGGTGCGCTCCGGGCAATCGAGCGCCTCCTTCGAGGGCCTGTTCGGCGTGGCGAGTTGCCGGCGGGAATCCGGGCGGAGACGGTTCGGGAGGCGGCGGTCCATCGGCCGGGGTCCGTGCGACCACAGCCGGGGAAGCACGCCGGCATCGGATCGAAGCACGGGCGGCAGCATCCGACCGGGCCAGGTCCGGGTCGGGAAAATCCGGGACGTCGGCAGGTACAGCCCGGGCCCAGCGATGGCCGGCGGCCGGATTGGGAGCGGCCGGCCCAGGGGAGGCCCTCGACTCGCTGGGCGCCGCGAGACGACACCTCCGGGTCGCCCATTCGCCATCCGCAATCCGGCGCCTCGCGGATTGACGGGCGTCTTGGGCAAAGCGGCGACGCCGGGGCGAGATCCGGGTATCCCGACCGGGCGTCGCGTTGGCCCGCGCGCGGCGGTTCCGCTCGGATGGACCGCCCGTCCGCGGCCGCGCCGCCGGGCCGACCGGCCGATCGGCCGCGGCAGATGCCGGCGCCTCACCCGCCGGTGCGCGTTCGGGGAGAAGGCAGGTCCAGTCCGAAAGACCGGCGCTTCCCGCCGCGGCCGTCGAGCACCGCTGCTGCGGCAGCCGGAAAACCGGCCTCGCCCGCGAGACCCCCGCCCCTCCGGACGGCGGAAAGCGGGAAGCCGCGCCGCGACGATCGGCCCGGACGACCGACCGGACGTTCCGGCGAGCGCGGCCCGGCGTCGCCTCAGATCTGGCGCAATCCGGCGCATCCGGGCGGGCAGAAGCCGGCGCCCGCGACCGACCGCGCGCGAAGCGGGACGAATCCCACCCGAGTCATGTCGCCGCGCCCGGGGACCTGGCGACCCCGCGGACAGCGCTGAGGGGCCGAGGCCGCGCGCGAAAACGACGAAGCCGCCCCGGGCGGTACCCGGAGCGGCTTCGAACAGCCCTCGAAGAAGGGGCGCCTGCTTACTTCTTGTCGGCCTTCTTGGCGGCGCCCTTCTCCTTCTTCTCGTGCTTCATCTTCTTCGCCTTCTTCTCCTTCTTGGCCTTGGCGGGCTTCTCCGCCTTCTCGCCCGCGAAGGCGTTGGCGGCGAAAGGAGTGGCGAGGGCGGCGATCAGCAGGAACTTCTTCATGGCAGTTCTCCGGTTTGGGGTGGACAGTTCATCCAACAATCATCCTAATCAAGCACGTCGCGTGCCACGGCCCAAGTTATTGAGTTCATTTGGAACTGATGGAAACGTCCCGGGGCGTTTCTCCTCACCCTGGGGCTCGCTGTCCCACTTCTCCCCGGCCTCGCACCCCAACCGGAAGAAGTGGACGGCGGCGGCGCTTTCGGCCTAAGAGTCGCCAGCGGTGAGGCCCGCCACGACCGTTTCGCCGAATCCCCCCACTCCGCCGGAGCGGATCGGGCCACTCTCGGCGTGGCTCTCCCGCTTCTTCCGCGCGGTCTCCTTCCCCGAGGATCGGGTGGCCGAACTTCGACTGCTGGCGGGGCAGGGGACCCTCGTCTACGTCATGCGCTCCGCGAGCGTGCTGAACCTCGCGTACTTCAGCCAGGCCTACGCCCTCCGCGGGCTGCCCGTCCCTCGTGTGGTGCACGGCCTCGGGGCCGGTCCACTGCGGAGCGTCGAGACGCGAAAGGTCCGGCGGGTGGACCCCGGCGAAATGGCGGCGTCGGTCGTGGCCGGTCAGAGCGCCCTGATCTTCCTCCGCCACCCCGAGGTCTTCGGTTCGCGCCGTGGCGTCCCGCTGGGCGACGATCCGTTCCCCGAGCTGGTGCGTCGCGCGCGCGAGAGCGGCCGCGAGATTTTCCTGGTCCCCCAGGTTCTCGTTTGGGAGAGGCATCCGGGTCGGCTCGAGAGTGGCCTCGTCGACGCCGTCTTCGGCACGCCGGACTCGCCGAACCTCGTGCGGACCGCCGGTGCGTTCCTCTACAACCGGCGCAACGCCTTCGCGAAGATCGGCCAGGCGATCGACCTCCAGCGCTTTCTCGAGGAGCGGGAGCAGGAGAGCGACGCCGACGTCGCGCGCAAGGTCCGCGGCGCGCTCTGGCAGCATCTCGCGCGCGAGACGCGGGTCGTGCGCGGGCCGCAGCTCAAGACCGAGGCCCGCGTCGTCGAGGAGGTCCTCCGCGACCGCGTCCTCCGGTCGACCCTCGACCGGATCGTCGCGGAGGAGGGGGTCTCCCGCCCGGAGGTCGAGGCCCGCGCCCGCGCCGCCCTCCAGGAGATCGCCGCGAACTACAGCCCGACCGCGATCGAGGTCATCAAGCCCACGATGAACCTCATCTTCAACCGGATCTACGACGGGATCGAGGTCGACGCGCAGGGCCTGGACCGCATTCGCCGCGCCGCCTCCCGCGCGGCGGTCGTGCTCTGTCCGAGCCACAAGTCCCACATCGACTACCTGATCCTTTCCACGGTGCTCTACGATGCCGGCCTCACGCCCCCACACATCGCCGCCGGCGCGAACCTCTCATTCTTCCCCCTCGGGGCGATCTTCCGTCGCGCGGGAGCGTTCTTCCTCCGCCGCTCGTTCAAGGGCGACCGCCTCTACGGCGCCGTCTTCCGCGCATACGTCAAGCGGCTGATGCGCGACCACTTCACCCAGGAGTTCTTCATCGAGGGCGGCCGCAGCCGGACCGGCAAGCTGCTCTCGCCCAAGCTCGGCCTGCTCGGGATGGAGGTCGACGCGTGGGTCGAAGGCGCCTCCCACGACGTGTACTTCGTGCCGATCTCGGTCGACTACGAGAAGATCGTCGAGGGCCGTGCCTACGCCGAGGAGCTCGCGGGCGGCGAGAAGCACAAGGAGGACATGCGCGGCCTGCTGCGCACCCCCCGGGTGCTCCGCTCGCGCTACGGCCGCATCTACATCCAGATCGACGAGCCCGTCTCGCTGCGCGACTTCTTCCACGAGCGCGGCGTCGACCCCGCGAACCACACGCCCGAGCAGCGGCGGGCGCTCGTCCAGGTCCTCGCCCACCGCATCGTCGGCGGCATCGCACGGTCGGCGACGGTGACGCCCGCCTCGCTCGTCGCCGCGACGGTCCTCTGCCACCGCCAGCGCGGCATCTCGAGTCGCGCCATGGCCGAGCGGATCGCATTCTTGCGCAACGCCGCCGAGAAGATCGGCGCGCGCCTCTCGCGCGTGCTCTACGAGGCGCCGAGCGATCCCCTGGCCGAGGGGCCGGTTCGCGAGGCAGTCGACCTCTTGCGCGGGGACGGCAGCCTCGTGGAGCTGTCGGCCTTCGGCGAGACGTACTTCGCCGCGAATCAGGACCGCCGCAGCCAGCTCGCCTTCTACAAGAACACGCTCCTGCAGCACTACGTCGCCTGCGCGCTCCTCGCCGCGTCGGTCCTCTCCTTCCGCGAGGGCGTACCGGAGCTTTCGGCCGCCCGCGAGCGCACGCTCTGGCTCTCGCGGCTGTTCAAGTTCGAGTTCGTCTACCGCGTCGGAGCGTCGTTCGAGCAGATCTTCGACGAAACCCTCGAGGTCTGCGCCTCGCTGGGCCTGATCGAGCGGAACCGCGCGGCGGGCAAGATCCGTCCCGCGTCGATCGCCGCGCGGGAGCGGCTCGAGTTGCTACGCGACCTGCTCCGCGACTTCCTCGAGGGCTACTGGGTCGCGGCGGAGGGGCTTCAGGAACTCGTCCCCGTCCCCGAACTGGAGGGTCGCGAACTGACGCGCCGGACGCTGGAGCGCGGGCGGGCGGCCTTCCTGGCCGGCGGAATCGCGGAGCCGGAGGCGCTCAGCAGGCCGGCGCTCGAGAACGCGCTGCTCGCCTTCCAGGATCTCGGAGTTGTCGAATCGGCCTCGGACAAGAAGCTCCGGCTGACGGACGCGGCCCGCGCCGACCCGTCCCTCCTGCGCAAGCTCGGCGACGACATCCGCCGCTTCTCGTAGACCATGATCGCGCCCGCGCTCATCGCACTGCTGCTCGGGCAGCCCGCCTGCCCGGCCCAGGGCGACGGCGGCGACCGGCTCCTCAACGTCCAGAAGAACCGCCTGCAGTCTCCGGAGCGGATCGACCCGATCGACGTCGGCGGGATCCTCGAGCTTCCGCGCCGCTTCGACGCGCCGCGCTGGCGCGATCGCTGGCCGCGCCGCGTCGCGTCGCTGGTGGCCGGGCAGGAAGCGCGCGGGGTCGCGCTCGTGGGCTACCTCCTCGCCGCCAGGCAGTCCGGGCCCGAGAGCTGCAACTGCCACCTCCCCGACCGGCGCGACTTCCACGTCTGGATCGGCGCCGCGCCCGCCGCGGACTACCTGGACGCGAAACTCCGCCGGGCCGAAGCCGTCATCGTCGAGATGACCCCGGGGGTCCGGGACCTCCACCCCGGCTGGCGGCTGCGGGTGCTCGAGCGGCTGGCCCACGACCGCGCGCGCGTGAGGGTGACCGGTTGGCTCATGTACGATCCCGAGCACCCCGAACAGCTCGGCAAGACGCGCGGAACACTCTGGGAGGTCCACCCGGTCACCGGCTTCGAGGTCTGGAGCGGGGGGCGCTGGGTTCCGCTGTAGCCGACTCGCACGCGAGGTAGGCGGTCAGGCATGGCTCGTCGTCGGGGCTCGCCGCGCACTCGTGGGCGCCCCAGGGATCCTCCGGATCGAGACACTCCGCGAGCGCGTCGAGGCAGCACCAGCGGCTCGCATCGACCCCGACGCAGTTCTCGAAGTGGTCCGCGGCGCGGTGATCGGGTTCTTCCGAACAGCGGCTTCGAGGCCCGTCCTGTACCGAGCAGGCCCCGGCGACGAGGAGTATTACGACGGGAAGGCGCGTCACGGCCATCTGCAAGAGGAGTAGCAGCGGGCGTGCCAGCGCCAACCGCGCGAATTCACGCCATTCCGAGACCGGCTGCCGGATCGACTTTCGAACTGGAGCGGCTATCGCGCGCGCCGTGCGGTCTGTTAGAGTGCCGGCGAACGAGGAGGGCTCGTGCGGCGCGCGGAAGACATGCCCCAGGGGTGGGTCGGCAGTTCGCCCGTCCGGCTCGACGGGCTGGACAAGGTCCTCGGCCGAGCGCGCTACCTGGACGACCTGACGTTTCCCGGCCAGCTCTGGGGCCGAACCGTCCGATCGACGGTCGCGCATGCGCGGATCGTCCGCCTCGAGCGCGACCCGGCGTTCGACTGGAGCGGGCTCACGTTCGTGACCGCGGCCGACATCCCGGGCGAGAACGTCGTGCAGCTCATCGAGTCCGACCAGCCGTGCCTCGCGCGAGATGTGGTGCGCCACTGCCACGAGCCGCTCGCGCTGATCGCCGGGCCGGACCGGGAGAGGCTCGAGGAGGCGCTCGCGCACGTCCTCGTGGAGTACGAGCCGCTGCCCGCCGTCTTCGACCCGCTCGCGTCGACGCAGATCTTCAAACACTACGCCTACGAGCGCGAGGCCGGCCGGATCGATGAGGCCTTCGTGCGCGCCGCCCGCGTCGTCGAAGGGCGCTACCGCGTCGGTCACCAGGAGCAGCTCTACATCGAGCCCAATGCCGTCTGCGCGGTGCCGCGCCCCGACGGCGGCCTCTCGCTCCATGGCTCGATGCAGTGCCCCTTCTACGTCCACCGGGCGCTGCAGCGTCTCCTCGGCCTCGACGACGACCGCCTCGCGGTGATCCAGACGGTCACCGGCGGCGGCTTCGGCGGCAAGGAGGACTACCCGTCGATGATCGCGGGCCACGCGGCGCTGCTCGCCCGCAAGTCCGGCCGCCCCGTCAAGATCGTCTACGGCCGCGCCGAAGACATTGCCGCCACGACCAAGCGCCACCCGGCCGTCGTCGACCACCGCACCGCCGTCGCCGCCGACGGGACCCTGCTCGGCGGCGAGATCCGGATCGTCCTCGACGGCGGCGCCTACTGCACCCTCTCGCCGGTGGTCCTCTCGCGCGGCGCGATCCACGCCCCCGGCGCCTACCGCTGGCCCTGCTGTCGCGTCGACGCGCGTGCGGTCGCCACGAACACCCCTCCGAACGGGGCCTTCCGGGGCTTCGGTGCCCCGCAGACGCTTTTCGCGATCGAGATGCACATCGAGAAGATTGCGCGCGAGCTGGGACTCGACCCCGTCGAGGTTCGCCGCCGCAATGCGCTGCGCGAGGGCGACGTCACGGCGACCGGCCAGAGGCTGCGCGAATCGGTCAGCGCCCTCGCCGCGCTCGACGCGGTCGCGGCGCGTGCCGGCCCCCTCGAGCGGCCACCCCGTGGCGCTCGCAAGCGGCGTGGCCGCGGCTTCTCGCTCGTCTGGCACGGCGCCGGCTTCACCGGTTCCGGCGAGGTGAAGCTCAAGGCGCGGGCCGGCGTGGAGCTGACCCCGAACGGCTGCCGGGTGCTCGCGGCCTCGACGGAGATCGGCCAGGGCACCGTGACGGTCTTCTCGCAGATGGTCGCGGACGCGCTCGGCGTGCCGCTCGACGCGGTGGAGGTCGCGGTCCCGGACACCTCGCGCGTCCCCGACAGCGGGCCGACCGTCGCGAGCCGCACCTGCATGGTCGTGGGCGGTACGCTGGCCGGTGCGGCCCGGGCGCTCGAGCGCCGCCTCTCGGCCTTCGCCGCCGAGTCGTTCGGCGGGGATCCCTCGCGCGTCGCCTGCCGGGGCGGTGTCTTCCGCGAAGGGGCGCGCGTTTTGGCGCCGTACTCGGTCGTGGCGGGACGCCATCTCGCCGAACACGGCCCGCTGCGGATCGTCGAGCAGTACTCCCATCCGCCCGGCATCGTTTGGGACGACGACGAGTTCCGCGGCGACGCCTACCCGGTCTACGCCTGGGCCGCGACCGCGGTGGACGTGGAGGTCGACCTCGACAGCTACGAGACCCGGATCCTCCGCGCCGTCACCGCGAGCGACGTGGGAAAGGCGATCCACCCGGTCCTCTGCGCGGGCCAGATAGAGGGCGGCACGGTGCAGGCGCTGGGCTGGGCTCTGCTCGAGGAGCTGCGCCACCGGGACGGCCGCGTGCTGAACGATCGGCTCCAGACCTACCTCATCCCCACGGCGCTCGACGCCCCGCCGATCGAGACGATCCTGATCGAGAACGGCTACCGCCACGGCCCGTACGGCGCGAAGGGCGTTGGCGAGCTGCCGATGGACGGTCCCGCGCCTGCGGTCGCGGCGGCGATCCTCGACGCGACCGGGGCGCTCGTTCCGGAGCTGCCGATCACACCCGACCGCCTCATGGCCGCGCTCGGAAAGGACCCGGCGTGAGCGCGACCCTGGAACTCTCGCTGACCGTCAACGGCGAAACGAGAACCGCAACGGTCGCCCCGCTGGCGCGGCTGCTCGACGTCCTGCGCGAGGCGTTCGGCCTCACGGGTACCAAGGAGGGCTGCGGGGAAGGGGAGTGCGGAGCCTGCTCGGTGATCCTCGACGGCGAACTGGTCAACGCCTGCCTCGTCCCCGCCTCGCAGGCGCAGGGCGCGGTCGTGACGACCGTCGAGGGGCTGGCCGCCCGCGACGGGACACCGAGCCCTCTCCAGCAGGCCTTCCTCGAATGCGGTGGGGCGCAGTGCGGGATCTGCACGCCCGGGATGCTCGTCGCGGGCCAGCGCTTCCTCGACGGCGGCGCGCCCGCGACGGACGCGGCCGTCCGGGAGGCCATCGCGGGCAACCTCTGCCGCTGCACGGGCTACGCGAAGATCGTCGACTCGATCCAGCGCGCCGCGGCGACTCCCTCTCCCCCGCCAGGGGAGCGGGCTGGGGTGAGGGGACCCGGCGATCGATGATTGCGGACATCCCCGTCACGAGCGTCCGCTCGCTGGATGAGGCGTACGCCGTCCTCGCCCGGCGCGCCGCCGGCCTGCGCGTCCTGGCGGGCGGGACCGACCTGATGGTCCAGATCCAGGCGCGCGTCGGGCTGGAGCGCATCGGCCACATCCTCGACATTTGGAAGGTTTCCGAGCTGCGCCACGTCACCCTGGACGGCGGAACGCTTCGCGTGGGCGCGCTCGCGACCTACACCGATCTGCTCCGCTCCGAGGCCGTGCGCGCGGCGCTGCCTGCCCTGGCGCAGGTCGCGCGCGAGGTTGGCGCCTGGGCCATCCAGAACCGCGGAACGCTCGGCGGCAACGTCTGCAACGCGTCGCCCGCCGGCGACACGCTCCCCATTCTGATCGCGGCCGGCGCGACCTTCGTCGTCGGAGGCCCGCGCGGCGAACGGCGGATCGCTGCCGAGGAGTTCTTCGTCGCCTACCGCAAGACCGCGCTCGCGGCCGACGAACTGCTGCTCCGCGCCGAGCTTCCGGCCCTCGCGCCCGGGGAGCGGCTGGTCTACCGCAAGGTCGGCACGCGCCGCGCGCAGTCGATCTCGCGCGCGTCCTTGGCCGTGCGCGCGCGCGTCGAAGCGGGCGCGTTCCGCGGCGTCCGGATCGCGGCCGGCTGCGTCGCGCCCGTGCCGCTGCGCTGTCGCGCAACCGAGGCCGCGCTCGAGGGCGGTGGGCCCGGTGCGGCCGCGTTCGCCGCCGCCCGCGCCGCGCTCGACGGCGAAATCCGGCCCATCGACGACCTGCGCGCGACGGCGGCCTACCGCCGGCGGGTGGCGGGCAACGTCCTCGAGCAACTGCTCGCCGCGTTCTGAGCTCCCGTGACGCTTCCTCCCCGCTCGGCCGCGCTCCTGCGCGGCGGCACCGTGATCGCGATGGACCCCGGACGGCGGCTGATCGAGGGCGGCGACGTGCTGCTCGATGGCGGCCGCATCGCCGAGGTCGGCCGCCGCCTGCGCGCGCCACGTGGTGCGGCCGTCGCCGACTGCCGCGGCAAGGCGGTGCTTCCCGGCCTCGTGCAGGCCCACGTCCACCTCTGCCAGGTCCTCTTCCGCAACCGCGCCGACGGGCTCGAACTGCTCGACTGGCTGCGCGAGCGGATTTGGCCGCTCGAGGCGGCCCACGATGCCCGCTCGCTCCGCTTCTCCGCCCGGCTCGGGATTGCCGAGTTGCTCCTCGGAGGAACCACCGCCGTCCTCGACATGGCGACGGTCCACCATACCGAGCAGGTCTTCCTCGCGGCCCGTGAAATGGGGCTGCGCTACACCGGGGGCAAGGCGCTGATGGACGCGGGCGAAGGGGTGCCGCGCGGTTTGCGCGATCGGACCGACGAGGCGCTCGCGGAGACGGCCGCGCTGGGCCGCCGCTGGCATGGCGCCGAGGCCGGCAGGCTGCGCTACGCGCTCTGCCCGCGCTTCGTGCTCTCGTGCAGCGAGCGGCTGCTGCGCCGGAGCGCGGAGCTGGCGCGGCGGGAAGGCTGGCTCGTCCACACCCACGCGAGCGAGAACCCGACCGAGACCCGGCTCGTGCGGGAGCGGCTCGGCACGGACAACGCCGCCTACTTCCACGGGCTGGGGCTGAGCGGGCCGCACGTGGTCCTGGCGCACTGCGTCCACCTGACCGCCGCGGAAGAGCGGCTGCTCGCGAGGACCGGCACGCACGCCGTCCACTGCCCGGGCGCCAACCTCAAGCTCGGCAGCGGCCTGGCCCCGCTGCCGCGGATGAGGCGTCGGGGGGTGCCGCTCGCGCTCGGCGCCGACGGCGCCCCGTGCAATAACAGCCTCGACGTCTTCCACGAACTTCGCCTCGCCGCGACGCTGCACCTGCCGCGCTTCGGGCCGCGGAGCGTCACCGCCCACGACGCGCTCGAGGTGGCGACGCTCGGGGGTGCCGCGGCGCTCGGGCTGCGTGACGAGATCGGGTCGCTCGAGCCCGGAAAGCGGGCGGACGTGACGGTCGTCGACCTCCGGCGCCCCCACCTCGCCCCGCGCGGCGAGGACCCCGTCGCGACGCTCGTCTACGGCGCCACGGCTGCCGACGTCACCGACGTCTGGGTGGACGGCCGCCGCCTCGTCCACGGCGGAGTCCTGCGAGTGGCGGACACGGGGCGTCTCGTCGCGGCGGCCGAGCGTGAGGCCCGCCGCGTCGTCCGCCGCGCCGGCCTCGACGGCGCGTGAAGCGCCGCCGGCGTCCTCCCCGCCCGGCGGCCTTGCTCGATGCGAAGCTCTGGCGCATGATCGGCGGGGTGAGCGCGGGGCCGTCCGGGAGCTGGTCTTCGGCGCCGCCGTGGCAGCGGGCCGGGGGCGCGGTCTTCTCGCGGGCGGCCCGCCTCGCCGCGGCGCAGCCGGGCGTGCGCTGGGCGCAGCTCGCGATCCGTGGCGACCTGCTCGGTGAGGACCTCCCGCGCAGCCGCGCCGCGGTGCCGGTGGCCGAGCGCGTCGCGCGGGGGGGGCTCGCACCGAACGAGCGCGCGTCGCTCGAGCTGCTGCGAAAGCCACGTCCGCTCCCGAGCCGGGCCGCCAGGCGCGGCGTCCGGGTGCGGGTTCGCGGGGCGCCCGGCATCCTCGCCTACGCCCTGCGGATCGAGGGGCGCGTCGCGGGCCTACTGCATTTCGCCTGCGCCGGCGACGGCGCCACGCTCGAGGGCACCGCCCGCCGGATCGAGTTGCTCCTCGAGGCCGACCTGTCGCGCCGGCGCCTCGCGGCCGCCGAGGCACACTACCGGACCATTCTCGAATCGGCGGGCGACGCGATCCTGATCGTCGAGTCGCGAACGGGGCGCGTGATCGAGGCGAACCGGCGCGCAGCCGCGCTGTCGCGCTACCGTCCGGCGGACCTCGTCGGGCGGGTGCTCTGGACCTTGCTCTCCGACGAGACGGTGCCGCGGGGCGCGCCGCCCGCGGCGATTTCGGGGCGCGACCGCGGCAGGCCCGTCCTCGCGCTCCTGAGGCGCCGCGGCGAGCCGCTGCCGGTCGCGGTCACCTTCGCGCGCGTGCCGGGGCCCACGCCGCTGCTCCATCTCATTCTGACCGACGTCTCGGCCGAAGAGCGCGCCCGCCGCGAGCTGACGCAGGCGAAGGAGACGCTGGCCGCGATCGCGATGGCGGCGGTGCGCTTGCAGACCCCGAGCGATCGGCACGCGGTCTTCGAGGTCATCGGCCGCGAGCTGGCGGGGCTCGGCTATTTCACCGCGGTGCTGCTGCCGCAGCAGGACGACGGGAGGTCCGAGGAGGGCGCGGCGGCGCGGCCATGGGAGGTCGCCCACCTCGCCGGTCCGCCCGAGCGGGCGGCGCCCCCCGAGCGGCTGCTCGGCTCGGTGTTCCCGCCGGGACGGGTGCGGCCGCTGGTGCGCGCGCTCCGCAGCGGGCGCGCTGCATTCAGCGATCGGCCGGCCGACGTGCTGCGCGCGCTCGCGCCCCCGCTCGCGGCGGACGCGGCGCGGTTCGTCGAGGCGCTCGACGTGCGCGGACTGCTCGTCGCCCCGTTCGGCCGCGAGGGTGCGGCGGCGGGCGCGATCGTGGTCGCCGGCGCGCGGCTCGGTCCGGCCGACGGCGAGGCGGTCGACGCGTTCGCGCGCCAGGCAGGCCTCGCGCTCGAACGGGCGCGGCTCTACGCGGAGCTGCGGCGCCGGTCGGCCGGGCTGGAGGCGGAGGTCGAGCGGCGCACGCGCGAGCTGACCCTCGCGGTCCGGGCGCTGCGGGAGATCGACCGGCGCAAGGACAACTTCATGGCGAACGTGAGCCACGAGCTGCGCACCCCGCTCGTGACCATCCTCGGCTACACGCAGCTCCTGCTCTCGGGCCGCATGGGGACGCTGGCGCCGGAGCAGGAGCGCTGCCTCGGGACGGTCCACCGCAACGGCCAGCGGCTGCGCGACTTCATCGAGGAGTTGGTCGACTTCTCCAGACACGAGCTGACGCGCGAGACGCTGCGGCCGGAGCCCTTCGACATCCGGCAGGCGGTGGACCAGGCGACGGCCGCGCTCTACCCGCGCGTCCTCGAGCGCGGGCTTCGCGTGACCTCGCGAGTCGCGTCCGGCACGCCGCCGGCTTTCGGGGAGCGGAACCGGATTGTGCAGGTCTTGAGCAACCTGCTCTTCAACGCCGAGCGTCACTGCGAGCCGGGCGGGCGGCTGCGCGTCGCGGTCTCCGGGGGAGGGGGCCGCATCCGCGTCTCGGTCTCCGACGACGGCGTCGGCATCGCACCCGAGCACCGGGATCGGATCTTCGAGCGGCTCTACCAGGTTGGCGACCGGACGGCGGCCCGCGAGAAAGGCGCGGGTCTCGGCCTTGGGCTCGCGATCGCGAAGTCGATCGTCGAGGCCCATGGCGGGCGCATCTGGGTCGACGGAAGGCCGCGCCGCGGCAGCCGCTTCCGCTTCGAGCTTCCGTCCGCGGACATCCTGGCCGCCCGCGCGCCCGCTTGATCCCGATCAAGTCGGGCGGGCGGGTGATCGCCTATGGTCGCGCGACTCTGCACCCCACCCGGGGGGAGGCCGTCGCGCGTGCGTGTACTTCTCGTCTGGCCGAAGTTCAGCAGCTTCTCGTTCTGGAACTTCGAGAAGGTGTCCGAGATCATCGGCGTGAAGTACATGACGCCGCCGCTCGGCCTGCTGACCGTCGCGGCGCTCCTGCCGCGCGACTGGGACCTGCGGGTCGTGGACGAGAACGTCCGCATGCTCGAGGATTCGGACTTCGCGGGCGTCGACCTCGTCCTCGTCAGCAGCAAGATCGTCCACCGGCTCCGGGCGCTCGACGTCATCCGCCTGGCGCGGTCGCGCGGAATCCGCGTCGCGGTCGGCGGCCCCGACCCGACGCTGACGCCTCAGCCCTACGTCGACGCCGGCGTCGACTACCTCTGTCGCGGGGAGGGCGAGGTGATCGTCCCCCGGCTGCTCGCGGACATCGAGCGCGGCGTCCCGCACGCCGTCTATGACGCGCGCGCGGAGCTCGCCGACGTGACGAAGACGCCGCCGCCGCGCTTCGACCTGATCAACCACCGCGACTACATCTACGTCGGCGTGCAGTACTCGCGCGGCTGCCCGTACCACTGCGAGTTCTGCAACGTCATCGACATCTTCAGCAACAAGTACCGGACCAAGACGCTCGAGCAGGTCCTCGCGGAGTTCGACACGGTCTACGCGCTCGGCTACCGCGGCCAGCTCGACTTCTTCGACGACAACCTCATCGGGGACATGAAGGCGGTCAAGCCGTTCCTGCGCGGCATCGCCGACTGGATGAAGGCCCACCGCTACCCCTTCCAGCTATCGACGTCGGTGACGCTCAACCTCGCGAAGGACCCGGAGCTGCTCGACCTCTTCCGCGAATGCCGTTTCAAGTACCTGCTCGTCGGAATCGAGAGCCCGGACGAGGAGGCGCTCAAACAGGCGGACAAGCCGCAGAACACCGGCTTCTCGATCCCGGAAGCGTGCGACGCGATTTACCGACGGGCGGGTGCGACGGTGCACTCGGGGTTCCTCCTCGGCCTCGACGGAGAGAGCGCCGACATCGCCGACCGGATCTGCGACTGCGTCGACGCCTGTTCGATCCCGTGGGTCATGGCGGGCGTGGTCTTTCCATTGCCGGGCACTCGGCTGGCGCAGCGGCTCGACCGCGAGGGGCGCCTCTTCGAGATCGCGCGCGGTGACCGCGTGCTCGAGGTGGCGCGCGATCAGATCTCGGCCGGCCTGATGTTCCGGACCGAGCGCCCGCCCGCGGACGTGCTGCGCGACCTCGTCCGCATCATGCACCACGCCTTCGACCCCGAACTCTACCTCGCGCGCTGCGCGGAGGTCGCTAGCCGGCTGAACACCCTCCCGAACCTGTTCCCCGGCGCCTACGTCTTCTTCCGGAACCTGCGCACGTTCGCTCGCCTGTGCGTGGCGATGACCCGATCGAAGGCGACTCGGCGGCCGTTCTGGAAGGCGCTGTGGCACGTCGTCCGCAAGAACCCCGCGGGCGTCGAGGCGCTCGCGACGCTCTCCGTGCTCTATCTCCATTTCCAGTCGATGCTGCCCTACTGCTACGAGCAGCTCGGCAAGCAGCGGGCGGAGCTCGACGCGATGGGCGAGGAGGCGTGGCTCGCCGGAAAGCTCGGGCCGCAGGAGCGGCCCGCGTTGGCGGCCCTCGGAACGGGCGGCCACTGAACACCGGAAGGGAAGCAACGGAGGCAGGCATGCAAGCGACGACGGCTGCGGGCGAGGCGGCAGCGCAGGGGATCGACCACAGGCGGCTCTACCGGCTGCCCTGGAGCCTCTCCGATAACGTCCTCGCGTGGCTCGAGCCGACGTGGGAGTGCAACCTCGCCTGCGAGGGCTGCTACCGGGCGAATACCAAGAAGCACAAGTCGATGGCGGAGATCCGGCGCGAACTCGAGATCTTCGAGGCGGCGCGCAACTTCGACAGCGTCTCCATCGCGGGCGGCGATCCGCTGCTGCACCCGCAGATCGTCGACATCGTTCGGCTCGTCGCCGAGCGCGGCCACAAGCCGATCCTCAACACCAACGGCCTGGCGCTGAAGGACGACAAGCTCATCGCCGAGCTGAAGGCCGCGGGCCTCGCCGGCTTCACCTTCCACATCGACAGCAAACAGGGGCGGCCGGGCTGGAAGAAGAAGAGCGAGGTCGACCTGAACGAGCTCCGCCTCTCGTACGCGGAGCGCGTCGCGCGGGTGGGCGGGCTCGTCTGCTCGTTCAACTCGACGGTTTACGAGGACACGCTCGAGCAGGTCCCCGACCTCGTGCAGTTCGCTCAGGACCACATTGACATCGTCAACATCATGGTCTTCATCACCCTGCGCGGCGCGATGCTCGACGGAGCCTTCGACTACTACCGCGGCGGGAAGAAGATCGACGCCGAGCCGCTCCAGTACTCGGTGGACCAGCCGAAGCAGCGGCTGGACATGACCTCGCGCGAGGTGGTGGCGAAGATCCGCGAACGTTTTCCGGACTTCGCGCCCGCCGCCTACCTCGGCGGCACCGAGAAGGCCGATTCGCTCAAGTGGCTCTTGACCGGGCGCGTCGGCATGCCCGGCAAGGTCTTCGGCTATGTCGGTCCGCGGGTCATCGAACTCGGGCAGGTCGGCCACCACGCGCTGACCGGCCGCTACATGGCGTACCTCCCGCCCTCGATGCTCCACGGGGGCAGATCGATGCTGGCGCTCGCCCCGTTCGACGCGGGGATACGCTCGATCGCGGCCGCCTACGCCGGGCATCTCGCGCGCAGGCCGCTCGACGCGCGCAAGGAGCTCCACTTCCAGTCGATCATGGTCATCCAGCCGATCGACCTCCTGCCCGACGGCCGGCAGAACATGTGCGACGGCTGCCCCGACATGACGGTCCACGACGGACAGCTCGTCTGGTCGTGCCGCCTCGACGAGTGCCTGCAGTACGGTGGTTTCGTCCAGACCGTGCCGCGGAAGGCCGACGCCCAGGCCCCCGTCCCGCTGCGCACCCAGGCGAGCGCGTAGCCCGTCGAAGGCCCAGGCTGCGTGGATCCGCGGGGCGCCACCCGCGCCCGGCCTTCTCATCCGGCGGCGCGGCGGGGTAAGACTGCGGCGATGCCCGCTGCCGCCGAAGGCGCCGCTCCGCCGATACCCGAGGTGGCACCCGATCCCCCGCCTCCACGCACGGCGCGCTCGGCGCTCGTCGTCGGTGCCGGCATCCTCCTCTCCCGGCTCGTCGGGTTGATCCGGCAGAGGGTCTTCGCGCACTTCTTCGGCGACTCGTGGATCGCCGACGCCTTCAGCGCGGCGCTGCGGCTGCCAAATATCACCCAGAACCTCCTCGGCGAGGGGACGCTCAGCGCGTCCTTCATCCCGGTCTACGCCCGCAGCCTCGGGCGAGGCGACGAGGCGCGCGCGCGCGCGTTCGCCCGCGGCGCGCTCGGCCTGCTCGCGACGGCGGTGCTCGCGCTCTCGATCGCCGGAGTCGTCGCCGCGCGGCCCCTGACCCACGTCCTGGTCCCGGGCTTCACCGGCGACCGGCTCGACCTCGCGGTCCACCTCGTCCGGATCTTCTTCCCGATGACGGGCCTCCTCGCGCTGTCGGCCTGGTGCCTCGGTGTCCTCAACAGCCACCGCCGCTTCTTCTTGCCTTACGCGGCCCCGATCCTCTGGAGCCTCGCGCAGATCGGCGCGGTGCTGCTCGGCAGCCGGCACTCCGAGGGGGCGATGCTCGCGCTCTGGATGGGCTACGGGGCGCTCGCGGGCGGGGGGCTGCAACTGCTCGTGCAGATCCCGCAGGCCCGCCGGCTCCTCGGCGGCCGCCTCGCCCCGACGGCGCACTGGCGGACCGACGACGTCCGCCAGGCGACCCGGGCGCTCGGGCCGGTGGTGGTCGGGCGCGGCATCGTCCAGCTTTCGGCGCTGCTCGACACTTTCCTCGCGAGCATGCTGAGGACGGGCGCCAACGCGACGCTCGGTTACGTGCAGACGCTCTACGTCCTGCCGATCAGCCTCTTCGGGGTGGGCGAGGCGGCTGCGGTCCTGCCGGAGATGGCGCGCGAGACGGCCGCGCAGAGCCTCGAGGAGCGCCACCGAGCGCTCCGCCGCCGGCTCGGCGAATCACTGACCCGCATCGGTTTCACGACCGTGCCTACGACCGTCGCCTTCGTGGTGCTCGCGACCGAAGTCGTCGGCGCCTTTTACCAGACCGGCCGTTTCGGCGCGAGGGCGACACAGGTCGTCGCCTCCGCGCTCGCGACGTACATTCTTGCCCTGGTCGCCAACGCCTCGGTCCGGGTCATGGCCTCGGCCTTCTACGCCCTCGACGACACGGCGACGCCCGCCCGGCTGGCGGTCCTGCGCGCCGCGATCAGCGCCACGCTGAGCTTCGTGCTGATGCAGCGCTTCGACATCGTCGGGCTGTGCGCGGGCGCCGCGGCGGCAGGCTGGATCGAAGCGCTCGCGCTGGGCTTCATGCTGCGGCACCGGCTCGGTGGGCTCGAGCTGCCGGCCGGCCGGTGGCTCCGTTTCTTCGCGGCGTCGGCCCTCGCCGCGGCCGCCGGCCTCGCGGCCGCGCGGGCCAGCCACGGCTGGCCGGTGCTGCTCTCGGCGGCCGTCGCGCTGCCGGCCTTCGGGCTCGCCTATCTAGCGTCGGCCGCGGCGCTCGGCACGCCGGACGTGCTGGAGTTCGTCTCCGCGGTCCGGCGGCGCTTCACCCGGTAGGGGCCCTCGAGCGGGTCCGGGCCGCCTCCCGCGATGGAGGCGACGCGCTCGCGCGCGAGCGCGACGGCCTCCTCGGAGGCGTCGCATCCCCGGAAGCCGCAACCGGCGCGGAGCGCCGCGACGGCGGTCGAGCCGCTGCCGACGAACGGATCGCAGACCACGAAGCCCGGCTCGGCGCTCGCGCGGACGAGGGTCTCGAAGAGGGCTACAGGCTTCTGGGTCGCGTAGGCGGCCGTCGTGATGCGGGGCACGCGGACGATGTCCGGGAGGTCGCGCCGCGACAGGGGGCGCTTCCCCTTGCTCGCGAAGACGATCAGTTCGTGGCGCCGGCGGTAGTAGTGGCCCATCCCCAGGAGCGCCTTGTCCCAGACGAGGAGGTTCTTCACGTCGAAAACCTCGCGGACGAGGTGGCCGAGCGAGAGGAGCGAGTAGCTGTCGAACATCACATACACGTGCCGATCGTCGCGCAGCACGCGGTGCAACTCCCGCAGCAGGGCGCGGAACGTCTCGGGGTCGTCCTGGAACTCCTGGAACCAGCGGCCGCCGGGCCGTCCGGCGTCGCTGTAACGGCCGACGATGCGCCCCCGGCCGAGCATGAGGTGCCGGTTCATGCCCGAATAGGCGGGGTCGGTCACGACGAGGTCGACCGACGCGGCGGGCAGCGATTGGAGGAAGGCCAGGCAGTCGCCGTGGTCGATACGCCAGAGGGGTGCCTCGTTCGCTTCGGTCGAGACGGCGGCGGCCATGGGGCCTATCATGCACGCAACTCTGACATCGAGAGGTGGCGCCATGGAGAAGGGGTACGGGCAGGGCGATTCCGCCATCGCGGGATGGGCGGTCGCGACATTCGATCCGGAGGACGCGGTGCTGCGGGAGATCCGTGAGCGCTCGCTCGCGAACCGGATGCCGGACATCCAGGTCGCCGCCATGGACGGCCGGCTCCTCGAACTGCTCGCGCGCGCGTCGGGGGCGCGGCGGGCGGTCGAGATCGGCACGCTCGGCGGCTACTCGGGCGTCTGCCTGCTCCGCGGCATGGGGCCGGGCGGCCGGCTCGACACGTTCGAGATCTCCGAGACTCACGCGGCGGTGGCGCGCGAATCTTTCCGGCGCGCGGGGCTCGAGGCGCAGGCGCGCGTTCACGTCGGGCCCGCCCTCGAGAGGCTCCGCGACGTCGAGGCCGAGGCGCCGTTCGACCTCTGCTTCATCGACGCGGACAAGGTGAACTACCCGGCCTACCTCGCCTGGGCGGGCGAACATCTGAAGATCTCCGGCCTCGTGCTCGGTGACAACGCCTTCGCCTTCGGCGAGATCGCGCGGGCACCGAGCGGGACGGGCGCGGCCTCGACCGCGGCGCTGCAATCGTTCGCGCTCGACCTCGCCCGCGGCGGCCGCTTCCGGTCGACGATCATCCCCACCGCCGAAGGCCTCGCGATGGGCGTCAAGATCTGTTAGCCCGACCGTGGGCTTGCGCGCCGGCGTCCGCGCACCCACATTGGCTTCCGGCGGCGCTTTCCGCGCCGCGGAGAGGGGGAGCGTATGCCCACGAAGCGTGTGACCCGACGGGCCGAGGAGCAGTTGCGGCGCGGCAAGCGGCCGACCACCGCGGCCGGGGAGTTCGTCCACGAGGAGATCGAGCACGTACGGCACGGCAAGCACGGCGCACGCTCGCCGAAGCAGGCCATTGCCATCGGCCTCTCGAAGGCGCGGCGCGCGGGGATCCCGGTGCCGTCGAAGGGGAAGTCCGCGAAGCACGCGGCGCCGAAGAGGTCCACCAAGCGGGGCGCCGCGTCCCACCGCGGCGCGTCGCACAAGCGGGCGGCCGCGTCGCTCGGGGCGCTGCGGCGGGAGTCGCGCGGGACGGTGTCGCGCGGTGCACTCGCCAGACAGGCCAAGACGTCGCGGCGGAGCACGGGCCGCCACGCCTGAAGCGCCGCGGTCGGGTATGGACGCGGGCGGGCTGCGCCGCTGGACCCGGGAGGCCGGCCCGCTCGTGGCCGGCCGCGCCGCGTCCGCGGCGGCGGGGCTGCTCGTCCCGATCGTCCTCGCGCGGCTCCTCGTTCCCGACCAGTACGGATCGTTCAAGCAGCTCTTCCTCGTCGCGACCACGGGCGCCGGGCTCGTCCAACTCGGCATGTACCAGTCACTCTACTATTTCCTGCCGCGCGAGCCGGAGGCGGGCCGCGCCTACCTCGTCCACGCGACGGCGTACCTCGCCGCGGCCGGCCTCGCGGTCGGGACGGTGCTATGGGCTGCCGGGGGCCCGATCGCCGCGCTGATGCACAATCCTGCGCTGCGTCCCGCCGTCCTTCCCATGGCACTGTACGCGGCGTTCTGGACCGCGAGCGTTCCGCTCGAGCACGGACTCATCGCCTCGGGCCGGATCGGGCGGGGCGGCCTCGCCTACGTCGTCTCGGAGAGCGTGCGCGTCGGCGTGCAGGTGGGCGCGGCGCTTGCCTTCCGCAGCGTGGTCGCGATCCTCTGGGCGTCGGCCGCCTTCGCCTTCCTGCGGACGGCCGTGACCTGGGCGATCGCGCTCTCGTCGCTGCGAGGGCCCCTGTGGGAAGGCGGGCGGCTGCGGTCGCAGTGGAGCTACTGCCTGCCGTTCGGCGCCGCCGCGCTCCTGATGATCCCGCAGCAGTCGCTCCACCAGTACGTCGTGAGCGCCTGGGCGACTCCGGCCGAGTTCGCCCTCTACGCGATCGGCTGTCTCCAGCTCCCGGTCGTCGAACTGCTCTACACGCCGATCTCGGATCTCATGATCCTGCGGATCGGCGCCGCGGACCGCGGCGGCGACGCGTCCGCGGCGCGCACGAGTTTCCGCGAGGCGGTCGGCAACCTCGCCTGGGTTTTCTGGCCGCTGGCGGCGGAGATGTGGGCCGTGGCGCCGGCCGCGATCCCGTGGGTCTTCACCGCGCGCTACGCGGCGGCGGTGCCGATCTTCCGGGTCTCGATCCTCTCGCTCGTCATCGCGGCCTTCCCCGTCGACGGCGTACTCCGGGCGCGGGCGCGCAAGCGCTTCTTCTTCTGGGCGCAGGTGGGCAAGCTGGCACTGACCGGCGTGCTCGTGACGGCCGGGCTGCATCTCTTCGGGCTGCGCGGCGCGGTCGGCGGGCAGGTGGGGGCGCAGGCGATCGTGGCGGCGGCGATGCTCTGGGAGTCGGCGCGGGCGCTCGGGACCTCGGGCGCGGAGCTCTTGCCCTGGCGCCGGCTCGCCGCCCACGCGCTGCCGGCGGCGCTCGCCGGGGTGGCGGCGGCGGCGCTGCGGGGGCGCCTCGCGCACGCGCTGCCGGAACAGGTCGTCGCCGCGGGCCTCGTCTTCGCGGTCATCTGGGGCGCCGGCCAACTGGTGATCTGGAGGGGCAGGCGCGGGGCGTTCGGGCCCGCCGCCACCGCCGCGGTTCCCTGAGGAGCGGCTTCGAGTCGATTGGAGGCGCCACCCAGATTCGAACTGGGGAATGAAGGTTTTGCAGACCTTTGCCTTACCACTTGGCGATGGCGCCGGAAGCGCAGTCGAGGTAGCACGCGGTCCGTTCGGGCGTCAAGCGCCCCGGGCCCGAGAGGCGGGACGTCCGGCTACGGCCGCGCCTTGATCTTCTCGCGCTGGCGCTTGCCCTTCGTCTTGCGGATGACGCGGGTTCGGCGCCGCTTCTCCTTGGCCGCGACCTTCGTCTCGACGGGGATGTGGTGGCGGCCGCCGGGGCGGCGCAGGTGCGGCTCCTTCTGGACCGGATCGAGGCTGTCGTAGAGGGCGCGGAAGGCGGCCTGGAGCTTGTCGAGGTAGGCGACGAGGGCGGGGAGCGACGCGGTGCGGCCGACCAGCGCGGACTTCAGCGCGAGCTGCACGCGCTCGACGGCCCTGTGCGGCTCGAGGTGCCGATCGAGCTCGGCGAGGAGGTCTCGCGGCGTGCGCAGCTCGCCCGCGAAGGCGAGCAGGGTGCCTTCGGGGACGCGGTGGAGGAGTCGTTCGCGGAAGTCGGCCACGCGGGCCTTGATGCGGTGGTGGACGGCGTTGCGGGTGCGGGACATGAGGCCCACCAGGGTAGACCCGAAGCTCGGGTCGCACCAGAGGAGCGTGCGGTCGGGCGACTCGAGGCTCGAGTCCAGGCGCCGGCATTCGGTGGAACGCCCCACCGAATGGAGCCGGGTCGAGTGCGAGCGCGACTCGGGCGAGTCGAAGCTCGACTCGTGCCGCCTGCAATCGGAGGGGCGTTCCACCGATTGCGGCAACGTCGAATGCAAGCTCGACTCGGCCGATTCGGCCCTCGAGTCGGTCTCTCTGCATTCGGAGGTGCGCTCCACCGAATGCAGGAAGGGCGAGTCGAGGCTCGAAGAGGCCGAGTCGAGCTTCCAATCGGCCTTTCTGCATTCGGTCGTGCGCCCCTCCGAATGCAGTCAGGCCGAGTCGAGCCTCGACGGGCCATTTCGACGTTCGAGTCAGCCTCCCTTCATTCGGTGGAGCGCCCCTCCGAATTCAGGAAGGTCGAGTCGAGCCTCGCGGAGGTCGACTCGAGCTCGAATCCCGTCCCATCGAGGAGAAGCGGGGCCCCATCGGCGCTCGCCAGGCCGATCCTCGCGACGCCCGAGACGCCGCCGAGGAGCGCCATCGGGTCCCCGCGCGGGCGCCGCCACTCGACGGCGCAGCCTGCGACCAACCCGAGCCGGAAGGCGGCGGCGAAGGTCATCGACCGGAGAACGCGCGCAGCGCGCGCCTCGCGGGCAGGCCTTTCCGCCGCGGGGAACGAGGCGTGTCCGAGCCACCACGTCCACCGCCGCAGCGGCTCGGTTGACAGCCTGGGGGGGGGGAACTAAGACCTGGGTTGAATGCTGCGCCGAGGTTTCGCACTGGTGGGGGCAGTCTGCCTGGTCTTCTCGCCGGGAGCCGGTGGGCTCGGTCGCGCGCTGGCTTCGATGGACGCGTGCGGCTGCAACATGGGCCCCGACTGCCCGATGTGCCGGGCACGCCGGATGCGAGAGAAGCGGGCGGCTGACCTGGCGCACCATTGTCCTTGCCGCCTCCAGCGGTCGACGGCCGCGGGACAGGGCGCCGCCTCGAGCACGGCTGAGTCCGATCCACAGGGCCGTCGGGCGGTCGCAACTCTGCCGTCTGCCGATCCCGACCGCTGGATATTGCCCGCGCTCCTTCCTCCCGAGTCCTGGTCCCCCAAGATCCCCCGTCGGCCGCCGCGCGCGTAGATCGTGGCGTAGTCCTTCGTCTCGTTTCCAGGTTGTTCACTCGAGAGCCCCGCGGGCCGCGACGCCTGTCCGCCGCGCGGGGCGGGAGAAGTCCAATGACGTTGAAGACGTGGAGAGGGGCCAGCTCGGGCCTCGTCGTGGCCGTGGCGCTGTGTGCGCCGGCGGTCCTGGAAGGTTGTCCGCAGCAGCCGATGGAGTGCGGCGACGGCGGTGGTGGCGGCGCCGGGGGGGGCGACGCGTCGTACGGCGCCCCGGTGGTCGGTCCGATTGACAACCACTGCTACGTGAACCCGGTCGACGGCGGCATTCCCGGTGGACCGGTGCAGTTCACGGTGGTCGACCCCGACCACTGCAACCCGGACGCGGGGCCGCCGGACTCGGGCCAGCCGCCGGGGCCGGAGTTCGGGCCGACGAACTACAACAGCGAGGCGAACGACGACGACTGCAAGTACCAGGTCGGCTGGTGGTCGACGCCCATCCAGTACAACGCCGAGGTGACGTTCTACGTCTCGGTCGTCCGTACCGCGGACGGAACGCCCGTGACCGGCGCCACGGCCAACACCTATGCGGAGATCGCCTCGAACTCCGGGACCGGGACGCCGCCGCCCGACGTCGGCAAGGCGGTCACGACGGAGGTCAACCCGGGCTCGGGCGTCTACGGGATCGGTCCGTTCCTCATGAACGCGCACGGCCAGTGGCAGGTCCGCTTCCACATCAACGAGAATTGCAGCGACCTCTGGCCGGATTCACCCCACGGGCATGCGGCGTTCTACTTCACCGTTCCGTAGAGGTTTGGCCATGGGTGAGAAGTTCGTGATCTCGTTCGTCGCCCTCGGGCTCGCCGCTTGCGGCGGGCCTGGGGGCGGCCCCGCCGACGCGGGAAGCGACGGCGGTTGCGCCTTCCCGTCGCAGCCGCTCGTCACCCAGGCGAGCGACGGCGGCACCTACCAGATTGCCGCGCGGAGCTGCCCCGACCAGCCGCCGATGCGCGGGCAGGAGACGATCGAGTACACGATCACGAACGCCGCCGGAGCGCCGCAGGACGGCCTGACCGTGACGGTCGTGCCGTTCATGCCGGCGATGGGCCACGGCACCTCCGCTCAGACCACGGTCACGCCGATCGGCTCCGGGAACTACGTCATCGGCAACGTCTACTTCGCGATGCCCGGCGAGTGGCAGCTCATCACCGATATCTGGGCCTCCGGCGCGCCGACGTCGGGGCCCCCCACCGACAGTGCGACGATCACCGTCGAGATCAATTAGCCGGGCGCTCGTGGTGGCCGCGGTCGTCGGTCCGTCGGGGGCGGCGCTCGCGCAGGCGTGCTGCGCAGGCGGGAGCGCGCTGACGCCGGCGCGGCTCCAACTCCACGAGTGGGCCGCCGTCGGTCTCGAGAGCCGCGCCACGGTCGACACGGGGTCGTTCGACCCGGCGGGAAACTACGTCCCCAACCCGGCGGGCTCGAGCGAGGTGGACCTCGAGGAGGACCTCGTCGGCAGCGTGCGCTTCCTCGACCGCGGGCAGGTGAGCCTCGACGTGCCGTGGATTGGGACCAACCGGGTGATCCGCGATCAGGGGGCCTTCGGCCAGGGCCTCGGTGACGTCAACCTCGGGGCGCGCTGGGACTTCCTCCAGGCGGGCGAGTCGGAGCACATCCCGGGGATCGCGTTGATGGCCGGCATCACGGTGCCGACGGGCCGGCCGCCCGAGGCGGCGACTCCGCCGCTCCTCGCGGACGCGACCGGCATCGGCGCCTGGCAGTTCGTCGGCGGCCTCGCCCTCGAGCAGACGTTCGGCCACCACCTGGTCGTCGACCTGGCGGGCCTGGTCAGCCAGCGGCTACCCCGGCACGTCGAGGGCATCGTCTCGACGCTCGGCGTCCAGCTCTTCGCGATCGGCGGCGTCGCCTGGGCGTTCGACGGCGGCCAGGCGCTCGCGCTCTCCGCGACCTTCACCGGCGAGCAGGACGCGTCGATCGACGGCGTCACCGTGCCGGAGTCCGGGCGGTCGGAGACGACGGTCGCGCTGTCCGGTCTGCTCCCGATCTCCGACGACTGGCGGATCGGCGGGAGCGTGCTCGACGAGCTCCAGATCGCCGGGCTCGGCCGCAACCTGCCGATCGGCTTCGGCTTTACCTTCACCGTCCTGAGGACATGGTCATGATGCGAACGCTCGCCGCTCTCGCGCTGCTCTCCCTCCCTGCCGCCGCACTCGCCGACGCGTCGGCGCTGCCGGACGTCGCGCTCACCAGAAGCGACGGGACGACGGTCCGACTCGCGGCCGTCGTGTCCGCGCACCGGGCCACCGTCGTCGAGATGTTCTCGACGGGCTGCCCGGTCCAGCGCGCCCACGACGCCAGGCTCGAGAAGCTCTTCGAAGCGTGGCGCGGCGAGGGAGTCGCGCTCCTCGCGGTCGATCCCGAGCCCTCCGTCACGCGGGAGGCGCTGGCCGCGGAGGCCAAGGCGCGGGGCTTCCGCTTCCCGCTGCTGCTCGACCCGGGCGGCAAGCTCGCCCGGACGCTCGGGGCGAGGTTCTGCGCGACGGCGGTCGTGATCGACGCGCGCGGGCGCGTCCGCTACATGGGTGGCATCGACGGGGATTCGGCCCGGTTGCACGACGACGCGCGGCCGTGGCTGCGCGACGCGGTCGCGGCGGTACTCGCGGGCCGCGAACCCGATCCCGCGCGGACCGAGAGTCGCGGCTGCTACCTGCAGCGCTGGTGAGCCCGTGGCCGCTTCGCGCCTCCTGGCACTCTTGGCGACCGCCGCCTGCGCCTGCGGGCCCGGTCCCGACTCGGGCGACGGAGGGATCGATACCGCGAACCCGTGCGCAGGCGGCGTGCCGGAGGACATCCCGTCGAGTTGCCCGAGCCCGGCGCCAAGCTACGCGAAGGACGTGCGGCCCGTCCTCGCGCAGCGCTGCCTTCCCTGCCACACGCCGGGTGCGCCCCTCTACGCGCTGCCCGACATGACGTCCTACGGCGCCGTGTACGACGCGCGCGGGGTCGTCTTAAGCCAGATTGCCACCTGTAAGATGCCGGCGGTCGACGCGGGCGCGGCTCCCCTCACCGAGGCCGAGCGGCAGGCCATCATGGGCTGGCTCGTCTGCGGCGCGCCGGACGATTGAGCGTCGAAAGAATCCGGTCCCGCCGGGAGGCCGGCCGGGGAGATTCGTTCCGACTCTCTCAGCCCCCGCCGCTCGCGGTGTACTGGAGGTCCGAGGGACAGGTCGCCGAGATGGTGAAGTTGTCGGTCGTGTCCGCGACGCGCATGCCCTTGTACGCGTCGAGCGACGTGCTCGTCGGAGCGAGCTGCGCCGCGGTCGCGGAGACAGGTGGCGGCAACGCCGACTGGCCGAGGGTCGTCATCGTCGAGGTGGCCTGGTAGCCGAACTCGTTGATGCCCTTGTACGGCGACCAGCTGAGGCCCGTGAGCAGCACGACGTCGCCGCGGTTCGGCGCGTTGGCCGGGGCGTTCTTGAGGCTCGAGCCGAAGTAAATGTCGACGCCGCTGCCCGGCTGCGGCGCGCCGGAAGCGACCGGATCCTGGACGTAGAAGTTGCCGCCGTTGCTCCCACCCCAGCCGGAAGCGACGAACGTCACGACGCCGTAGACGTCGGCCGTGAAGCCGCCGTCCGGGGCGGCCTTGGCCGCCGCAACCGCCGCGGCGACGGTCATCCCGGCGTCGGGCGCCGTGAACGAGCCGCCGGTCGGCCCGTTGCCCACGCCGACGTCGTCACAGCCGCCCGGGTAGAGGCCGTTGATGGCCCCGCTCTGCGCGTACGCGTAGCTGTCCCAGATCCCGCCCACGACGTGCAGGGTGCCCGAGGTCGCGAAGCCGGCGTCCGTCGCGAGCGTCCCACACGAGGCGGCCACGTCCTGGGATTCGGGGTACATGAGCAGGTAGACGTCGTTGGAGCCGCTGCTCACCTGGATCCCGTCGCAGTAGGTGACCGAGCCGCCGTCGCTGCCACCGTTCCCGCCGCTCGTGCCGCCCGCGTCGCGTCCGGTCGAGCCGGCGTCGGCGCCGGAGGAGCCGCCGTCGGTGCCGGAACCGCCGCCTGAGCAGGCCGCGAAGGACAGGGTGGCTGCAAAGAGGAGGGCGATGCGCAACGTCGTGGGTCGGGTCATCTCGTCGCTCGTTCGAGGAGCGGACGATTCCGCCCCTGGCGGCGCGGGATTTACCCTGGCCCTCGAGCGCCCGTCAAGCGGGCACGGCCCCCGCCGACCGCTCGGCTTCAGTCGATCTTCTGCACTTCGAGGAGCGCGATCCCGCCGCGCTTGCTGACCACGCCGTGGGCCGTGACGGTCTGCCCCATTCGCGGCGCGAGAGTCGCGTTCATCGGCTTGTGGTCCTTGTCGATGATGAGGAAGACGTGCCCCTTCGCGTCGAGGAGGCCGATCGGCAGGTTGTTCTCGGCGCAGGAGCGGGCGCACGCCGCGTGCTTCTCACCGCGCTCGCCGCCGGCCACGTAGCAGGCGACGTCGACCAGCTCCCCGCGGATCGCCACGGCCGGCTTCGCGTCGTCGTCGTCGTCGTGGTCGCCGTGGCCGTGGGCCCGGGCGAGGGGGGCGGCCAACAGCCCCGCCGCCACGAACAGGCCCATCGCCACCTGCCGCGTCGTCGCGTGCATCGCTTCGTCTCCTCAGGTCTGCGTGACCCGGATGGTCGTCTTCATCGCCTTCCCGGTCGCGCGGTCCTGCGCGCTCATCGTGAGGATTCCCTCGACGTTCACGTCGAAGGTGATCTCGACCTGGGCATGGCCCTTGGGGCCGTTCTTGATCCCCGAGAAGAGGAAGTCCCCGAGGAGCTCGTTCTGGGCCACCATCTCGTGGTCGCCCTGGTAGATCCGCATCGCCAGCTCGGTCTGCCCGTCGTAGCTCGTGGTCGCGTTGACCTGCTTGGCGTTCGGGATCGGCGCGTTTCGCGGGAAGACGACGTGGAACTTGCCGTCGGCCTGCTCGAGGCCGATCGCCATCGGGATCACGTCGAGGAGCTGGAGTCGGAGCGCGGAGTTGCCCTCGAGCGAGTGCGCGTAGAGCGCCGCGCCGATCGCGACGGCCTCGTCCGGGTGCACGCCCTTGCTCGGCGGCTTGCCGAAGAACTTGGTGATGCGGTCCTGCACCGCCGGCATGCGGGTCTGGCCGCCGACGAGCATCACCTCGTCGATGTCCTTCACCCCCAGGCCGCTCTGCGTCAACACGTCCTCGACGATCTTGATCGTCCGGTCGACGTAGTGGCTCGTGAGCTGCTCGAGCAACTTGCGGGTGAAGGTCATCTCGATGTTGAGCGGCTGCCCCTGCGGGGTCATCGAGACGAACGGGATGTGGAACGGCGCCTCCTGGCGGGCCGACAGGTCGATCTTGGTCCGCTCGGCGAGGTCCTTGATCCGCTGCATCGCGACCGGGTCGGTCGAGAGATCGACGCCGTGCTTCTTCTTGAACTCGTCGATCACGTGGTGGATCATCGCGTTGTCGAAGTCGATGCCGCCGAGGAAGATGTCGCCCCCGGTCGACTTCACCTCGAAGACGCGGTCGCGGATCTCGATGACCGACACGTCGAACGTGCCGCCGCCCAGGTCGTAGATGATGACCTTCTCGTGGAGGTTCTTGCCCACGCCGTAGGCGAGCGACGCGCTGGTCGGCGCGTTGATGATCCGGACGACCTCGAGGCCGATCTGCTTGCCGGCGTCCTTCACCGCCTGCCGCTGCCGGTCGGTGAAGTAGGCCGGCACGGTGACCACCGCGCGCTCGACCTTCTGCTGGAGGTAGTCCTGGGCGACGTCGCGGATCTTGTTCAGGATGCGGGAGGCGATGTCCGACATCGCGAGCTTCGCCTTCCCGACCTTGATGACGACGTCGTTCTTGCCGCCCTCGTCCATGTCGTAGGCGACGACCTTCTTCATCGTGTCGACGACGTCGGACTTGTAGTTGCGGCCGATGAGCCGCTTGCTGGCGTAGACGGTGTTCTTGGGGTTGAGCTGCCACTGGCGCTTGGCCTCGTGGCCGATCAGCTCGCGCCCCTTGTCGTCGATCGCGAAGATCGAGGGAATGGTGAAGTCGCCGCCCTTGTAGGGGATCAGCTTGACCTCTCCGTTCGCCTCGACGACGGCGGCGCAGGAGTTGGTCGTGCCGAGGTCGATTCCGATGATGGGAGCTGCCATGACCCTGGATGTCCCCTCTTCGTTAAGGGTGGCGGAAAGACGACAGTCGACCCATGTGCGGGGAAGCTTAGCGGATCCGACTGGCCGGTGGAAGCCCCTGGGGTGGGGCCGGGCCGCCGCTCGCCCCCGCGAACGGCCGCCGAGCGGGGCTCCCGGAGGGGTCCTTGTGGCGTTCGATCGCCGTGTGTTACAGACGAATGTCGAACTTTCCACGGCGCATGAGCCGTGGCCGCACATCCGCCCAAGGGGTGCCCTCCGTGGACGTCCGCAGCTACCTCGAGACCCTCGGCAAGGACGTCCGGGATTCCTTCGCCCGGGACCGGACGATCCTCGCCTTCGACCAATACCTCGACCTCTTCGCCCAGGATCCGCTCCGCCACTCCCGCAACGCCGCGCAGTACCTCAAGGACGTCTTCGACCACTGGGGCGCCTACGACGTCGAGACGCCCGTCGGCAAGTTCCGCCGCTTCCGCCTCTTCGACTGCCCGTTCGCGGGCGGGGAGGGGAGGGTCGCCGGGCAGGAGGAGGTCCAGGCCGCGATCTACCGGATCGTCGGCAACTTCGTCCGGACGGGGCGCATCGACAAGCTCGTCCTCCTGCACGGCCCCAACGGCTCGGCCAAGTCGAGCCTCGTCGCGGCGATCCAGGACGCGATGGAGGCCTACAGCCACGAGCGGGAGGGCGCGCTCTACCGCTTCAACTGGATCTTCCCGAGCGAGAAGCTCGTCCGCGGCGCGATCGGCTTCGGCGAGGGCAAGAGCGGGCAGCCGCCGCCCGACGTCGCCTCCTACGCCCACCTGGACGGCGAGTCGATCGACGCCCGGCTCGGCTGCGAGGTGCGGGATCACCCGCTCTTCCTGATCCCGCGGACGGAGCGGCGCCGCCTCTTCGAGAAGCACCTCGGCGTCCTCGAGCCCGCCGGGCAGGGCTCGCGCCTCTCCGACTACGTGCTCGACGGCGACCTCTGCCACAAGTGCCGACAGATCTTCGGCGCGCTGCTCGGCGCCTACCAGGGCGACTACCTCAAGGTGCTGCGCCACGTGCAGGTGGAGCGGTTCTACGCCTCCACCCGCTACCAGGTCGCGCTCGCGACCGTCGAGCCGCAGCTCTCCGTCGACGCGGGTTTCCGGCAGGTGACGGCCGACCGCAGCCACGGGAGCCTTCCCGCCGCGCTCCAGAGCCTGAGCCTCTTCGAGCCCGTGGGCCCCCTGGTCGCCGGAAACCGGGGCATCGTCGCCTACGCCGACCTGCTCAAGCGGCCGCTCGAACACTTCAAGTACCTCCTCGGCGTGAGCGAGAGCGCGCAGGTCTCGCTCGAGCACTTCAGCCTCTACCTCGACACGATCCTCCTCGCGTCGACGAACGAGAAGCACCTCGCGGCCTTCAAGGAGGCCCCGGACTTCACCTCGTTCAAGGGGCGCATCGAGCTCGTCCGCGTGCCGTACCTGCGCCGCCGCACGATCGAGCGGGAGATCTACGAACAGCAGATCGCGCGCTCGCGCTTCGGCAAGCACGTCGCCCCGCACGCCCTCGACGTCGCGGCCGTCTGGGCGGTGCTCACGCGGCTCAAGAAGCCGATCCCGGAGCGCTACCAGGGCGACCTGCGTGACATCGTCGACGACCTCTCGCCGCTCGAGAAGCTCGACCTGTACGACCGCGGCCAGGTGCCGGACCGGCTCGCGATGTCGCAGGCCAAGGAGCTGCGCAAGAGCGCCGAGGAGATCTGGCGCGAGAGCGACGCCTACCCGAACTACGAGGGGCGGTCCGGCGCGAGCGCCCGCGAGATCAAGACCGCCATCGCCAACGCCGTGCAGAACCCGGCCTACCGCTGCGTGACGCCGCAGGCGGTGCTCGAGGAGCTGGCCGGGATCTGCCGCGACAAGTCGGTCTACGAGTTCCTCCAGCAGGAGGTCGTCGACGGCTTCCACGATCACGAGGAGTTCGTACGGACCGCGGAGGCGGAGCTGGTGGACGCGGTCGACGACGAGGTCCGCGACTCGATGGGCCTCATCAGCGAGGGGCAGTACCGCGAGCTGTTCGAGCGCTACGTGCTCCACGTCTCCCACTGGGTCAAGAACGAGAAGCTCCGCAACCGCGTGACCGGCGAATTCGAGCCGCCCGACGAAGGGCGGATGGTCGAGCTCGAGGCCATCGTGATGCCGGAGGACGAGGACCGCGGCGACTTCCGCCGGGGCCTCATCGCCGCGGTCGGCGCCTACCGCCTCGACCACCCGGAGGTCGAGTCGATCGAATACCCGAGGATCTTCCCCGACCAGTTCCGGAGGCTGCGCGACCACTACTTCGTCGAGCACAAGAAGCTCCTGCGCAAGAACGGCGAGAACGTCCTGCGCTTCCTCTCGGGCGACCAGGGCGGCCTGTCCCCCCGCGACCTCGTCCAGGTCGAGAAGATGGTCGCCGCGATGACGGGCCGGCACGGCTACTGCCGCGAGTGCACGAAGGACGCGATCGTCTTCCTCCTGCGCAAGCGCTACGCCGATTGAGGCGGAATGCGCCCCGCCGCGGACCTGTTACACACCAGCCGCCCGAAAGACACCCGGACCCGACGCTTGCCCAGAACGCTCCTCCTGCTGCCTGCCGCCTTCGCCCTCGCGTGCGCCGGGCCGATCCAGGAGGGCAGGCGGGCGGCGGGGCCGGCCGATCGCTTCGAGGTCATCCAGTCCGTCCTGCCCGAGGCCGTCCGCGTGCACGTCCTCGCGGCCGGCACGCTCGCCCGCACCGCGACGGCCGTCTGCCTGCGCGACGACCGCGCCCACCACCGCAGCTTCGTCCTGACCAACGCCCACGTCGTCGAGCGCGGCGACCTGCCGGCCGACCCCGCGTTCCAGGTGCTGGTCGAGGGGCGGCGCGGGACGACGGTCGCCTACGGCGCGACGCTCGTCGCGGTCGGAGCCGTCCCGGACGAGGACCTCGCGGTCCTCGAGATCCGCGGCGCGGACATCCGGCCGGCGCGGCTGGCCGAGGACGAGGGCACCCGCGTCGGCGAGGACGTCGTCGTGATCGGCGCGCCGTTCGGCCGCGAGCTGTCCGTCTCCGCCGGCCTGGTCTCGAGCCTCGAGTGGGCCGGCGAGGGTCCGGCGCGGCGCCTCGACCGGCTCAAGACGGACGCGCCCATCGGCTACGGCACGAGCGGAGGCGGCATCTTCCGCGTCCGCGACGGCCGGCTCGCCGCGATCGTCGAGGGCTACCGGACGGCGCGGGTCGAGCTCCCGATCGACCGGATGCTCCGGCCGCAGGGGGCGCCCCAGGCCGCCGACCGGAGCTGGGGCTTCGACGTCCCGATGCCGGGCGAGACGTTCGCCGCGCCCGCCGCCAAGATCCGCCGCTTCCTCGAGTCGCACGGGCTCGCCGCGCTCGCGGACCCCGGCGCCGGCGAGGCGATCGCGGCTGCCTCCAGCCGCGGCTGAGCCGCGGAGGCAGCCGGAAAGGTTCAAGGCCCGGACGGCGGTGCCTCCGGCGTTCGCAGGTCGAGGCTGTCCGCGATGACCGTCGAGCGATCCTGCGTGTAGCTCGCGCGCACGTCCATCCCCGGCCGCAGTTCACCCAGGTGCCCGGTGCGGCCGTCGATCGTCACGCGGGTGATCGGCCCGACGAAGAGCGTCATCTCGGCCGGCGGGCCCGCGAGCGAGCGGCCGACGATCTCGACCTTGTCCGAGGACACGGCGACCACCTGCCCCGCGATGACGCCGATGCGCGGGATGCTCTCGTACCCGTGGGTCACGGGCTTGCGCCCGGCGAGCCCCTGGAACTGGAGGCCCGGCTCCGCCACCGGAGACGCATTCGCGGTGTGAGGCGGAAGGTTCGAAGATTCGTGTGTCTCCGCGCAGCCGCAGGCGAGCGACAGCACGACGGCCGCGAGTGTCCGAGATCGCATGTCCGCCTCCTCCATCGAAGGGTGAACAGTCCGGGCACGCCCGCCAACCCCCGGGACCGACGTGGCCGCGACGGCGCCCCCGGCCCCAACCGCGACCTCGACCGCGACCTCGATCCCGACCGGAAAGAATCGTCAGAAAGCGCGTTGGCAGCTTCTGCGGGACCGGCTTCGGGTCTGAAGGGGTTCGTTCGGGGTCGCGTGTTCGAGGTCGGCGTCGATCTGCCGAGGTTGTCGCCGAGTTGTCAGCGGCGCGTGCTATGAGACACCGATGCCCCGCAGCGGCTGGGACGGGTACTTCATGGACATCGCGCGCGTGGTGGCTTCGCGGGCGACGTGCGACCGCAAGCACGTCGGGGCGGTGCTGGTGCGGGAGCGGACGATCCTCTCCACGGGCTACAACGGCAGCATCCGCGGGCTGCCGCACTGCGACGAGGTCGGGCACATGATGGAGAACGGCCACTGCGTGGCGACGATCCACGCGGAGGCGAACGCGATCCTCCAGGCGGCCCGAAACGGGGTCCGGATCGAGGGGGCGGACATCTACACGACGGCGAGCCCGTGCTGGCCTTGCTTCAAGCTGATCGCGAACGCGGGCCTCGCCCGCATCGTCTACGGCGAGTTCTACCGCGACGAGCGCATCTTCGATTACTCGGCCAAGCTCGGCATCGTCCTGCAAGGGCCGTCGCGGCCCTGAGCGGCGGCGTCAGCGGCCGAGTTTGCTGCGGACGACGCCGAGCAGCTCGTCGTTGTCGAAGGGCTTGCGCAGGAAGTCGTCGGCGCCGGCCTCCTGCGCCTCGGACGCGGCCACCTCGCCGGGTCGCGCCGAGAGGACGACGACGGGAATCCCGCTCGTCTGCGCGTCGCCCTTGATCCGGCGGCACAGCTCGAGGCCGTCGACGCCGGGCATGGCGATGTCGAGCAGCACGAGGTCGATGCCACCGCCGGACAGGTAATCGAGCGCCTCCTCGCCGCCGTGCGCGCGCAGCGTCGAGAAGCCCTCGACGCCGAGCAGCACGTCGATGAACTCGAGCACTTCCGGGTCGTCGTCGACGACGAGGACCCGGCGTGGCCCGTTGCCGATCTGGATCACCGGGCCGTCCCCGCCGAGAGCGGGACCTGCGCCTGCCCCTCCTCGCAGCCGATCGCGAGCAGCTTCGGCTCGAGGTCACGCGGGGCGTGCCGGCCGCCGGTGCCGCCCTTGCGGAAGCGGCCGACCGGGACGGTCAGGTGGCCGCCGGGGTCGAGCGCGGCCTGCCGGTACACGTAGAGGCCGTTGAGCGTGTACGTGACGTCGGTCCACGGCGTCCCGGAGGTGTTGGTGACGAGGAGCACGGGACCGCCGACGGCCATCTCCGCGCGGACCTCGGCACCGAGCGCGTTGCCGCCGCCGCCGGAGAGGGCGAGCGTCGCGATCGTCGCGATCGACACGGCCAGCCAGCCCGCGACGAGGCACGCCTGGATCCGGAAGTAGCGGTCCTGCGCCCCGAATGCCCCGAGCGCCTTGTCGAGCAGCGCCTTCGGCCCGGTCGGGGGCGGCGCCGCAATCCTGAAGGTGCCGGACGGTGAACTGCGCGCCGAAGGCGGCGTCGGACGGCCAGCCGCGCCGGGCGCGGAGGTGCGTTCGGGCGTCATCTCCCTCCGGAGCGTATCACTTCTGCGGCGCGTCGAGGGCGGCCAGCAGGCGCGTCGCCGCGGCGTTGTCCGGCTGCTGCGCGAGGACGTCGTGGAGCCGCTTGCGGGCGGCGTCCGCGAACTGCCGGCGGACGTCGGGCGCCTTGGCCTCAAGGGCGCGCTGGACGTCGATGCCCCCGAGGCCGAGCTGCGCGGCCAGGTTCTTGGGGTCCTTCTTCAGCACCGCTTGCAGCTCCCGGTCCGCCCCGGGGAGGTCGCCCACGAGCGAGAGGGCCGAGGCGAGGCGGAGCCGCGTCTTGGGGTCGCCGTGCCGGATCGCGACGAGCGCCCGGAGCTGCGCCACCGCGTCCTTGCCGTCCCCCTCGTCGAACTCCATCTCCCCGAGCCGGTCGCGCGCGGCCTCGAGCAGCGGGTCCTGCGCGAGCGCGGCGCGGTACTGGGCCTCGGCCTGCCCGTACTTCTGCAGCCCGTGGTAGACCTCGCCCAGGTAGAAGTGCGGCCCGGGCAGCGTCGGATCGAGCGCGATCGCCTGCTCGAAGTGCTCGACCGCCTGCGAGGTGTCGCCGAGCTTCTCGTAGGCGAGCCCGAGCGCGGAGTAGAAGATCGGCACCTGGGGGAAGTCGGACGCGAGCGACTCGAGGACGTCGACGGCCCGCTGCGACGCGTCGTCGCGGTCGAGCCAGCCCATCGCCTCCTGGAACCGCGGCTTGGCTCCGGCGGGGATGGGGCGGTAGGGGTCGTGGATGACGTCGAGCAGCGCCCGCGCCTTCGCGAGGTCGTCGGCGCTCGGGGTGTGCTGGAGCGCCTCGGCGATCGCGGCGACCGCCTCGGCGTCGTGGCCGGTGCGGTGGAGGGCGAGCGCCAGCGGGAAGCGGGCGTGGGGGTCGTCGGGGGCGAGCGCGATGGCCGCGCGCAGCGGGGCGATCGCCTCGGCGTAGCGCTCGGATTCGACGAGGGCGAAGCCGTACCGGAGGGCCGGCTCGGCGCTCCGGGGATCGAGCTTGCGCGCGAGGGCCAGCTCGGCGAGCCCTTCCTTCTCGCCCCGCTCGCCGGCGAGGAGCGCGAGGCCGAGCTGGTAGTGGGCGCGGGCCGATTCGGGCTCGGACTTCACGCGCTCGCGCGCCCGGGCGGTGACCTTGCCGAGCTGCCCGCAACCGCGCGCCGCCGCGACCTCGTGCCGCAGCTCGCGCCAGCTCTCCGGCTGCAGCGCGAGCGCCTCCCGGAAGTCGGCGAGCGCCTCGCACGGCTTGTCGCCCGAGAGCGCCTCGCTGCCCGCCGCGTCGCGCCGGTCGGCCCGCTGCTCCGGGGTCAGTGTCGTGCAGCCCGCCGCGAGGGCGAGCGCGGCCGCCGCCGCCACCAGGCTACGGAACGTCATCTAGGTGCGCTCCTCTCGGCCGGCGATCACAGCCGCGCGATCTCCGCCCGCCCCGCCGATGGCGAGGTGCAGGTCGATGAGCGCGTCGTGCACGTTCCGCATCAGCCGGTCGCGGTCCGCGAGGGTCATCCCCGCGGTCGCGATCGGCGCGCCGACCTTGATCCGCAGCGTGCCCGGCCGGATGGCCGGGTCGTGCTTGCGCCGGACGCGGTGCGACCCGTCGACCGCGACCGGCACGATGGGCACCTGCGACTCGAGCGCGAGCACGAAGCCGCCCTTCTTGAAGGCGCGGATCGCGCCGCGCTCGTCGTCCGAGCGCGTCCCCTCCGGGTAGATGAGGATGCTGGTCCCGCGCGCGACCTTGCGCGCCGCGGCCCGCAGCGAGTCGACCGCGCGTTGCCGGTTCCCGCGGTCGACGAGCACGTGCCCGGTCAGGTGGAGGTACCAGCCGAGGACGGGGATGAAGCCCAGCGAGCGCTTGGCCACGAAGCGGATCGGGTGCGGGATCGTCGCGAAGGCGGCGGGAATGTCGAAGTAGCCCTGGTGGTTGCCCACGAAGACGTAAGGCTGGCGCAGGTCGAGGGGGGGCAGCGGATCGGCGACGAGGGTGACGCCCGCGACGCGGAGCACCGCCGGCGCCCAGAGGTTGCGCGCCATCCAGCCCGCCGCGTCGCCTTCGAGGGTCAGGAGCACCGTCGCCGCGACGGGGACGAGCAGCACGAGGGTCCAGAGGGCCGTGAACACGATTGTCGCGATGGTCCTGAGCAATCCCCTCTAACCCCCGTCGCCTTTGGCGGCGGGGGCGGCCGCGATCCCCGCCGGTGCGGAGGAGGCCGAAGGCCGCGGCGTCCCGCCGACCAGCCGGTCGAACGCCGGATCGCCGCGCAGCGCGGCGAACGTCGGATCGGCCGCGACCGGCCCCTTCTCCGACGGGGCGGAGCCGACGAGGGCGGCGAGCGCCTGCACGGCCCCCGCGCGGTCGCCCTGCGCGAGGTCGAGCCGGGCCTGCCCGTAGGCGGCGAGGGGCGAGGCCGGCGCGAGCTTGGCGATGCGGTCGAACGCCGCCTTCGCGCCCGAGTAGTCCTTCGAGGCCGCCATCGCGGAGCCGTAGACGTACAGCACCGTCGGGTCCTCGTCGTCGAGCCGCGCGGCGAGCTTCGCGTCGGCGAGCGCGGCGGCGGCGTCGCCGTCCTGAAGCGCGAGCTGCGCGCGCGAGAGGCGGGCGTACAGGTTGCGGGGGCGAACGTCGAGCGCCCGCCCGAGCGAGTCGCGCGCGGCCTGGTCGTGCCCCTGCTCGCTCTGCACGCGCGCCATCCCGATCCACGCCTCGATCTGGGCGGGGTTGCGGGCGGTCGCCTGCCGGTACGCCGCGAAGGCCGCGTCCTTCTTGCCCTGCGCGTAGAGCAGGTCGCCCATCCGGAGCCACGGCGCGGAGATGCTCGTATCGGCGGCCGCCGCCTTCTGGTACTCGGCGATGGCTTCCGCGATCTTGCCCTGGTTCTGGAAGACGTTGCCGCGCGCGAGGTGGGTCTGCGACTCGCTGTGGCAACCGGCGAGCGCGACGGCGGCCGCCGCGACGGCCGCGAGGAGGGAAACTTTCATCGGTGCCGCTGCTTACCGAAAGTCGGCGGGGAATTCAACGTTGCTTGCAGGGTGGCCGGGCGGCTTCGCCTGTCCCGGGGCGGGGGCGCGTGGTAGGTACGGGGCGATGGCGAAGCGGTTCATCGCGCTCGCGGGCAACATCGGGGCCGGGAAGACCGAGCTCTGCAACTTCCTCTGCCGCCGCTACGGCATCGAGCCGTTCTACGAGCCGAACGACGACAACCCCTACCTGGCCGACTTCTACGGCGACATGAAGGCCTACGCCTTCAAGTCGCAGATCTGGTTCCTCACCCACAAGTTCCGCCTCCACCGCGAGCTCGAGCGGGCGCCCGGCGCCGCGGTGCAGGACCGGACCATCTACGAGGACGCCGAGATCTTCGCCCAGAACCTCCACCGGCAGCGGCTCATCGACGGCCGAGACTGGGCCGTCTACCAGGACCTCTACCGGGTGGTCGGCCAGTCGCTCCGTCCGCCGGACCTCATGATCTACCTCCGCGCGCCGGTCCGCACGCTGCGCCAGCGCATCCGACGCCGCAACCGGAGCTTCGAGCAGGCCGTGCCCGCGTCCTACCTCAAGCGGCTCAACGACCTCTACGAGGACTGGATGGCGAGCTACGCGCTCTCGCCCGTCGTGGTCCTGGAGACCGACCGCCTCGACTACCTCACCGATCTCGTCGACCGGATCGACGTCTTCGAGAAGGTGGAGAAGTACCTGTGAGACCGGCGGCCTGGCTCGGCTGCACGGCCGCCCTCGCCCTCTCGGCCTGCTGCAGATCGCCCGCGGCGCCGCGCGGCGGCGACGCGGGGGCCGAGGACGTCGGCGCGCCGCTCGACGGAGGCCTTCCGGACGGCGGGTTTCGCGACGCGGGACTGCCGCCGCCCGACGGAGGCGCGCCCGCCCCGATCCCGTGCCAGGCGTCGTCCGACTGCACCTCGGACAGCTTCTGCCGCGACGGCGGCTGCTCCGGCTGGCCCGACGGCGGCTTCGACCCCGCCTGCACGCACCCCGCGCAGCCCGCGCACTTCGCCCCCTCCATCCGCTGCGCCTGGCCGCCCGCGCTGCCCGACGGCGGCTACGCCGTGGATCCGGACCCGACCTGGATGCAGGTCATCACGACGCCGCTGGCCGCGAGCTTCGGCGCGGCCGTCGCGGACGGCGGCCCGGTCCTCGTCTTCCCGACGCAGAACACGCTCGGCGGCGGCAGCGACGAGTGCGTCGGCTCCGCGACGGCCTACGGGCTCGTGCGGATCCTCGACCCGCGGCGCTGCGCGCTCGTCGCCACCCTCGACGGGGCGGACCAGCACGTCATCGGATCGTCCACCCCGGCGATCGGCGACCTCGACGGGGACGGCGTGCCCGAGATCGTCGCGGCGGCGGTCGGCGGCGGGCTCGTCGCGTTCCACTTCGACGCCGCGTCCGGCGCCTGGGAGACGCTCTGGCACTCGACCTTCCCCGACGGCGGCCCCGACCTCCTGAACGCGGGCAAC
>DAIDIT010000043.1 GCA_027451705.1 Pseudomonadota bacterium
CCGCCCGTCCGCGACCCGCGCGTGCCCGCCGAGGGGCACGTGGCAGCCCGCGCCGAGCCGCGCGAGGAGCGCCCGCTCCGCGCGCGCCGCCAGCTCGGTGACTGGATCCCCCAGCGGCTCGAGGGCCGCGGCGACCCGCCCGTCGGAGGCGCGGTGCTGGACGCCGAGGATCCCCTGGCCGACGGCCGGGACGACGACGTCGGAATCGAAGACCTCGGTCACCGCGCTTTCGAGGCCGAGCCGCGACAGCCCGGCGAGCGCGAGCACGACCGCGTCGAGCAGCGGCTCCTTCGAGGGTCCGAGCGTCCGCCGCAGCCGCGTCTGCACGTTGCCGCGGATCGGGACGATCTCGACGTCGGCGCGGATCGCGCGGAGCTGCACGGCGCGGCGCAACGACGAGGTGCCCACCCGGGCGCCGCGCGGCAGCTCCGCGAGCCGCAGCCCCTCGCGCGCGACCAGCGCGTCGCGCGGATCCGCGCGCGGAGGCGGCCGCGCGAGCGTCAGCGCCGCCGGGCTCGAAGCCGGCAGGTCCTTGAGGCTGTGCACCGCGAGGTCGATCTCCCCCCGCTCGAGCGCCTCCTCGATCTCCTGCACGAACAGCCCCTTGCCGCCGATCTCCGCGAGCGGCGCGTGCAGGAAGCGGTCGCCCTTGGTCGTCATCCGAACGAGCTCGACCTCCACGCCCGGCCCGGTCGCGCGCAAGAGCCCCGCCACGTGCTCCGCCTGCCAGAGCGCGAGCGCCGAGCGGCGCGTCCCGATGCGCAGCGGCGGCACGGCCTAGTCCTCGGAGTCCCGGTCCGGCGGGCTGCCGCCAGGTTCGGCCGCGCCGTCGCCTTCTTCCAGTCCGAAGAGGCGCGCGACCGCGTCGGCCAGCTCGCCCTCGACGCCCAGCTCGGCCGCGCGGCGCAGCCGCGTCGTCGGCTGGTGCAGGAGCTTGTTCACGATCGCGCGCGCCATGGCCTCGACCGACGCCCGCTGCCGCTCGTCGAGCGCGCCTCCGACGAGCGAGAGCGTGCGCCGCGCCTCGGCCTGCGCGACCTGGTCGCCGAACCGCCGCAGGTCGGCGAGCACCGGCACGGCCGACCGCCCGCGCAGGACCCGGGCCAGCTCGGCGACCTCGCCGTCGATGATCTGCTCGGCCCGCCCCGCCTCCTCGGCCCGGTGGGCGGCGTTCTGCTCGACGAGCCCGCCGATGTCGTCCACGTCCTTCAGGTAGACGTTCGGAAGATCGCCGGCCGCGGGCTCGATCGATCGCGGCACGGCCAGGTCGACGAGGAAGAGCGGCCGGAAACGGCGGGACTTGACGGCGCGGGCGACCAGCTCGCGCGAGAGGAGCCAGCCGTCGGCCGCCGCGGCCGAGACGACGATGTCCACCTCGGAGAGGAGTTCCGGGAGCCGGTCGAGCGCGTGGCCCCGCGCGTCGCGCCCTTCGTCGCGGAAGCGCGCCGCCAGTTCGTCCGCGCGCTCGGGCGAACGGTTCGCGATCTCGAGTGCCGCGACCCCCTGGGCGGCGAGGTGGCGGGCGGCGTGCGTCGCCATCTCGCCCGCGCCCACGAGGAGCACCCGCTTGCCCTCGAGCGAGGCGAAGATCTTCCGGGCGAGCTCGACGGCCGCGGATGCCATCGAGACGGCGTTTCGTCCGACCTCGGTCTCGGTGCGCACCCGCTTCGCCACCGCGAAGGCCCGCCCCACCGTCCGGTGCAGGCAGTCGCCCGTCGTGCCGGCCGAGGCGGCGGCCTGGAAGGCGTCCTTGAGCTGCCCGAGGATCTGCGGCTCGCCGACGACCATCGAATCGAGGCTCGCGGCGACGCGGAAGAGGTGGCGCGCGGCCGCCTCCCCCTGGCGCACGTACAACTCGCCCGAGCCGTTTGGCTCGAGGCCCTGGTCGGCGACGAAGCCGCGCAGCGAACTGGCCACCCGCTCGGCCGGCGCGCCCGCGCCGTACAGTTCGACGCGGTTGCAGGTCGAGAGCACCATTCCCTCGGCGACGCCGGGGAGCTTGTGCAGCGCGTCGAGCGTCCCGCGCAGGTTCTCGCCGAGCCGCGCGAGCCGCTCGCGGACCGGCAGGGGCGCCGTGTGGTGCGAGACCCCCACCAGCACGAGCCGGTCGATCATCGGCGCCGAAGCCTCACCCCCGACAGGGGGTCCCGCGGAGGCTCGGCGGCAGCTCGAGGACCTTGCCGAAGGCAAGGCGCGAGATCGGCCGGGCGGGCTCCGCCGCGCGTGGCTTCGAACTCCGCCGGTCGATCGGGCCTCACTGGAACATGCCCCCGTGGCGGTCGACCGGGCAGAGGGCCAGTCCGACGAAGCTGAACATGACGAGCAGGAAGCCGGCCATCGTCAGGACCGCCACCCGGCGCCCGCGCCAGCCGGCGAGCTGCCGGGCCCAGACGAGCCCGCCGAAGAGGATCCAGGTGACGAAGGCGAGCAGTTCGCGCGGCTCCCAGCTCCACGCGCTGCCCCACGTCGCCTTCGCGACGAGCGCTCCGGTCACGATCGTGAACGAGAGCAACGCGAAGCCCCAGAGCACCAGCCGCCGGTTGAGGCCGTCGAGCACCTCGAGGGCTGGCAGCTTCGCCCAGAGCACGGCCAGCCGCCCGCGCCGCTTCAGCTCCCGCTCCTGCACGAGGTAGGCGAACCCGACGCCGGAGGCCACCGCGAAGAGCGCCTCGCCGAGGAAGGCGATCACGACGTGGAAGGGCAGCAGGCCGTCGTGCAGCGCCGGGGACAGCGGCAGGTCGGGCATCGGCACCGCCAGCGCCGGCAGGGCGACGACCAGCACGAGCGGCAAGACGAACGCGCCGAGGATCGGCAGGTGCAGCTTGCGATCGAGGACGAGGTAGCTGATCCCCATCAGCCACGCGAGGAGCGAGAGCCCCTCGCGGACGTTGGTCGCGGGCAGGAAGTCGTGGTGCAAGAGGCCGACCGAGATGGCCGCCCCGTGCAGCACGAGCCCCGCGGCGAGCCCCCAGACGCCGAAGCGCGCGGCAGGCGCGTCCGCGTGGACGAGGTACCAGAGGTACGCCACGCCCGCGCCGCAGTAGGCGAGCGTCGCCAGACCGAGCAGGGCGTGGCTCATGTCAGGTTTTCAAGCAAGAAGCGCGCCAGCGCCGCCTTCTCCTCGACTTGCTGCCGCTCGATCGCGAGCTGGGCAGCCAGATCGGGATCGGTCCGGGCCCGGCCGCTCACCCGCTCGGGCGCATCGGTTGCGGCCTGGACCGAAGCTTTTGCGTCCGCCGGGGCCGGGGGATCCGCGACCTCGGCGACGAAGCCCGGCTGCACGTCGTAGGCGTCCTCGCCGAGCAGCACGGAGTTCATGTAGAGCTCGGCGCCCAGTTCCCGAATCTGCGATTCCGTCTTGACCTTCCCGACGAGCCGGTGGCCGTCCGCGCCTGCCGCCAGGGAGAGGAAGTGGGCGCCCGGGTGGAGCTCGAACGACCGATTCTCCGCAAGGATCGTGAGCTGGCTGCCCGACAGCTCGATCTTGCCCTGCTCCGCCCAGCCGTCGAGCAGTTCCTGCGAGACGAAAAGACGCCGCATACCGTGCCTCCTCGGGCCGGGAGTGTAACAGACCGGAGGCCGGGAGGCACCTGCGTGCCGTCTGGCCCGCATGGCTCACGGTCCGGCTGCTGCGGCGTCCCGTGAACGATGCGGGCTAGTTGCCGTTCGAAGTGGCCCCGAAGTTCTTGATGTTGAACGTGCCCTTGTTGATGCCGGCCCCGACGGTGTTCGAGGCCGATGGGGTTCCGTTCAGCACGTCGACCGCCGCGTCGAAGAGCTGGCGGATGTTGTTGCCGAACGTCGTGACGATGCCGACCGCGGCGATCGCGACCAGGGCGACGATGATGATGTACTCCGTCATGCCCTGGCCGCGACGGCCGGAGCTGGAACGCCGCGTGAGCGACGCCGTTTGTCTCAGAGCATGCAGCATCCGCTGACCTGGCTGCAAGTGCTTCCCTTCGCAGACGTCTGGCCGTTCTGGAGGCAGATCTGTGGGCTCGTGCAGTCCGAATCGGATCCGCAGCCGTAGACGCAGGTGCCGTTCTGGCAGATCGTGTACGCGCCGGTCTGTCCGCAGTTGCAGTCGGTGTTCGAGCTGCAGCCGCACCCGACGGCCTCACCCGGATTGGCGGTACACGTATTCGGATTCATGTAGCTGCGGCACAGTCCGCTCCCGCACGACTGGTTGCCGCAGACGTTGCTGCCGTTGCTGCCGCCGTCGCTGCCGGGACCGACGCCGCCGCCGTCTTGGCCGGAGCTGGTGCCACCGCCGTCCGGCGTGCCGCCGTCGTCGCCCGCGCACGCGTCGGACACGCCCGGCACCTCGTAGGTCCACTTCGGGCTCGGGAACGTCCAGGTGTGGCTCGCGATCGGCCAGTTCTTCTCCTTGTCGAACTTGAGCACCTTGAAGACGATGCCGACGCTGCCGGTCAGCTTGCAGTAGAGGTCCGCGCTCAGCTCCATCTTGCACTCGGTGTCGGTCGTGCCGTTGGGGTTGACCGTCGCCTTGGCCTCGGCCTCGGCCTCGACTTCTCCGCCGAGGTCGCTGTCGACGACGATCTGCGGCCCCGCGAGGTCGTAGACCTTGAACTGGAGCTTGGCCGCGAGGTCCACGCCGGCCTTCGCGCCCGCCTTGCCGTTCGCGGAAATCGTCGGGTTCTGGATGTCCGGCGTCGGCCCCTGGTCGATCCCCTGGAGCCCCTGGTCGCGGGTGTAGACGAAGCCCTCGTCCATCGTGAGCGCGACCGAGGTCCCGAACTGCGCGGTGATCTGGCCGTCGACGCTGGCGTGCCAGGTCGCCGAGAGGTCGAGGTTGACCGACACCTCGACGACCGAGATCGGGAAGCTGCCGAGCGGGAAGCTCACGTCCCAGAAGGTGCTGCTCGCGTCCGCCGACGCCGTCCCCTTGATCTGCGCGTCGAGGCCCAGCTTCGGCCCGCCCTTGACGTCGAGCTTGACGAGGTCGACGTGCACCGGGTCCCAGCTCAGGTGGTAGGAGATGGCCACGTCGAGGGTCATGTGGATCGGGAAGCTCGGCCCGAAGTGGATGTAGCCGCTCATCCCGGCCTTCGCCGAGAGGTCGACGTCCGCCTCCTTGCCCTCGTCCGATTCCTTGGCCCCGCTCCCCGACTCGCCGATCGGTACCGGGAAGTTGTTGCCCGGCGACACCCCGCCCGGCGCCGGGAGCTGAGTCGGGAACTTCGAGGGGTCGACCATCACGGTCTCGTCGAGGTGGAGCCAGCCGTTCCAGATGACGTCGGTCAGCAGGCCGTCGGTGGTCTGGACCACGACCTGGTCGCCCTGCTGCGCGATCGACACGATGCGCCGCAGGAAGCCGTGCCCGCCGCACAGGTGGTTGCAGTACAGGACGTCGCCGGGCTGGTGGCCGAGGAGCCATCCCGCGGTCGACGCCTGGAACGTCAGGTGGTCCGGGGACGCGGTGACGGCGCCGACGCTGGGCGTCTGCGCGACGTTCACCGCGTTGGGGTTCAACATGAGGTTTTCGTTGGGCGTCCCGTAGTGGGCGCGGAGGGCGTCATAGTCGACCGACCCGTCCGCCTTCAAGTAGTTCGGGGAGCTGTCGTCCTGCGAGGCCACCGCCGACGAGCCCGCACCGGCCGTGGGAAGGGTATCGGCCCCCGGAACCCCGCACGCGGCGAGGGCGAAGACGGAAAGAAACCCATAGGCTCCGCGCCGTTGCAGCCTCATGCGCCGCTCCCTTCTCGCTCCGCGGTACCGGCCGGAGCCACTGGTTCGGGGCCATTCTCCCAGACACGGACCCGTGCCGCCATACGTCAACCGGCCGATGCCACCTCTGCGCCTCTTTGACGACCTCGATCAGCCACAGGTGCCGTTCGTGCAGTGCATCCCGCTCGGGCAATCGCTGTCCTGCTCGCAGGACCCGCATTGCCCGGAGAGGAAGTCGCAGCCGGGCGCGCTGGCCGGGCAGTCCGCCGCGGAGAGGCACTGGCGGCACTGGCCGTTGCAGAACGGCGTCCCGGCGTCGAGCGCAACGCAGTCGGCGACGTCGCGGCAGTCGACGCAGGCGTTGTTCTGGCAGAAGCGGCCGCTCCCGCTCGACTGGCACTCGGCGTCCTGCTGGCACTGGACGCAGAGGCCGGTCGCCGCGTTGCAGTCGGGGAACGACGAGCCCGCGACGCACGCGCTCGGGTTCTGCGTGCAGTTGGGCACGCAGGCGCCGTTCGCGTAGCCGCCCGTGTCGCAGATCTGGCCGCCCGAGCAGTCGCCGTTGCCGGCGCAGCCGCACATCCCGGCGGGTGTGCAGAACGGCGCGTCGCCCCCGCAGCCGGTGTTGGTCGCGCAGGTGCAGCTCCCGCCCGTGCAGGTCAGGCCCGGCGGGCAGTCGGCGGTCGCCGCACAGGCGCCGCAGAAGCCGTTGTGGCAGCCGGGCTCGTGGTAGGGGCAGTCCTTGTAGGAGACGCAGGCGACGCAGCTGTTCGTCTGGGTGTTGCACTTCGGGGTGACGGTCTGGGACGCGCAGTCCGTGTCGGAGAGGCACTGCACGCAGGTCCCGGTCGCGACGTCGCAGACCTGGCCGATGCAGGTGATCCCGCCGTCCGCGCAGGTCGGCGGGCCCACCTCGCCGCTGCTGCCACCGCTGGTCGTGCCGCCGGTCGTCCCGCCGCTCGACGACGTGGGGTGGCCGGAGCTGCCACTCGTGCTGCTGCTGGTGGGGTGCCCGCCCGAGGTCGAGCCGCTCCCGCTCCCCGAGCCTCCGCTTCCCCCGTCCCCGCCCTGCTGCGTGATGACGCTCGTGCAACCCCAGAGGGCCACGGCGGCGATCAGGGAGGTGGCGGGGGCCCGCTTCATCGGCTGGCCCGCGAGCGTATCCCAAGCCGCCGGCCCGCGCAATGCCGCTTCTGGACAAAAAAAACGGGCCGGCAACCTGGCCGACCCGACGCTTCCCCCACCCTGCTACGCACATTCTACACGGCGTAGTCGATGATGACAACCCCGCGCTGCGGCTTGTCGTCGTCGCTCTGGCGCAGCGGCCGATCGTCGTTCTCGGCCGGCTCCGGCGCGTGCGGCTGGGGTCGCTCGAGCTCCTCGATCCGCTCGCGCTCCCGCCGCTTCAACTCCTCGATGATGAACGCGTCAAGCATGGCGACCTCCGAACGCGTGCCGAAGCCCTTCGTCGCGGCTCCTTCTGTACGATAGACGTGGCAGCGGCCTCACGGCTTCATCGGTTCCGGCGGGGAGAACGCTCCGAGACCTCGCGACCATTCCGCCTGACCTCATTCGATTCCGCACGGACGAAAACCTTGCACGACAGGGGCCAGCCCAGTCAATTGCATAACAGCCTTCGAGAGGAGCGTCAACTTTCAAGCCCGAAAAGGCCTGCCCCTTCCACGGGTTGACGCAATCCGGCGGCCCGCGGCCCGGCCGTGGCGGCGTCCCCGGTCCGCTCCGGCGAAGGCGCCCCGACCGCGACATCCCCGTCAGGGACCGCGCAAGTCCCGTCCGCCGCTACAGCGATTCGGCGCGCCCCTTGAACTGCTCGAGGAGCTTCGGCAGCGACTGCTCGGCGAGGAAGGTGCTGACGGCCTTCGGCACGAGCGCGCCGAGCTGCAGCTCGATCGCGTACGTCGCCTCCGTCTTGCCCGAGCCGAGGTCGCGCAGGCTCCACGACCCGTTGTTCGCCTTGACGGTGTCGCTCTCGACGAGGCGCCAGGTCACGCCGGCGGGCGGGCTCTCGGTGAACTCGAGGGTGTAGTGGACGCGCTTCTTGAAGGCGAGGACCGCGACCTCGATCTCGAAGGCCACGCGCTTGACGTTGCCGCTCGCCGAGATCGTGTGGGCGGCGCGCATCTCCGGGATGAACTTCGCGTACGAGTCGAAGTCCGAGATGACGGCGAAGAACTTGTCCGGCGGGACGTTGACGACGACGCTGCGCTGGGCCTTGGGCATGGGGGGCTTCTAGCACTCCGGGCGGCCGAGGGGCAACGGCTACTGGAGCGCGTCGAAGACGCCGAGGTCGTGCGCCTCGGCCGCCGGCTGCTCGGTGAGCCACTTGAAGTAGCCCAGGAGCTCGTGGCGCGAGAACCCCGCGGCCGGGAGCAGGATCGCGGTCTGGAAGACCAGGCTGTCGGGGTTCGTGCCCGAGCCCGGCACGCAGCTCACGATGAAGAGGTTGTACTTCTCGTTGAAGCTCTGGACCTTCGGCGCCATCTCCTTGCACGCGCCGGGCTTCTTGAAGGTGAAGACCGCCCAGTGGACGAGCCGCGGGGGCTCGTCGGTGATCTGGAAGGTGAGGTTGAGGAAGGTCTGGTGGGTGCAGGTCAGCATCCGCGTCGGGCTCGACACGTCGGGGCGGCAGTCGTAGCCGAGCGACTCGAGGTCCTTGCCGACCGAGCCGATCGAGAGCTGCTGGTCGTCGGGGGGCGCGGCGAGCATGCCGGCGTGGGCACAACCGAGGCCCGCGGTGGCGAGGGCGAGACAGCCGAAGAGTGGGGCGCGCATCGAACGTGACCTCCCGTGGCGCGGCGTCCGATAGCACACCGAGCGCACGTCACACAACAGATTCGAGACCCGCCGGACCAAAGGTGCGGCGCAGGCTGACGCCCATGGGAGGGCACGCTCCCATGGGTGGTCGGGTGGCCGGGTGCCCATGGGAGGGCACGCTCCCAT
>DAIDIT010000044.1 GCA_027451705.1 Pseudomonadota bacterium
GGAGAGGTGGCCGAGTGGTCGAAGGCGCACGACTGGAAATCGTGTGCACCTCCAAAAGGGGTGCCGTGGGTTCGAATCCCACCCTCTCCGCTTCCTCCCTCCCCCGCGACGCGGGGGAGGGACGGCGTGGGGGTTGACGCGGGGGCAGGCGTGGCCCCATAAAGCCGTCTCGATAGCCGGGCCCCGCGACGCGAGGCCGCGAACCCCGCCAGGCCCGGAAGGGAGCAACGGTAGCGACACCGCGCGGGCGCGGGTCACCCGGCTATCGTTTTCTGCCATGTCGAAGACGATGGGAGACTTGCCTGGCATGTCAGCCGTGAAGGCCGGGAGCCGCTGAGGGATGGAGCGAGCGGACTCCGCCTACCAGGTCCTCGCCCGCAAGTGGCGGCCGCAGGCGTTCTCCGAGGTCTCCGGGCAGGAGCACGTCGTCCGGACCTTGCGCAACGCGGTCGCGGCCGGGCGCGTGGCCCACGCCTACCTCTTCTGCGGGCCGCGCGGGGTCGGCAAGACGACCGCCGCGCGGCTGCTCGCCCGCGCGCTCCAGTGCGAGAAGGGGCCCACGGCCGATCCGTGCGGGAGCTGCCAGGCGTGCGTCGAGATCGCGGCCGGGAGCTCCGTCGACGTGGCCGAGATCGACGGCGCGAGCAACAACGGCGTCGACGACGTGCGCGCCATCCGCGAGAACGCCCGCTACCTGCCGACGCGCGACCGGCACAAGATCTACATCATCGACGAAGTGCACATGCTCTCGCAGGCGGCCTTCAACGCGCTGCTCAAGACGCTCGAGGAGCCGCCCCCGCACGTCAAGTTCATCTTCGCGACGACCGAGGCCCACAAGGTCCCCGACACCATCGTCAGCCGCTGCCAGCTCCACACCTTCCGGCGCATCCCCCTCGCCGCGGTGGTGGAGAAGCTGCGGCAGGTGGCGAAGGCCGAGGGCTTCGGGCTCGACGACGCCGCGCTGTCGCTCATCGCGCGCCAGGCCGCGGGCGGGATGCGCGACGCACTCTCGATGCTCGACCAGGTGGTCGCATCGTGCGGGACGTCGCCGACGGCGGAGGCGGTGGCCGAGGCGCTCGGGGCGATCGACCGACGCGCCGTCGCCGCGCTCGCGGGGGCGCTCTGCCGGCGCGACGCGGGCGCGGTGGTCGCCCTGCTCGCCGAGCAGCACGCCCGCGGGCAGGAGCCGAAGCGAGTCGCGGAGGCGCTCTGCCAGCAGCTCCGCGACCTGGTCGTCTTCAAGGCGACCGGGGCGCCGCCCGCGGAGCTGCCGGACCACGAGCAGAAGGAGCTCGCCGCGATCGCCGGGGGCGCGGACGCGGCGCAGCTCGCCCGCCTCTTCGACCTCGTCCACTGCGCGCTCGGCGAGCTTTCGCGCGCCTTCGAGCCGGAGCTCGCGCTCGAGGTCGCGCTCCTCAAGGGAGTCTACCTCGCGCCCGGAGCGCAGCTCTCGGAGCTGATCGCGCGCGTCGAGGCGCTCGGGGCTTCTCCCCTTCCCCGCGACACCCATCCCCTCCCCCGCGAAGCGGGGGAGGACGAAAGGGGGGGAGGACGCGGGAGCGCCGTGATGCCCCCCCACCCCAGCCCTCCCCCGCAAGCGGGGGAGGGAGTCTTGCCCGCGGGGAAGGGGGCTTTGGCCGCGAGGGAGCGGGGTTCTTCGCGCACGGCCGCGGCCCCGCCGTCGCCCGCGCCCGCGCCCCTGCCCCACGGCGACGACCCGTCCCGTCCCCCCGAGGCGCGCCTCGAGGCGCTCGTCGCCGCGGTCGCGACCCGCTCGCCGCGCATCGGCACCGCGCTCAAGAACGGCCGGCTCGCCTCGATCGCGCCCGGCGAGCTGTCGCTCGGCTACCCGAAGGGCGACTTCCGCGCCGCGCTCCTCATGGGCGAGCGCAAGGAGGTCGAGGCGCTCCTGTCGGGCCACTTCGGCGCGCCCACGGCGCTGCGGATCGTCGAGCACGACGGCGCGGGACTGCCGCCGTCGATCGCGGAGCGCGAGGCGAAGGCCACCTCCGAGCGCGAGGCCGCGGTCAAGGCGGCGGCGACGGGCAGCGAGGCGGTGCGCGAGGCGCTGCGGGTCTTCGGGGCGCAGGTCGAGGAGGTGCGGGTGCTGGGCGTCCCCGGCGACCGCAAGTAGGTGACCATGCCTTTCGACCTCGGAGAGCTGGTGCGGCAGGCGCAAGCGTTGCAGGGAGAGCTGCGCCGCAAGCAGGAGGAGCTCGCGCGGCGCGAGGTGGTCGGACAGGCGGGCGCGGGGCTCGTGACCGCGACTGTGAGCGGGCGGGGCGAGCTGCTCCGGCTCGCGATCGATCCCGCGGTGGACCTCGCGGACCGAAAGCTCGTCGAGGACCTGGTCGTGGCGGCGGTCAACGCCGCGCTCTCCCGCGCGCAGGAACTGCAGCGGCAGGAGCTGTCCGGCCTCGCCGGCGGTTTGCCCCTCGGCAACCTCTTCGGCGGCGGGAGCTGAGGTGGCGACGTGATCCCCGGGGCCCCGGAGCCGCTGCAGCGGCTCGTCGCGGAGCTGGGCAAGCTCCCCGGCGTCGGGGAGAAGAGCGCGCTGCGGCTCGCCTTCCACATCCTGCGGGCAGAGGGCGGCTACGCGGATTCGCTCGCGGAGGCGATCCGCGGGGCGGTCACGCGGGTGCGGCTCTGCTCGGTCTGCTGCGCGCTCACCGAGGGCGACCCGTGCGCGATCTGCGCGGACCCGCGGCGCGAGGCGGGGACGGTCTGCGTGGTGGAAGGCGTCGGGGACCTGCTCGCGGTCGAACGGACGCGCGAGTTCCGCGGGCGCTACCACGTCCTGCACGGCGCGCTCTCGCCGCTCGAGGGCGTGGGGCCGGAGCAGCTCCGCGTCAAGGAGCTGCTCGCGCGGGTGGGGGCCCCCGAGCCAGAGAGGGCGGTCCGCGAGGTCATTCTCGCGACCAACCCGGACATCGAGGGCGAGGCGACGGCGCTCTACCTGGCCCGGCTCCTGCGCCCGGCGGGCGTCAAGGTGACCCGGATCGCGCAGGGGGTGCCGATGGGGGGCGACCTCGAGTATGCGGACCAGGCGACGCTGGCCCGCGCCATCTCCGGGCGCCGAGAGGCCTAGCGATGGCGCGCACTTGCCCGGGTCGAGCGGGTCTGGTATCTGGTACGATGCCGCGCGGCCGTTGGGGAGACGCGTCTTCCCGGCTCGGCCGAGCCCGCGAAAAGAGCGCCCGACGATGAACGCGCAGATGGTCATGTACGAGGACGAGTTCAACCAGATCACGCAAGTCTGCGAGCGGCTCACTCGCGAGGCCAGCGCCAAGGTCGTCTTCCTCGTCGACAAGAACGGCCAGCTCATCGCGAGCTGCGGGCAGACCGAGAACCTCGACACCACCTCGCTCGCCTCGCTGACCGCCGGCAACATCGCGGCGACGGGCGGGCTCGCGAAGCTCATCGGCGAGAAGGAGTTCTCGATCCTCTTCCACGAGGGCGAGCGCGACAACCTCCACATCACGATCGTCGGCGGGCGGGTCATCCTGGTCGTGATCTTCGACAGCCGCTCCTCCCTCGGCCTCGTGCGGCTGCGGGTCAAGAAGGCCGGCGAGGAGCTGGGGCGGATCTTCGACGGGCTGCTCAAGAAGGTCGAGGCACCGGGTGCGGGCTCGCCCTTCGCCGAGATCACCGACGAGGACATCGACAACCTCTTCAGCGAGTAGCGCGAGCGACAGGAGCGAACCCCCGAGATGTCCTTCATCAACTACTCGTCCCGCGAGATCAGCTGCAAGATCGTCTACTACGGTCCGGGCCTGTGCGGTAAGACGACGAACCTCCAGTACATCTACGCGAAGACCAACCCGGAGGCGAAGGGCAAGATGATCTCCCTCGCCACCGAGACCGACCGGACCCTCTTCTTCGACTTCCTGCCGCTCTCCCTCGCCGAGATCCGCGGCTTCAAGACCCGTTTCCACCTGTACACGGTGCCCGGGCAGGTCTTCTACGACGCATCGCGCAAGCTGATCCTCAAGGGCGTCGACGGTGTGGTCTTCGTGGCCGACTCCCAGATCGAGCGCATGGAGGCCAACCTCGAGTCGTTCGACAACCTTCGCACCAACCTCGCCGAGCAGGGCTACGATCTCGCCAAGGTGCCGTTCGTGGTGCAGTACAACAAGCGCGACCTGCCCAACGTCGTGCCGGTCGACGAGCTGCGGCGCGCCCTGAACATCCAGGGGGTGCCCGAGTACCAGGCGGTCGCGCCGACCGGGGTCGGGGTGTTCGACACGCTCAAGGCGGTTGCCAAGCTCGTGCTCACCGAGTTGCGCAAGACAGGCTGAGCCTTCGGCAATTGTCACTCATTTCGCTGGGTTGAAGTTTGACTCCCCCACAGTCCCGGCCCTATAACGGTCCTCTGCTCGGAGCCTTTCCGGGTGTCGAGGTCTCGATAGGCCGTGCGTCTGCCCACCTCCCTTCCGAGGGTCGTCATGCGTAGAGCATCTGCGGCATTCCTCATCGCCACCGCGCTCGGCTGGGCCGGCACGGGGCGGGCCGCGCCCGATGGCGCCGCGGCACCCCCGCCGGCCGCGCCCGCTGCCGCCCCTGCCACGCGGGCTCCGATCGGAGGGGACGACCAGTTCGACCTCAAGATCAAGGGTCTCGAAGAGCAGGTCAACGACCTCAAGGAGAAGATCTTCCGCACCAAGTCGCGCCTGCTGCTCCTTCAGGAGACGGTGCTGGGCGGAGACATCTCGAGCAGCGCCAAGGCGGTCATCTTCCACGAGAACGACATGGGCAGCTCGTTCGTCCTCGAGAGCGCCTCCTACGCGCTCGACGGCGCGCCGATCTTCACCAAGGTCGACAACGGCGGCGACCTTTCCGAACAGCAGTCGTTCCCGATCTTCAACGGCCAGATCGTACCGGGCAACCACCAGATCAGCGTGCGGCTGGTCTACCGGGGTCACGGCTACGGAATCTTCACCTACCTCGAGGGATTCAAGTTCAAGGTCCAGTCGAGCTACACGTTCAACGCGGAGCCCGGGCGGGTGTCGGTGGTGCGGGTCGTCGGCTTCGAAAAGGGCGGGATCACCTCGGATCTCAAGGACCGGCCCGCCGTCCGCTACGACATCGAGGTCAGCAAGGAGAAACCCGGCGGGGCCGGCGCACCGCCCGCCGCGAGCCCCAAGTGAATCGGGGCCGGCCAGCCTGGGCGAGAGCCCTCGCGCTGGTTGTCGCCGGCGCGACCGGAACCGCGACTGCGGCCGAGGGTGCGCCGCCGGTGGACCTCCGCGCCATAGGCCAGGAGGTCGACCAACTGGAGCGCGGCGTCCAGGCGGCCGATGATCAAATGAGCCTGGTCGAGCACGGCTACGTCGACCGCATCAACAGCGGCGCGGCCGAGAGCCTCGAGCAGCGCTACGGCAAGGCGGAGCTCTACTTCCTCCTCCAGGACTACGTCGCCGCGAGCGTCCTGCTGCTCGACGTGGTCCTCACGCCGCAGTTCCGTGCGAGCCGGCACTACGTCGACGGCCTCTACTACCTCGGCGAGTCGCTCTACCAGCAGAAGGACTACCTCGGCGCGAGGCAATTCCTGAAGCAGGCCATCGAAGCCGGCCCGAGCCACTTCCGGTTCGAGGATGCGCTCTCGCGCTACCTCGACATCGCGGCGCGGACCAACGACTACCGCGACCTCGACCGGTACGCCGAATTGTACCGGCAGAGCGGCCACAATTCGCCGGCCATCCAGTACCTGCTCGCCAAGGCCGCCTATGGGCGGACGGACCTGCCGGTCCTGGAGCGCCTTTCGCGCGCCGTCGCGCTCTTCGGGGAGATCCGGCCGGGGCCGCACTACCTCCAGGCGCGCTACTTCGTAGGCGCGTGTCTGGTGGATCTCGGGCAGCTCCCGCAGGCACTCGGTGAGTTCGACTCGGTGACGAGGGCCACGCCCGAGGATCCGACGGAGAAGGAGATCGTTGAGCTGGCGTGGCTGGCCATCGGCCGGATCGACTACGAGCTCGGCAAGTACGCCGACGCGCTCGACGCCTACCAGCGGATCCCCGAGAGCTCGCAGGCGTTCTACGACGCCCTCTACGAGATCGCCTGGACGTACGTGAAGAAGGGCGACTACGAGAGCGCGGGAAGGGCCGTCGACCTGATCCTGCTCGGCGCGCCGGAGAGCAAGCTGACGCCGGAGGCGAACCTCCTCAAGGGGAACCTGCTCCTCAAGCTGAAGAAGTACGCGGACGCGGAGGAGAGCTACAACGCGGTCATCAATCGGTACGCGCCGGTGCGTGACGAGATCGACGCGCTCCTCAAGGTCCACGCCGACCCGGCGGCATACTTCGAGCAACTCCTCGCCGAGAAGGGCAAGGCCTTCGACGTCGCTACGCTGCTACCCCCGGCCGCGCAGCAGTGGGCGACCTCGCAGCGGGACGTCGCGGAGGCGCAGCAGGTGGTCTCCGATCTCGAACAGAGCCAGGGCGGGATCGCGGAAGGCCGCCAGATCGTCGAGCGCATCGATCAGCGCATCGCCTCCGCGGGAGCCATGGACGCGTTTCCTGCCCTCCAGGCCGGCTATGCGCGGGCATCGGCGGTCGACAACGCCCTGCTCGGCTACGACCGGCAGATCGTGGGGATCGAGCAAGAGCTGCTCGCGGGCTATCTCTCTCCGGCGGAACGGAACGACCTCGCGGCGGCGCAGGCGAAGCGGGCGTCGCTCGAGTCCCGATTCGACGCGTTGCCCAAGACGGCCGCGGACATCGACGCGCGGCGGTCGCAGATGGTGGGGCGGCTCGGGGACCTCGGCCGCGAGCTGTTCCGGCTATCGCTCGTGATTCAATCGGAACGAGCCCAGCTCGTCGCGGTGCGGCAGATGCAGGCGGCCACCCACCCGAGCGCGGCGGAAGCGGCGAATGTCTCGGACCAGGTCCAGCAAGAGCTCGCCGGCCTCGACGGCATGGACCAGAAGCTCTCGGCGCTGCGGCAAGAGGTGAAGGACGACCAGTCGCTGGCGGGCGGGGCCTCGGCCGACGACAGCCAACTCCGCCAAGCCTACGCCGCCGCCGTCGACCGCGAGGCGAAGCTCATCGCACAGGCGCGCGGCGCATCCGGCGGGGCCGGGGGAGATCTCCTGGGCCGGCTCGACGTCCAGCGGCAGAGGATCGCCGGTTTGCGGGGGCGGGCGACCGCTGCGATGGGGGCCTTCCAGCAGGCAGCCGTCTCCCAGGCCGAGGTCATCCGCAGGAAGATCGGGATCGAGGCGCAGAATCTCGACCAATACTCGCAGGAGGTCGCGACGACCCAGGGGAACGCGAGCGGCCTCGTCGGGCGGATTGCCTTCGCCTCGTTCAAGCGGGTTCGCAAGTCGTTCTACGACCTGGTGCTCAAGGCCGATGTCGGAATCATCGACGTCGCCTGGACGCGGAAGCGGAACGAGACCGAGAAGATCCAGAAGCTGGCGACGGACGAAGACCGCGAGCTGCGGGTGCTCGACGACGACTTCCGCGAAGTCCTGGGTGACGTGAAGTGATCCGACGTGGCAAAGCGCTCCTGCTCTCGGCGGGGCTTGTGCTGCTCGCCACCGAAGCGTCGGCGACCCCGCCGTCGGATTCGCCACCGGCCGCGACCCCCGCCGAACCTTCGCTTCCGCCCATCGCGGCGAGTGCGCCGCTGCCGACGACCTGCGGACCCGCGACCGAGGCCGCGAAAGACGTCCGGAAGATGAAGGTGGCTGCCGCGAGCATTGGCGCGGTGGCGGATCGGCTCCGCGCGAGCGAGGCCAAGACGGGTGGCGACGTCCGGCGGAACGAGTTCCTGGCGGTCATCTCACAGTACCAGGCCGAGTCGGCCGAGTACCGCAACGAGATCCACCTCCTCGTCGAGAAGCGCTTCAACGAGCGCCGCGGCCAGCTCTCGGCCTCCTACGAGCACGCCATCCGGGATCTCGAGAACGTCGAGCGCAAGGAGCGCAAGGACGCCATCGCCCTGTTCGAGGAGTTCCTGTCGCGCTACCCGAACGATCCGTCGTACAGCCCCGACGCGTCGTTCCGGCTCGCCGAACTGTACTACGAGAAGAGCGAGGACGACTACAACCTGGCGATGGACGCCTTTCAGTCGAAGCTCCGCGACTTCCAGTCGGGGGCTGGGAGGGAAGAGCCGGTTCAGCCGAGCTACGATTTCGGGCCGTCGATCCGGCTCTACCAGAGGATGGTCGCGCTCTGGCCGCACTACCGCTTCGCCGACGCGGTGTACTACCTCCTCGGCTATTGCGACGAGCAGCAGGGCGACCAGAACGGTGCCGACACGGCGTTCGCCACGCTCATCAGCGACTTTCCGAAGAGCCGTTTCGTTCCGGAAGCGTGGCTGCGCCAGGGCGAGTACTACTTCGACGCGGTCTCGGGCGACCCGACCGCCGCGCTCAAGAAGGCCGCGGTCGCCTACCAGCACGTGCTGGAGTTCCCGGATCAGCCCCTCTACGACAAGGCGATCTACAAACTCGGCTGGACGTACTACCGGCTCGACGACTACTCGGATGCCGTCCAATCCTTCGTGCGGCTGCTCGACTACTACGCGAAGAAGAACAGCGGCAAGGGCGAGAAGCTGGGCGACATGGCCAACGAGGCGCTCCAGTACACGGCGATCTGCTTCGCCGACGACAAGTGGGGAGGACCCGACAAAGCGCAGGCCTACTTCGCCTCGATCGGCGGCCGTTCGTACGAGCGCGACGTGTACAAGCGACTCGGCGACATCTACTACGACGAGACGCACACCGATTTGGCCGTCGCCTCGTACCGGCTCGCGCTCGCGCGCAGCCCGATGGCCCCGGACGCCCCGCTCATTCAGGCCAAGATCGTCCAGGCCTATGCGCGCGATCGGGCCTTCAACAAGCAGACGGTGGAGCGGGAGCGGCTGGTCCAGACCTACGCGGAGGGGACGGCCTGGTACCGGGCGAACCACGCCGACGCAGACGCGCTCGTCGCGGCCCGCGACATGGCCGAGCGCGCGCTGCGCGACGCGTCCATCTACCACATCGAGCAGGCCATCGCCTACAAGAAGGACGGGAAGGTCGATCTCGCCTTCACCGAGTACAAGACCGCGGCGGCGGCGTTCGGCGAATACCTGAACCGCTACCCCCATGCCAAGGACGTTTACGAGTTGACGTACTACTACGCCGACTCGCTCTACAACTCGCTCCAGTTTGCGCTCGCCGCGCGCGAGTACCAGGTCGTCCGAGACATGACGAGCGACCACCAGTACGAGCGCGAATCGGCCCACGACGCCGTGCTGGCCTGGCAGAACGAGATCGACCGGCTTCAGCAGGGGGGCCAGCTTCCGGCCAAGCCGGTCCTCCGCAGCGCGGACCGCAATGGAGCGGTTCCCGTGCCCGAGACCGTGCCGGCCCTCTACCTCGACCTGATCCATGCCTCGGACGCGTTCGTGAATCTCTTCCCGTCCGATCCGCTCGCGCCCGCGATTGCCTACAAGGCGGCAGAGGACTTCTACGTCTTCAACCAGTTCGACGAGGCCCGTTGCCGGTTCCGCGACATTATCGCGCGCTGGCCTCGGAACGAGGTCAGCCAGTATGCCGCCAACCTGACCATCGAGACTTACCTCGCGACCAAGGATTGGGCGAACGTCACCGCCGCGACGACCGGGCTCCTCTCCGAAGCCGGGGGCGTCGTCCAGAAGGGATCGGAGCTCGAGAAGACGCTCGTCAAGTTCCAGCTCGCGGGAATCTTCAAGCTTGCGCAGCAGGAGATGGACGCGGCGCACTACGACAAGGCCGCCAAGCTCTTCCTCGAGTTGGTTCAGAAGAACCCCCAGCACGAATTCGCCGACAAGGCGCTCAACAACGCCGCCGTCTGCTACGAGAAGACGCGGCGCTTCGACTCGGCGCTCAAGATCTACGAGCGGATCGTCAACGAGTACCCGAACAGCACCCTCGCCGATCAGGCGCTTTTCCGGGTGGCTTCGGACGCCGAGCAATCGTACGACTTCGACAAGGCGGTCAGCCGCTACCTGCTCCTCGTCGACCAGTACCCGAACTCGAAGAACCGGGCGAGCGCCCTCTACGACGCGGCACGCCTGCTCGAAGGCCTGCAGCGTTATGCGGACGCCGCCCGCGCTTACCGCCGGTACGCAGAGCTGTTCCCGAATCAACCCGACGCCCCGCAGAACCTGTTCCGTTCGGCGCTCGTCTACGACAAGATGAAGGACTACCAGGGCGCGATCAGGGCGTACCAGGAGTTCGACAAGAAGTTCGACCGCGACCGGAGTCAGGCAGAGCTCGTGGTGCAGGCGCGCCTGAAAATGGCACAGGACTATGCGGCGGTGCACCAGGACCGGCAGCGGCTCGCGATGCTCAAGGATACGGTCGCGACGTTCGATCGGCTCCACCTCGGCGCGGACAAGCAGCTCGCTGCGGACGCCGCCGCCGAGGCGCAGTTCGACCTCCTGGAGGAGCAGTTCAAGGCGTACGACCGGCTCAAGATCCATGGGTCGAAGAAGGTGCTCGCGCGCTCCTTCAAGGAGAAGATGGATGCCGCGAAGCGGCTGCGCGAGGCCTACATGGGAATGGTCCGCTTCAAGCGGCCGGAGTGGATCCTCGCGGCCTTCTACCGGAAGGCCAACGTCCTCGAGCACTTCGCGAACGCCATCTACGACGCGCCCGTTCCGCCCGAGATCAAGCGGCTCGGAGACGAGGGCGTCGCCATCTACCAGGATGCGCTGGCACAGAAGGCCACCGCGTTCGAGAACGCCGCGGTGGACGACTACGTGAAGACCCTCGACGAGGCCCGCAAGCTGCACATCGTCAACCAATGGACGAAGCAGACTCTCGAGAGCCTCAACCATTATCGGCCGGATGAGTACCCGTTGCTCAAGGAGGCCCGGCAGGAGCTGGCCTTCGAGGTGCGGTCGCCCGAGCCGCTCGCCACGAGCGTCGACGGGTTTCCTCCTCCGGCGGCCGCCGAGGGCAAGCTCGACGAGGGCGGCAAGTGATCGGCCGGGTTCGATGGGCGCTCGGCGCCGTCGTCTTCGGGTGCGCGTGCGCCGGTGCCCCGCCAAAGCCTCAGGAGGCAGCGGCGAGCCAAGCGCCCACCGCGGGCGCGGCCCAGACCACGGCGGCCGTTGCCGCGACGCCCGCCGCCGGATCTGCGGCGACGCCCACTCCACCGAGTCCGCAGTTGTCCGCCAGTTTCGACTCGGCGGTACAGCGTGCGCGCGCGGGCGACTGCACCGGCGCGATCCCCCTCCTCGAGGCCGTCGTACGCGAGCAGCCCAAGCTCGTCTGGGCGGACTACGACCTCGGTCTCTGCTACGAGCGAACCGGCCAAGACGACCGTGCCGCAGACGCATATCGCCGCGCCCTCGAAATGCAGCCCGGCATGGCCCAGGCGGCCGAGAATCTGACGCACCTGTACCTGCGAACCGGGCGTGCGAGCACTGCGGCCTCGGTGCTGCGGGACCTGATTGCGCGGCATTCGTCGGCCGTCGAGCTGCACGACGACCTGGCGCAGGCGCTCGAAGCAGAGGACCAGTACGACTCCGCTGCCGACGAAGCGAAGAAGGTCTTGAAAGCAGACGAACGCAACGTGCCGGCGATGCTGGACCTGGCGTCGGTCTACTACCACCAGAAGCAGTTCGAGTTGGCCCGGATGGTCACGGAAAACGCGCGCCAGATCGACGCCACCAATCCCCGCGTCTTCAACACGCTCGGATTCCTCGACCTGGCCGACAAGAACCAGAGCCTGGCCCTCGAAGACTTCAAGCACGCGGTGGATCTGAGGGACGACCTGCCGGAAGCGCAGAACAACCTGGGGGCCCTCCTCGTGACATCTCAGGACTATCCGGACGCCATCCAGCATCTGCAGGTTGCGGTCAAGGACGCGCCGACCTTCGTTGCGGCACACCTGAACCTGGGAAACGCGTACCGGGGCAACAAGCAAGATGCCCTCGCCCTGGCGGAGTACCAGCGCGTACTGCAGATCGATCCCGGCAAGAAGGACGCGTACTTCAACCTCGGGCTGCTGTTCCTCGACGGCTCGGTCCCTGGCGTCACGCCGCTTGACCGGCTGAACCAGGCCATCGCCTACCTGGACAAGTTCCGGACCTCTGGAGGCGACGACCCGAGGCTCGACCGGTATCTCGAGGACGCGCAGAAGGCCATCGGCAAGGAGAAGCGCCACGAGGAGGTCGAGCGGCGCAACAAGCTCCGAAAGGCCGCCGAGGACGCAAAGAAGGCTGCCGCGCAGAAGGCCGCAGCGGACCTCGCAGCCAAGAAGGCGGCGGACGACGCCGCCAAGGCGGCCCAAGAAGAGGCACAGAAGAAGGCTTTGCAGCAGCAGACGTTGCAGCCCCCGCCAGGACCGATCCGAACGACCAGCGCCGGTGAGAGCGGCAGCAAGCTCGAGGACGACACGGACCCCGCGCCGGCTCCGACGTCCGCCGGCACATCGATCGGGGGCAATCGTCTCGGGGCGCCGGCCGCCGCGAGGCCAGACCAGGGCGACAAGCTGGAAGAAGGTGGCAAGTGAAGGCGACGATCGTTTGCTCGGCCGCGTGTGCCGTGGTAACCCTGATGGTCGGCCGAGCGCAGGCGCAGGAAGGTCAGCGGCCCAGGAAGGTCCTCAAACTCGACGTCATCACGGTCGAGGGCCGCATTCAGAAGCCGCAGGCCTTCTACATCCTGCAGCGCTCGAACCTGAATTTCGGAGAGCTGGAAAAGACCGAGACGTTTCTCCCCAAGATCGTCCAGTCGGTCAACCACGACCCGTTCTGACCCGTGGCGTGGCGGCGGTGCTTGGAGGCAGCGGAATGAGCGAGCGTGCAGACAGCAAGGTGGCCAAGGTCCTCCGGATCGCCGTGGTCCAGGGCGGGAAGGTCGCCGAGGAACGGCAGCTGAAGCGGCGGGAAACCGTCACCGTGGGATCCGCCAGCGGGAACACCTTCGTCCTGACCGGAGGAGCCCTTCCCGCCGCCTTTCCGCTCTTCGAGCTCCACGGGAACAGCTACCACCTGCGCTTCACCGCACAGATGGACGGCAAGGTGGGCGTCGGGGACGGTCCGCTCGTCGACTTCTCCGCGCTCGTCTCGCAGGGGGCCGCCAAGAAGCACTCCAGCGGCACCTTCGAGTTGTCCCTTACCGACGCGTCCAAGGGGAAAGTCATCTGGGGCGAAACGACCCTGCTCTTCCAGTTCGTCACCCCGCCCCCGGAGCCCGCCAAGGCGGTCCTTCCCGACGTGGCGCGCGGCGGCTGGTGGCGGACCATCGATCGTCTCTTCCTGGGCATCCTCCTCTGTTCGCTGTCGTTCCACTTCGGTCTCATCGCGGCGGTGTCGGGGCGCGAGGTGAGCGATGACGTGACCCTCGACGAGATCCCCGACCGCTTTGCCAAGCTCATCATCCCCGACAAACCGGTGCTCCCGCCGAAGGAAAAGGCGAAGGCGGCAGGCCCGGACACGCAGGCCAAGAAGCAAGAGAAGCACGAAGCCAAGAAGGCTTCCGCCCCGAAGAAATCGGCGCCCGAAGACGCCGCGGCGGCGGCGGCCCGGCATGCGCAGATCGCAAAGGCAGTCGCAGAGAAGGGCATCCTCAAACTCCTGGGCGCCGATACCGGAAATGGCGGGGGCGCCATCGAGGACGTCCTCGGCTCGGGTGGGGGCAACAGCGACATCGCCTCGGCGCTCGCGGGAGCGGGCGGTGTTTCCGTGGCGGGAGCCGATTCGATTGGGGCCGGTGGGCACAAGGGCGGCGGCGCCGGAGGAACGGCGGACATCGGCGCCTTGGCGACGCACGGCGGCGGGAAGGTCGGGCTCGGCAGCAAGGGCGAGACCCGCATCTCGGCTTCGGTTTCCGCCAGCGCGCCGGAGGTCGAATCGTCGACGCTCGATCGCGATGCCGTGAGTCGGTACGTCAAAGCCAGGCTTCGCGCCATCCAGTCCTGCTACGAGAAGGAGCTGAAGCTCAATCCCAACCTCAAGGGGAAGCTGGCGGTCCGGATTACCATCGCCACCTCTGGGCGCGTCTCCGACACGGAGATCGACGAGGATACGCTGCACAGCGACGAGGTCATCTCGTGCATCAAGTCGGTGATCCGCTTCTGGAAGTTCCCCTTCACGCCCGACAGCGACACGGCGGTTCAGTTCTCGTGGAACTTCGTTTCGTCCCAATGAACTGAAGCGCAAGCGCGATGAAGGTCACGAGCCTCAGCGAGGTCAAGGAACTGGTCGCATCCGCCGACTTCCTCGCCTGGTGGGAAGACTTCCGTCGTGAACGAGCGGCGGAAGCGGCAGCCGCCGAACATTTCGATGAACTCCTGGCGCAAGCGACGCTCGTCGACTTTCGCGCCGAGTTGGCCCAGAAGAACGCCATCGACACGCTGTACCGGGCGGGGGCCTGCGAAGACGCGGCCGCGAACCTTCTCGCCGAGGCGACCGAGGTCGAGAACCGCTCGTTCGAGGTCGTCGCCACTTACGAAGAGCATCGCTTCAAGGTCTCCGAGATCTGGTATCGACTGGGCGCGACCGAAAAGGCGATGGACGAGATCCGGGAACAGATCGAGGCCACGACGAAAGCCCTCGCCGACGGCGCGGATGATCGTTCGCAGCGGCGCGAGATGGAAGCCACGCTCGCCGAAGCCGAGGCCGATCTTCGAAAAGCCGAGCGCGAACATCGCCAGATCCACGACGACTACGAGCGGGAAACCCAGCGAAAGCTGCGTCTCTGGGACGAGGTGGAGCGGATGTGGGCGACCTCGGCCGAGATGAACCTCTTGATGACCGAGAAGCGGGCCGAAGCCGGAAAGATTCGCCGGAGGGCCGAGCGACTCTTCAAAGAAGCGGAGGAGCGCAAGGGACGCGCAAAGGCCCTTCGGCAAGATGCAGACGAGCAGAGCCGGCAACGAACCGAACATGCGGACCGCCTGGCGCAGATCCTGAGTACTGCGCGGGACCGCTTCGGCTGCGCCGTCGGGGAGGAGTTTCTCTACTGGCGGCAGAGGGACGATCAGACCGGCGCCTACTGCGTCTCCCTCATCGACGATTCGGACGATTACAACATCGAAATCAAGGCACTCGTCGTCTACCGGGCCGAAAAGCAGCGGGGCGTGCAATTTCTCGAGCCGGCGCACGAGGGGCGACGGCCTGAAGAAGGCGATCAACGCTTCGAGACCTACTTCCTCGCGGGTCGAAAGGGGCGCGTGCGGAAGGAGGACCCCGCCCCCACGGGGTCGCACGGATGAGTGGAGACCAAGGCATGGAGAAGCTCGAGGTTCTTCAGAAGTCGCCTCTGTTTGAGATGCTCTCCCAGCCCGAGCTGGAGCTGTTGGCCGAACTGTCTCGGCCGCGGCGTTATGCGGCGGGGGACATCGTCTTCGAGGAAGGGGACCTGGGTGACTCCCTCTTCGTTCTCATGAACGGCGCGGTGGAGGTCCTGCACAAAGACGGCAAGGGCGATCCGACCGTGCTCGCAACGCTGCAACCCCCGGAATTCTTCGGTGAGATGTCGTTGATCGACAAGGAGTTCAGGTCGGCGACCGTTCGAGCAAAGCGGGACGCAACGATGCTGCAACTGACGGCCGACAATCTTGCAAGCTTTCGCAAGAATTACCGCGATGGCTTCGTGTTTCTGGTGATCAACATCGCCCGCGTCCTCAGCACTCGGCTGCGGGAAACAAATGCACGGCTGCACGACGCGGGCCGGCAGGAACCCGTGTGAGACAAGCGAGCGAGATGATTGACAGGCGGCTGCTCGGCCGCTAGAGTGCCAGAAATCCAGATGGTTACGCGCACTTCACGATTCTTCTCCGGTGTCCTTGCGGCTCTGCTGTGCGGGAGTGCCGGCTTTGCGGGTCGCGCCTTGGCGCAGCCGTCCGCCGCGCCGGCCGGCGGATCCGCGGGTGGCCTCAGGGTGGAAGAACAGGAGTCCGAAAACCTATCCGACAAGGAGAAGCTCTCCCGGGCGGGGGACGCGGTCGCGTTCATGCAGAAGACGCTTCGCGACGTCCTCGACAAGGTGGAGGAGGCGCGCAAGGAGCGCGACCTGGTCAAGCTCAACTGCGTCAACGAAAAGCTCACGCAGGTCAAGGCGCTGCTTCGGATCGGGGAGCAGGCCTACGTTGCCCTGCAGGAGGCGGTCGCGCGGGGCGCCGAGGATGGCGCCCAGCACGAGTATGCCAAGATCGTCATCGCGCGGCAGCGGGTGAACGAGCTTCGCGCCGAGGCCGAGCAGTGCATCGGCCAACTCGCCTACGTGGTCGACGAAAAGACCGTGGTCACGGTCGAGACCCCCGAGGGGCTGCCCGACGTGACCACCAATCCGCCGGTCTATCAACCGATCGTCTACAATCCTCCGGTTTTGAGTCCCGTGCAGTAGGCGGAACTCCACCTCCACGCCCGGCCGAAGCCCCGCGGGGACTCGACCTGGGAGGGGCATCTGGATGCAGAGCAGGCGGCAGCGCCGGTTTAGAAGTCGTAGTCTCGCGAGCCTTTTCTTCGGCCTGCTCGTCGCGGCGGTGGTGCAACCGCCCACGGCACGGGCGGACGAGGACGGGATCCAGGTCGGCGACGGGCGACTGCATCTCTACCTGGACACGCAGGGCCGGTACGACACCTTCGCCGTGTTCGACATCCACGGAAATCCGGTTCCGGATTTCCTCTTCGACGTCCGACCGGCACTGCGCCTCGACATTCCCTCCCCGATCATCTCGCTCGACCTTGCCGGCGATGCCGACTACGTCATCTACCTGAACTACCCGAGCCTCAACCGACTTCTCGCCGACGGCTCGCTGGGGGTCGGCATCAACCGGGGCGGTGTCGTCGGGCTGGACCTCTCGGAGCAATTCGACCGCTCCGACAACAACAACATGGTCGCAGTCCCCTTCCTCGTCATCTCGGACTTCAACGACGCGGGGGCGAAGGTCGGCATTCGCCCCGGCGGCGGCGCGCTCGCGATCGAGCCCTCCTACGACTTCATCTTCGAGCACTTCGAGCCCGTCACCCAATCGGGGGTCGGCACCTGCCCGAACGGCCCCGCCCTCTGCGATCCCACCAAGTCATATTTGATGGACTTCTACCAGAGCAAGATCAGCCTGAATCTACGCTGGCGATTCCTCCCCAAGACGGCGTTGCTCCTCGGTGGCGATTTCCTGATCACGAACTACCTCAATCCGGGCAGCGGAGCGACCGCAAACGCGCCGCTCGACATCGTCGACGGAACGGTCGGGCTCGCCGGCCTGCTGACGAGCCGGGTCGAGCTCGTCGCGAAGGTCGGTTACGCGCAAACCCTTCTTCAGCTCGACCCGGGGTCCCTACAAGCGGTACCTGGCCTTGCGCAGGTCGGCGACAACCACAACGTGATCGGCCAACTCCAGCTCGGCTACATCTTCGGGGAGACGGGATTCATCAAGGCCGGCGTCGTGCGAATGCTCAATCCGGCGCCCACCGTTCTCTCCTACTACGTCGACACACGCCCTTACGTGAACTTCCACATGCTGCTGGCGGGCCGCCTGACGCTCCACCTGGACATGTTCTACGACGTCTTCCAGTACGCGCTCGACGCGGAGGGAAGCGCGGCGGGCCGTACCGACGGCAGCTTCCGGGTCGATGTGGGGCCCGAGTACGAGATCACGCGGTGGCTGCGCGCCGCCGTCGGCTACGACTTCACGAACCTCCAGAGCACCGACACGGCCGCGTTCAACTATCCGTCGAGCTCGGTCTTCGGCGGCGTGGGGTACAGCAACCACGAAGTCTACCTGCGGGTGACGCTCGCGTACTGACGGCGGCCACGTCGTTGACGTGGAATGCCGCCCCGTGCCATGTCGATCCGGGTGAAGCGCATCACTCCGTTGCTGGGGCTGCTCGCGCTCCTGCCCTCCGCCTGTCAGCATGCGAGGCCGGCAACACAGGCGCCCCCGGTCGGCGCCCCGTCCCGGCTCCCGCCTCCGCCCGTGGCCACCACCCTGGGTCCCGGCGACGTGTTCGAGGTGCGGGTCTTTCAGGAGCCGGATCTCTCGGGGGTCTACCGGGTCGCGAGCGACGGAACGATCAACTTCCCGCTGTGCGGCCAGATTCACGTCAGCGGACTGACCAGCACGACGGCCGCCGAGCGCATCACCGGCTGCCTCGCCCACGGATTCCTCCGCAGCCCGCAGGTCTCGATCTTCGTACGCGAATACAACTCGAAGAAGGTTTTCGTCTTCGGAGAGGTCCAGAAGCCGGGGACGTTTCCCTACGAAGACGGCATGAACATCGTCCAGGCCATCACCCTCGCGGGGGGCTTTCTTCCCGGGGCCGACAAGAACGGAACCAGCGTGATCCGGCTCGTCAACGGCGCCGAGGAGCGCGTAAAGGTCGCGGTCGAGGACATCGGCCTCGGGCGGGCGCCGAACTTCGGATTGCGGCCGGGCGACATCATCTTCGTTCCGAAGAGTTTCTTTGGCCTTCGGTCGATCGGTCCGACAACGCACCTGGCGCTACTCTCGGCGGGCCCGTAAGTCCGGGGGTTTGGGCGTGGCCCCGGGATTGCGTTTCCCCGGGCCGTGCCGCTCGCCTCGATCCAGACCGCCACCCTGCTCGGCCTCGATGCCGTGGCGGTGCACGTCGAGGTCGACCTGTCGATCGGCCTGCCGTACTTCGACCTCGTCGGGCTCGCCGAGGGGTCGGTTCGAGAGAGCCGCGTCCGCGTTCAGGCCGCCATCCGCAATTCGGGCTTCTCACTTCCCCAGAAGCGAATCACCGTCAGCCTCGCGCCCGCGAACCTGCGAAAGGAGGGAGCGGGCTTCGACCTGCCAATCGCCCTCGGAATCCTGGCCGCGGCTGGACTGCTCTCGCCCGAATGCGTGCGCGGACGACTCTTCGCGGGGGAACTCTCGCTCACGGGCGACGTCCGGCGCGTTCCCGGGGTGCTCGCGCTCGCCGTCCTGGCCCGCAAGGAGGCGGTCGGCGAAATCGTGGTCCCGCGTGGAAACGCGCGCGAGGCGGCGGTCGTTCAGCCGCTCGACGTACGCGCGGCGACCAGCCTCGGCCAGGTCGTGTCGTTCCTGCGAGGGGAAGGCGACCTTCCCCTTCAGACCGCCCCCGAGAAGGATCCCGGGAGCGGCGCGAGCGAGGCGCTGGATTTCCGCGACGTCATCGGCCAGGAGCACGCGAAGCGCGCTTTGGAGGTGGCCGCGGCGGGCGGCCACAACGTCCTCATGGTCGGGCCGCCGGGAGCGGGCAAGACGATGCTCGCGCGCCGCCTGCCCGGCGTCCTTCCTCGGATGACGTTCGAAGAGGCCCTCGAGACGACCCTAGTCTACAGCGTCCTCGGCCACCTGAGCGAGCGCCAGCACTGGATCGCCGTCCGTCCGTTCCGGGCGCCGCACCACACCGCCAGCGATGCCGGCATCATCGGCGGCGGTCCGATCCCGCGGCCTGGCGAGATTTCGATGGCGCACAACGGCGTCCTCTTCCTCGACGAGGCGCCGGAGTTTCACCGGACGGTCCTCGAGAGCCTCAGGCAACCGCTCGAAGATCGCCGGGTCTGCGTGTCGCGCGTCCAGGGCAGCCTGGCTTTCCCGGCGTCGTTCATGCTGGTCGCGGCCATGAACCCGTGCCCGTGCGGCCGTCGCGGCGACCCGGGTTCGGCCTGCGTCTGCACGCGCGATCAGATCGAGCACTACCAGGCGCGGATCTCCCAGCCCCTTCTCGACCGGCTCGACCTGCACGTCGACGTTCCGCCCATCAAGGCGAGCGTGCTGCGGGGCGGGGGCACGGGCGACGCCAGCGCGGTCATCCGCGAGCGCGTCAGCGCCGCGCGGGAACGCCAGCGGGCGCGCCTCTCCTCCCTGCCGGGAGTCTTCTGCAATGCCCAGATCCCCGCCCCGCTGACCTCACAGCTGTGTCAGCTGGAGCCCGCGGCCGATGCCCTCCTGGCCCGCGCGATGGAGCGCTGGAGCCTCTCCGCCAGGGTCTTCCATCGCGTCCTCCGCATCTCTCGCACGCTCGCCGACCTGGCGGGGCGCGCTCGGCTCGGCGCGGACGACGTCGCCGAGGCGCTGCAGTACCGCGGAATCGAACGTCCGGCCGAGATCGGACAGAAGGGAGCACGCACGTGAGCAAGCTCGCCGAGAAGATGAAGGCCCTCGGGGCCGCCGTCGCTTCGATCGAGAAGCAGTTCGGAAAGGGCGCGATCATGCGGCTGGGAGACGACGAGAGGCCCGCGGCCGCCCCCAGCCTGCCCAGCGGGTCGGTCGGCCTCGACCGCGCGCTCGGGATCGGCGGCTATCCCAGAGGCCGCGTGATCGAGATCTTCGGCCAGGAGTCGTCCGGCAAGACGACCCTCGCCCTCCATGCCATCGCCGAGGCCCAGCGCCTCGGCGGAACCGCGGCGTTCATCGACGCCGAGCACGCCCTCGACGTCGCCTATGCGAAGCGCCTCGGCGTCCGGATCGACGACCTGCTGGTGTCCCAGCCCGACACCGGGGAGCAGGCGCTCGAGATCGCCGAGGGGCTCGTCCGCTCCGGCGGAATCGACGTCGTCGTCATCGACTCCGTCGCCGCCCTCGTGCCTCGGGCGGAGATCGAAGGGGAGATGGGCGACCAGCACATGGGCCTGCAGGCGCGCCTGATGAGCCAGGCGCTGCGCAAGCTGACGGGCGTCATCTCGCGCACCGGAAGCACCGTCGTCTTCATCAACCAGATCCGGATGAAGATCGGCGTCGTCTTCGGCAACCCGGAGACGACCACCGGCGGCAATGCCCTCAAGTTCTACGCGTCCGTCCGGCTCGACGTGCGGCGGACGGGCCAACTCAAGGAGGGCGACCGGGTGATCGGCAGCCACACGCGCGTCCGCGTGGTGAAGAACAAGGTCGCGCCGCCTTTCCGCGAGACCGAGTTCGACATCCTGTATGGCGTCGGGATCGCCCGGCACGGAGAGATCGTCGACCTGGCCGTCGCCCAGGGCCTGATCGAGAAGAGCGGGTCGTTCTTCTCGCTCGACGGAGAGCGGATCGGACAGGGGCGCGAGAAGGCGGCAGACTGGCTTCGCGAGCATCCCGTGGCCGAGGACGCGCTGGTGGCGAAGCTCCTCGCGGCCTCGCCCGCCGAGCCGGCCGGCGACGAGCCACCGGCCGCGGCCGTCTCCTAGAAAACCAGCGCCCCCCAGACGTTGACCGCGACCCCGAGGGCGGCGAGCAGCCAGAACCATCGGCCCATCTTCCGGCCGCCGATGGCGAGGAGCAGGAACAGGTACGGCGTGTAGTCGAGGCTGAACCGGAAGCCGAACTGGCGCCAGCCCGTGTTCTGGTAGAAGAAGCCCGGCAGGCTGACCGCCGCGGTCGTGATCCAGAGCGGCCGATGCAGGCGCGGCCGGAGCTTCGGCCAGAGCAACATCCAGAAGAGCGGCGTGGTGACGAAAAGGCTCATCCCGTCCGGGTCGAACGTCAGCCGCGGGAGGCCGCCCGCGGGCCACTCCAGCCCCGGCAGCCGCGTGAAGGCGGCGTGCAGGTTTCGCTCCAGGTAGTGGTAGTTGAACAGCCCCCAGCGCTCGACGTCCCCGTTGACGCGGTTGTCGAACAGGAAGCGGTGGCCGAACTCGAACGGGCTTCCGAACCGGACGTCGTTCATCCAGAGCGCCGGGATCGCGACCGCGAGCCCGGCCGCCCCGAACAGCACGAGCTTCCCGAGGATCTCGCGACGCCGCGCCGAGAGGTCCGCCCGATCGAATCGGCCGCTGGGCGCCAGCAGCTCCAGGAGGAAGAAGACCCCCGCGAAGAAGAGCGGGGTCCGGGTGATCGTCGCGCAGGCGAGCAGGAAGCCGGCGAGGGCCGGCCGCTCCGCCCGGTGCGCGGCCAGCAGGTACAGGCAGGTCAGGGTCACGCCGACGACCTCGGCCGTGAACCAGACCTCCCCCCGGATCGAGCAGTAGAACGCCAGCGTCCCGAACGCGAAGAGCAGCGCGAGGACGGCGTTCTCCTTCTCGGTCCGCGCGCTCTCTCCGCTCGTGCCGAGCTTCCGCAAGACCAGGAAGAAGAGGGCGACGTTCGCCGCGGCGAGGACCACCGTGAAGAAGACGTCGTTGAACTGAAAGCCGAAGAGGGCGACGAACGGCAGCATCACCACGGCGGGGAAGGGCGGAAAGCTCACGTACCAGCGGCCGCCGGCCCGGGCCCAGTCGTTCAGATCCGGCGGCCGAACGGTGAGCGCCACCTGCCCGTGCAGGAACGCCTCCGCCTGGTAGATGAAGTGCGGCGCGAGGGACTGGTGGAGGAGGCGGGAGCCCGAGAACGCCGCGAGGATCAGGAACGAGCCGCCGAACAGGGCGAGCGGCAGCCGCCAGAGACCCTCGGCCCGCGCCGGCGGCGGCGCGATCGAGGCGCCGCGCGCTTCCTCCCGGCGCTCGGCCTCGCGCCGGCGGCGGGACCCGCGGTCGACCGCGACGTCGGAGCTCACGCCGGCGCCCTCATGCCGGCCCTGCCGTCCCGCCGAGGTGGCGGCGAAGCGCGTCCGCCATCGCGTACGCGGTGAAGCGCCGAATTCGCTCTCGGTCCCCGCCGAACCGGTGGCGCACGACCCGGGTCTCTCCGTCCGGCGCCGACAGCGCGGTGAAGACCGTGCCGACGGGCTCGGGCGATCCCCCGGTCCCCGGTCCCGCGAGGCCCGTGCACGAAAGGCCGAACGTCGATCCGCCCAGCCGCCGCGCGCCCTCGGCCATCGCCGCCGCGACGCGCTCGCTCACCGCGCCGTCGGTCGCGAGGAGCTCGGCCGGGATCCCCAGCACGGCCCGCTTCGCGTCGTCGGTGTAGGCGACGACCGACAACCGAAGCCAGTCGCTGGCCCCGGGTTCGTCCGCCAGCAACGCCGCCCCCAGTCCGGCCGTCAGCGACTCGGCGAGCGCGACCGTGGCGTTCCGCGCCCGCAGGGCGCGGGCCACCGCCCCCGGAAGCGTCGCGCCGTCGCTGCCGAAACAGGCGGGCCCGATGCGGCGCAGCGCCTCCCGCGTCGCCTCCTCCAGGACGGCATCCGCCTGCTCGGCCTTCGGCCCGACGACGACCAGGCGGACGTGGTTCTCGGGAAGGGTCGTGCGGTAGCCGATCGAAAGTCCCGGGAACCGAGCGGCCAGTCCGTCGAGGGCGTCGTCGAGGTGGGACTCGGCGATCCCGAAGCAGCGGAGCACGCGAACCCGCCGGACCGGCGCCCCCGCCGAGAGCGCTCCGAGTTGCGGCAGAAGGATCTCCTCGCAGAGCCCGACGAACTCGCGCGGGACGCCGGGAAGAAGGAAGGCGCGCGACCGCCCGATCGCGACCTCGATCATGGGGGCCGTCCCGAAGCGGTTCGCGTGGACCCGCGCGCCCTTCGGGACCATGGCCTGGCGCCGGTTGTTCTCGGTCGCCGCGATCCCGCGCCGCTCGAGGCGCGCGCGGATCGACTCCCACGTCGCGTCGTCCTGCACGAGCGGAGCGCCGGCCGCCTCGGCCGCGCATTCGGCCGTGATGTCGTCGGAGGTCGGGCCGAGGCCGCCGCTGCAGATCAGGAGGTCGCTGCGCCCGGACGCCGCGCGGAAGGCGTCCAGGATGTCGTCGCGGCGGTCGCGGACGGTCGTCTTCCGGCGGACGGGCAGGCCCAGCGCGGCCAGCCGCTCCATTAGCCAGAGACCATTGCCGTCGGCGATCGTCCCCTCGAGCAATTCATCGCCGGTGGCGATCAGCTCGATCTCCATGCTGGGCGCCACCGCGACCGGCGGAATCAGACGAGGTCGTCGTCCTCGTCGTCCGCTTCGTCCTCGTCCGCTTCCGCGGCCGCGAGGTCGCCGGACGAATTCACGGCGAGGCGCGCCCGTCGCCGTGCCCGCCGGTGGCGTCCGAAGAGCAACGCGCCTTCACCCAGGCCGAGGGTGATGTAGGCGATGATGACGGCAGCCAGGACCGTGGCCGGCTGGAACTGCACCGCGGAGACCACGGCGAGGCCCGTCGCCAGGAACAGCACGGCGGCTTTCCGCTTCGTGAGCCGGACGTGCTTGAAGGTGCGGAAGCGCACGTTCGAGACCATCAGGAACGACAGGAGCAGCGTCAGCACCGCGACGGGAACGGCGGGGACCGGGCTCTCGGAGACGCCGCGGGCGACGATGAGCGCGATCGCCGCCCCCGCCGCGACCGGAATGGGCAGTCCGACGAAGAAATCCGAGCTCGCGTGCCGGTTGGCGAGCAGGTTGAACCGCGCGAGGCGCATGGCCCCGCAGGCGACGAACGCGAACGCGGCGAAGAGTCCCCAGACGCCGAGCGGCGCGAGCGCCCACTCGTAGAGCAGCAGGGCGGGCGCGGCGCCGAAGCTGACGACGTCGGCCAGGCTGTCGAGCTGCATGCCGAACTCGCTCTGCGTCTTCGTGAGGCGCGCGACCCGCCCGTCGACCGCGTCGAAGAACATGGCGAACAGGATCGAGATCGCCGCCTGGTAGAACCTGCCCTCCCGGTCCGTGGCGCAGAGCGTCAGGGCATAGAGCCCGCAGAAGATCGACGAGACCGTGAACAGGTTGGGCAGGACGAACAGTGCTTTGCGCAGACGCATGAAAGCTCCCGCGGACGCGGACTGGCGTCCTCCGAGATACACTCCAACCTACCACGCTCTCTCATTTTTTTTCAACCCCGGCCGGAGGAAAGTTCATCCCGTGCGCGGCGCGTGCGGGCGGGCGGCGGCCGATGCGCAGGAACCGGGTCCCGGAGAGCCGGGGCGCGCTGCCCTGCTCGGCGGCGACCCCTTCGGGGGCGTCGGCCAGGACGCAGCCCAGCAAGGCGAGCGAGCCCTTCTCCCCCACGTCGACGGCCACCTCGCTCGAGCGCTCGATCCGGCACGCTCGGACCGTCGCCCGGCCGCCGAGCAGCTCGATGCCCGTGCCATCGTCGAGCAGCCGATCTCCCACCGAGTCGACCTCGCTGTCGAACAGGTAGAGGCCGTCCCCCTCGAGCCCCTTCGAATCGACCTGGGCTCCGGCAATCCGGTCGCCTCGGAGCACGGCGGTCGAGTTGAGGAGCTTCACCCCGGCGGCCCCGGCGGCGTCGACCCGGCTCCGGCGCATCTGGAACCGGGGCGAGCCCACGACCGAGACCGCGGCCTCGTAGAACGGTCCTTCGAAGCGGGCGCGCCAAAGGCGGGCGGCCGAGCGGACGAGCGCGGCCCCGGCGCGACGGATCCCGTGGAATCGGCAGTCTCGGATGTCGACGCTGGACCCGTAGGCCATCAGGCCGTACTCGGAATGCGCGAAGTCGCAGCGGGTGACGGCGGCCCGCCCCCCCGCGGCGTAGACCGCTGTTCCCCCCGCCCCCTCGAAGTCGACGCCGTCGACCGAGACGCGGGAGTCCTGGGCCCAGAGGCCGTATTCCTCGCCGCCCGTCGCCGCCCCGGAGCGCCACGCGAGCCGCGTGCGGACGAGCGAGAGACCCCGCTTGCCCCCGACGATTCGGACGGCTCGAAGGACGAGCCCGCGGACGCCCGTCGCCGCGAGGGCGACGCCCCCGGGCGGGGCCCGAACCGTGAGACCTTCGAGGGTGACACCGTCGCCCTCGACGGTGACGGTCGCGCCCGCGGTGGCCTCGACGCTCGCCCCCGGTTCGGCCCGCAGATGCACGCCGGCCGCGAGGCGCCACGGACCCGTGTGGCGCCCCGCCGGGACGCGAACGACGCGTCCGGGCCGTTCCACCTCGGCCGCCAGAGGGTCGACGGCCGGCGCGAGACCACAGGCGAGGGCACCGGCGAGCCCGAGCGCCGCGATCACGGCTCAGACCTCCCGCGCGCCGGCTCGCGACATCGATTCCGGCGCGGCCTCCGACGTCGTCGCCACGCCGATCACTGTAGCACCGCCGACTCGGGCCGGCGGCCTCTCGTCCTTCGACCGTCGCGAGGCGAGCGGGGGCCCCGTGCCAAGCACCGGGGCGCCCCGGCTCTTGCCACCGCGCCGCCACGCGGTGACGAAGGGGTTCGTACCAAGCACCGGGGCGCCCCGGTTCTTGCCACGGCGCCGCAACGCGGTGACAAACGGCCTCGTACCAAGCACCGGGGCGCCTCGGCTCTTGCCACGGCGTCGCCACGCCGCTGGATCGGCCGATTTGGCCGCGACCCTGGCCTCGATACCAAGCACCGGGGCGCCCCGGCCCTTGCCACGGCGCGGCCCAGAGGCGACGAGGGGCCTCGCACCAAGAACCGGGGCGCCCCGGTGCTTGCCACGGCGCCGCCTCGCGGTGACGAAGAGCCCCCCACCAAGCACCGGGGCGCCCCGGTGCTTGGCAGGGGCCTTTCGTCCGCCCGTTCGACCGGCGATGACGGCGCGGGGAGCTTCAGGCGACGAACTCGGCGACGGGTGCGCCGAAGATCCGGTCGAGTTCGCCGAGGAGCGCGTCGGTCGGGCGGACCTTGAGGTCGGCGAGCGGGATGACGGTCTCGCTCTCGCCCGGCATCACGACTTCGAGGACGACCTGGGTGTTGCCGGCGTGGCTTCCGAGGATCCGCTTGAGCTCGTTCAGCCGCTCCGCCGTCACCGCGGGCGCCGGGATGCGCACGGACAGCTTCCGCGTCTTCTTCTCGCGCAGGTCCGTCAGCCGGACGATCTCCTCGGCCTTCAGTTCGCGCGCCGGGTTCTCCTCCTCGCCCCGGCCGTTGACCGTCACGATCCCGGTGACGACGAGCGGCTCGTCGCTCTTGAGCAACGGCTCCCACTGCTCGTACCCCTGCGCGCCGGCGGAGCGCGCGGAGAAGCAGACGAGCCGCAGGCTCCCGGTCATGTCCTCGAGGGTCACGATGCCCATGCGCTTGCCCGTCTTCGTCATCTTGTCGGCGAGGGAGGAGACCACGCCCACCACCGTGACCTTCTCGTCCCCCCGGCACTCCTGGACCTGCGCGAGGGTCCTCCCGGCGTAGCGCCGGATCTCCTTCTGGTACTGCGAGAGCGGGTGGCCGCTGATGTAGAAGCCGAGCGTCTCCTTCTCGAAGGCGAGCCGCTCCTTGTTGCTCCAGTCCGGCACGGCGGCGCCCTGCGGCTGCGACGCCGCGGCGCGCGACGGAGCGGGGGCCAGCGCGGCGAAGAGCGAGGTCTGCCCCGCCGCGGCGTCCCGCTGCGCGGCTGCCCCGCGCTCCATGGTCTTCTCGATCGACTCGAAGAGGGCCCGCCGGCCCGAGGCCGGTCCCACCCCGTCGAACGCCCCGGCCTTGACCAGGGCCTCGACGACCTTGCGGTTCACCCGGCGGAGGTCGACGCGGTCGCAGAAGTCGGGAAGCCCCTCGAACGGCCCCGTCGCGCGCGCCTCGAGGATCGCCTCGATCGCCGACTCGCCCACGCCCTTGACCCCGCCCAGGCCGAACCGGATCACCTTGCCCTGCCCCTTGGGGACCGAGAAGCGCAGCTCGGATTCGTTCACGGACGGCGGCAGGACCGCGATTCCGGCCTCGCGGGCGTCGGCGATGTGGGCGACGATCTTGTCGGTGTTGTCGGCCTCGCTCGAGAAGAGCGCGGCCATGAACTCCGCCGGGTGGTGCGCCTTGAGCCAGGCGGTCTGCACGGTGACGAGCGCGTAGGCCGCCGCGTGGCTCTTGTTGAAGCCGTAGCCCGCGAACTTCTCCATGAGGTCGAAGATCTCGCCGGCGACCTTCGAGTCGACCCCGTTCGCCGCGGCGCCCTGGCAGAACTCGCCGCGCAGCTTCGCCATCTCGTCCGCCTTCTTCTTGCCCATGGCGCGGCGGAGGATGTCGGCGCGCCCGAGCGTGAAGCCCGCGAGCGCCTGGGAGATCTGCATCACCTGCTCCTGGTAGACGATGCAGCCGTACGTCTCCTGGAGGACCGGCTCGAGCTTCGGGTGGGGGTAGACCACGCGCGCCTTGCCGTTCTTGCGGGCGACGTAGTCGTCGACGACGCCGTTCTCGAGCGGCCCGGGGCGGTAGATCGCGCCGGCGGCGATGACGTCCTCGAACTCGGTCGGCTTCAGCCGCCGCAGGAACTCCTTGTAGCCCGAGCTCTCGAACTGGAACACGCCGACGGTGTCGCCCCGGCCGATCAACGCGTAGGTCTCCGGGTCGTCGAGCGGGATCCGGTCCGCCCGGATCTCCTCGGCGCCCGCCGGACGGTTCTGGTTGATCATCCGGATCGCGTCGTCCACGACGTCGAGCGTCTTGAGCCCGAGGAAGTCGAACTTCACGAGGCCGATCTTCTCGACCTCGTCCTTCGCGAACTGGGTGACGAGAAAGTTCTCGCCCGAGGGCTGGTAGAGCGGCACGACCTCGTGGAGCGGCTGATCGGCGATGACCACCCCGGCGGCGTGCATGCCCGCCTGCCGGTGCAGCCCCTCGAGGGCGAGCGCGATGTCGAGGATCTCGCGCGTCTGTCCGCCCTCGTCGTAGAGCGCCTTGAGCCGCGGCTCGAGCTCGAGCGCCTTGCCGAGGGTCATCTTCGGGTCGCCCTCGGGCACGAGCTTCGCGAGCCGGTCGCCCTCGGCGAAGGGCAGCCCGCGCACGCGCACCACGTCGCGGATGACGCTGCGCGCCTTCAGCGAGCCGAAGGTGATGATCTGGCCGACCTTCTCCTTGCCGTACTTCTGCGTGACGTAGCCGATGACCTCCTCGCGCCGGTTCTGGCAGAAGTCGACGTCGAAGTCCGGCATCGACACGCGCTCGGGGTTCAGGAAGCGCTCGAAGAGGAGCTTGTAGGGGATCGGGTCGAGGTCGGTGATCCGGAGCGCGTAGGCCACGAGCGATCCGGCGCCCGACCCGCGCCCGGGGCCGACCGGGATGCCGTGGGTCTTGGCCCAGTTGATGAAGTCCTGCACGATGAGGAAGTAGCCCGCGAAGCCGCACTTGCGGATGACGGCGAGTTCCTCTTCGAGGCGCCGCCGGTAGGCGTCGCGGTCGGCGGGGTAGCGCAGCTCGCCGAAGCGCCGATCGAGCCCCTCGCGGGCGAGCTTCTCGACGTAGCTGCCGTCGTCGTAGCCGTCGGGCACCTGGAAGCGCGGGAGCATCGGCTTGCCCATCGGCAGCTCGACCTTGCAGCGGCTGGCGATGTCGGCGGCGTTCGCGACGGCCTGCGGGTAGGCGGGCAGCGCCTCGAGCATCTCCTGGCCGGACTTGATGTAGAGCTGCTCGGTCTCGTGGCGCAGCCGCTTCTGGTCCTCGAGCGTCTTCCCCGAGGCGATGCACATGAGGTACTCGTGCGCGCGGGCGTCCTCGGGCTTCACGTAGTGGGCGTCGGCGGTCGCGACGAGGGGCAGCCCCTCCTCCTCCCCGAGCTGGGCGAGGCAGGCGTTGACCTTGGCCTGCTCGGCCAGGCCGTTGCTCTGGACCTCGAGGAAGAAGTGGCCCGGCTCGAAGAGCGCCTTGTACTCGCGGGCGGCCTCGCGGGCGCGGTCCATGTCGCCGCGCATGCACGCGTTCGGGATCTCGCCGCCGAGGCAGGCCGTCAGTCCGTAGAGCCCCTTGGTGCGGCCGCGCAGCAGCTCCTTGTCGATGCGCGGGTTGTAGTAGTGCCCCTCGGTGTAGGCCATCGAGGCGAGGTAGCGGAGGTTGCCGAAACCCTCCTGGTTCTCGGCCACGAGCACGAGGTGGTTGCTGACGCGCTCGGTCCGGTCCTTCCGCCCCTTCGGGCCGGCCACGTACATCTCCGAGCCGAAGATCGGCTTCACCCCGGCGGCCTTCGCCTGGAGGAAGAAGTCGGCGGCCCCGAACATGTTGCCGTGGTCGGTCACCGCGACGGTGTCCATGCCCTTCGCGGTCACGGTCGCGAGCAGGTCCTTCATCCGGATCGCTCCGTCGAGCAACGAGTAGAGCGTGTGGAGGTGGAGGTGGGCGAAGTCGGGCATGTCGGTCCCCTGGAAGGGCGCTGTCTATACCAGATCGGTCCGACGCGCGAGGCGCGCCGGGCCGAAGCGGAGCGCCGCTCAGGGGCAGCCCGTCGGAGGCGGGGCCGGATTCCCCGGCGCGAGGGTGCAGGTCGGGAGCACCGACGCCGCGCCGGGGCCCGAGACGGCGACGTCGTGGCCGCTCGGAGGATCGCTCGCCCAGTCGTCGTGATCCGCCGCGATCGCGACGGTCGAGGTGGTCGCGAGGTCGGCGATCCCGTTGCAGACCAGGGTGTTCGCATCCCCGCAGCCGCCGTCCGGAGCCGCCCCCGACAGGTCGGCGGCGCAGCCGTCGTGCACGTCCACGCCGACCATCGCGTTGCCGTGGACGTACGTCGCTCGGAGCCGGACCGAGGCCGTGCCGCGGCATTCGATCCCGTCGCCGGTGTTGCCGTCCAGCTCGACCCCCGTGAAGGCGGCCTGCGCTCCGTCCCCGAGCGCACCGATCAGGGCTCCCGTCGCGTTCTCGTGGAGCCGTCCCCCCGCGATGGCGGCCGTCGCGGGTCCCTCGACCTCGACGCCCGCGCCGTCTCCCGGATCGCCGTTGTCGTGGAGGTCGCAATCGGTCAGCGAGGCGGCGCTGCCCCCTCGCACCGCGACCCCGATCTCGAAGCCGTGGATCTCGACGGCGTCCAGCGCCGGAGTGCCGCCCAGGCAGTCGACCCCGATGATCTCGTCCACGCCGTCGCCCGAAAGCTCGAGGCCCGCCACGCGGCCGCCCTCGGCGGCGATCGCGGCGAGGTCGTTCGAGCCGTTTCCCACGGCCCCCGAACCGCGGACCAGGGGGACGCCGCCCTGCGCAACGAGCGACACCTGCGGCGGCACCAGCAACGGGAACCTCTCGCCGGAGGCCGCGCTGTAGGCCTGCGTGCCCGGATGGACGAAGATCTCGACCGGCGCGCCGAGGACGGA
>DAIDIT010000045.1 GCA_027451705.1 Pseudomonadota bacterium
CGCCGGCAACTCCTCGAGGAGCTGATCGAGGATCGCCACCGCGCGGTCGTCTTCGCCTGCGGCCCCGGCATCACGGCGCTCGAGCGCCGGATCGCGCGCAGGGAGGGCACCGAGCCCGCCCCGCGCTTCCTGGAGACGATCCTCGCCCACCTCCAGAGCATGAAGGTCGAGAAGAACCGCATCCACTACGAGTCCTACGGCTGAGGTTGTAATGAACGAAGGCCGTGGAGAAGGGTGCAGCTACGAGGCGCGACCGAGCGAGAACCGGAACCGTACGACTTTGTACGGTGAGGATCGCAGCGACCGAGCAACGAAGTAGATGCGCCCTTATCCGCGGCCGAGGCCTTCGCCGAGTTGGTAGCGGACATAGCGCCGGATCTGGACGTTCTCGCCGATCTTCGCGACCAGATCGGTCGTGAGCTGTTGGATGCTCTTGTCCGGGTCCTTCACGAACGGCTGGTCGACGAGGCAGGCGTCCTTGAAGAACTTCTCCAGCTTGCCCTCGATGATCTTGTCCCAGACCTTCTCGGGCTTGCCCTGCTCGCGGAGCTGCTCGCGGTAGATCGCGCGCTCCTTCTCGATGACGTCGGCCGGCACCTCGTCGCGCTTCAGGTAAAGCGGCGCCGACGCGGCGACGTGCATCGCCACGTCCTTGACGAAGGCCTGGAAGACCTCGTTGCGGGCCACGAAGTCGGTCTCGCAGTTGACCTCCACGAGGACCCCGATCTTGCCGCCCATGTGGACGTAGGACCCGACGGCGCCCTCGCTGGCCACGCGCGACGCCTTCTTGGCCGCCGCGGCGAGCCCCTTCTGGCGCAGCCACTCCTCGGCCTTGGCGAAGTCTCCGCCGGCCTCGGTGAGGGCCTTCTTGCAGTCCATCATCCCTGCCCCGGTCTTCTCCCGGAGCTCCTTGACCGACGAAGCGCTGATCTCCATGGGGGTCTCCTACTCGCTCTTCTCGGCGGCCGCGGCCTCGCCCATCGGCTCGCCCATGCCGCCCTCGGATTCCATCCCACCCTCGCCGCCGCCCTGCTCCTCGACCGCCGCGGCGCCCTCGTCCGCCCCCGGTGCCTTGCGGACGACGTCGACCCGCGGGCCGCCCTCGCTCCGCTCGCGCCGGCGGCGCGGCTCGCGCGACTCGCCCTCCTCGGTTTCGGCGCCGCCGCGCTCGGCGAGCATCGCCTGGTAGCGCGCCGCGCCCTCGATCGCCGCGTCGGCGACCTTGCTCGCGAACAGCCGGATCGAGCGGATGGCGTCGTCGTTGCCCGGGATCACGTGGTCGATGCCCTCGGGGTCGCAGTTCGTGTCGACGAGCCCGACGATCGGGATCTCGAGCCGCCGCGCCTCGTGGATCGCGATGTGCTCCTTCTTCGGGTCGATGACGAAGATGCAGCCCGGCAGCTTGGTCAGCTCCTTGATGCCGCCGAGGTTGCGCTCGAGCTTCTCCCGTTCGCGCTCGAGGTTTGCGACCTCCTTCTTGGGCAGCCGTTCGTACGTCCCGTCCTCGGCCATCTTCTCGATCGACTTGAGCCGGTCGATGCCCGCCTTGATGGTCTTGAAGTTCGTGAGCGTCCCGCCGAGCCAGCGGTTGGTCACGTAGAACTGGCCGCAGCGCTTCGCCTCCTCGGCGACCGCGTCCTGCGCCTGCTTCTTCGTCCCCACGAAGAGCACCGCACCGCCGTGGGCGACGACGTCCGAGACGAACCGGAACGCCGACCGCGCGAGCTGCACGGTCCGCTGGAGGTCGATGATGTAGATGCCGTTGCGCGCGCCGAAGATGTACGGCTTCATCTTCGGGTTCCAGCGCTTGGTTTGGTGGCCGAAGTGAACCCCGGCCTCCAGGAGCTGCTTCATCGTGATCTGCGACGGCGTGGTCGCCGCCATGGCCTGCTGCATCTCGTTCATTTTGCTCGCTGCCTTTCTCTCGTTTGGTCGATGCTGCCCGCCACTTCCATCGCCTCGGCCCGGGCCCCGCACGGATCAACGCCCGCTTCGGGGAACCCCGGATCGATCCGGAAGTGTGTGAATTTTCAACCCCGGCTCACGGCCGGAGCACCCTCCCTAACATAGGGAGCGACCTCGCGGCAAGCCCACCGTGCGGCCAGCCGCTCCTCTGCCTGCACCCGACAGGTGCGTCGCCGGGCTCGCGAGGAGCTTTCCCCGGGGTCACGGAGGGGGAGGAGGGGGTGGCGGCGGCGGCGGGGGTGGTGGCGGAGGAGGAGGTGGTGGCGGCGGCGGCGGGCACGTGCCGCACCAGCAGTTGTACTGGCAGTAGCTCCCGCACGCCCCGCAGTTGTTCTGATCAGAGGTGAGATTGACGTTCTGGCCGCCGCAATTCGCAATATCCGGCTGGCAACCCGTCGGGGGAAGGGAGGCCGGGCAGCTTCCGCACGAGCAACCGCCTCCCGTGCAGACATTGCCGCAGCCCCCGCAGTTGTTGTTGTCCGAATCGAGGTCGACGCTGTTGCCGCCGCAGTTCACCCAGTTCGGCTGGCAAGGCGACGGGGGCGGCGGGGCCGGGCAGACGCCGCAGGAGCAGGCGCCGCCCGTGCAGACGTTGCCGCAGCTCCCGCAGTTGTTGCTGTCCCAGCTCAGGTCGACCTCCTGGCCCGAGCAGTTCACGATGTTGGACGGACAACCCGCCGACCCAGCGAGGCAAACGCCGCTCGAGCAGGTCTGTCCCGACGCGCAGAGAGCGCCACAGGCCCCGCAGTTGGAGGGGTCGGACAGTGGATTTACGCAGCGCCCGCCGCAGTAGAGTTCGCCCGCCGCGCAGCCACAAGTTCCCCCGGTGCAATTCGACCCCGACGGGCACGCGAAACCGCAGCCACCGCAGTTCGCGTTGTCCGAGGTGGTGTCGACGCACGAACCGTTGCATGCGGTCTCCCCACCCGGGCAGAACGCCCCACCGCCGGACGAGCCCAGGCAGAGGCCCAGGGTGGGATCCTGCTGAGAGCAAGTGGTGCCCGCCGGACAGCTCCCACCGCCCGTGCCGCACAGCCAGAGGCAGGTCGCGTCGCTACCGCAGAGCGCCCCGGGCTCGCAGACCGAGCTCGGCGGCGCCTGCCGCGTCAATCCGTTCGGGTCGCAGTTGCCGGTCGCGTTGCCGCCCTGGACGCAGACGCCGACCGCCGTACCCGCGTCGGGATCGTAGAGAGGCCAGCAAGTCCCGTCGTTGCCCTGGACCACCGTGCACGTGCCGTCCCACGTCCCGTTGGAGGTTCCCTCGCCGCAGAAGTCGTAGGTGCAGTAACCGTTCGAGCAGATCGCGAAGAGATCCGGGCAATCGGTCGTCACCGTGCAGGCGTACTCGCAGACGCTCACCGAGAAGGAGGGATCGTTCCGGCAGGTCAGCCCGTTCGCGCAATCGGGCGCGCCGCCTCCACAGGCGGAGAACTCCGCGGCCCCCGACTGCCCGGCGCCGCAAACCCCGTAGTAAGGATCTTGCGCCTCGCAGGCCGCGGCGCCGCAGCTCGTGCTGCCGGGCTCGCAGAGCTGGAGGCAGACCGAGTCGGTGTCGCAGACCCAGCCCGGCTGGCAGATCGAGCTGGCCGCGCCGCAGCGGGTTCGGGCACCCGCGTTGCAGCTCCCGAGCGCGGATCCCGCCTGGAAGCAGAAGCCGTAGAGCGTTCCCGCATCGCGGTCGTAGATCGGAACGCACGTACCATCGCCGATCGACGCCGCGTTGCAGACCCCGTCGAAGGTGCCGTTCGGCGGGCCGCCGTCGCGACCGGAGCGCGGCCCGCAGAAGTTGGGCGAGCAGCTCCCGGCCACGCAAGCGGTGGCGAGATCCGGGCAGTCGGGCGTCGAGGTGCACGGGTACTCGCAGAACGTGCCACGGAAGAGCGGGTCCTGGACGCAGACGAGGCCGGGCCCGCAGTTCGGGCCATGCCCCGGCGTGCAGGGCTGGAATTCCGTCGGGTCGAGCGAGGAGACGCAGGCCGGCTTCGGCGGGGTCACCCCGCAACAGCAACTTCCGAGCGAGAACGCGAGGACGAGGGCGGCGAGCGCCTCGTATCGGCGGTTCAACGGTCTCGCGGCGTCGCCACCCTTCCGCTTCCAGCCCGATGCGGCCATCGAACCCTCCGGGCGCTACCGCGCCTCAACGTTGGCCGCCCCCCACCGAGTGAAGACGTTAGCGCCTCTGTTACAAAATGTAAACAACGAACTGCGCAGACCCGCGGGCCGTGACACCGGCGCGCGACGGGATTCCGCCGCCCTCTCACCCGACGGCAATCCCGTGCGGTATCCTGGGCGGGTGGGGCTCCTCGATCCGACCCCTCCCCCGTACGATCCGCTCGAGTGGGAGCGCGCGCCCTTCGCCGAGCGTGCGCGCTCCGTCTGCCAGGCGTGGGCCCTCCAGGGCTACGGCACGCCGCCCGCCATCTTCGCCGCCTACGCCCTGAAGATCGGCCTCTACATCGCGGGCTGGCTCTTCTTCTGCGGGCGCAGCCCCGCGCTCCACGGGCCAATTGCGACGTGGTGGCTCTCCCCGCTCGCGTTCCAGAAAGCGATCGTCTGGAGCCTGCTCTTCGAGGTCATGGGCTTCGGCTGCGGCAGCGGGCCGCTCACCGGCCGCTACTTCCCGCCCGTCGGCGGCTTCCTCTATTTCCTGCGGCCCGGGACGACGAAGCTGGCGCTCTTCCCGCGGCTGCCGCTCGCCGGCGGCAGCAGGCGCAGCCTTCTCGACGTCGCCGTCTACGCCGCGCTCCTCGCCGCGGCGCTGCGGCTGTTGCTGCTGCCCGCGCCGAACGCGCGCGACTTCCTGCCGATCGCCGCGCTCGTCCCGCTCTGCGGGCTCTTCGACGTGACGCTCTTCCTCGCGGCGCGTGCCGAGCACTACTGGACGATGACCGTCTGTTTCGCGTTCATGCCCGTCTGGATCGCGGGGGCCAAGGCGGTGCAGCTCGCCCTCTGGATCTGGGCCGGCGTCTCGAAGCTCGGCCCCCACTTCCCGGCCGTCGTCGCGGTGATGGTGAGCAACGGGCCCTTCACCCGCATCCCGGCGCTGCGCCGCGCCATGTACCGGAACTACCCCGGGGACCTGCGGCCGTCGGCCCTCGCGACGCTGATGTCCCACGCCGGCACCGCGCTCGAGCTGGCCGTACCGCTCGCCTTCCTCGCGACGCCGCTCGGCGAGGCGCCGCTGATCGCCGTGGCGCTCATGGCCGTGCTCCACGGCTACGTCACGAGCAGCGTCCCCATGGGCGTCCCCCTCGAGTGGAACGTCGCGGTCGTCTACGGCGGCCTCGCCCTCTTCTGGGCCCACCCCGGTGTCTCGATCGCCGCCGCCGGACCCCCGTGGCTCGTCGCCTTCCTCGCGGTCATGCTGATCGCCCTCCCGCTCCTCGGCAACCTCTTCCCCGACCGGATCTCGTTCCTGCTCGCGATGCGCTACTACGCCGGCAACTGGGCCGGCTCGGTCTGGCTCTTCCGCGGCGACACCCACGAGAAGCTCGCGCGGCTCGTCAAGAGCAGCGGCTGGGTCCACGACCAGCTCGGCCGCTTCTACGATCGCGCCACCGCCGTCGGCCTGCTCTCCAAGGTCGTCGGATTCCGCCTCATGCACCTGCACGGCCGGCTGCTGCCGCCGCTCCTGCCGAAAGCCGTCGACCGCTTCGAGGACTTCACCTGGATGGACGGCGAGATCGTCGCCGGCCTCGCCCTCGGCTGGAACTTCGGCGAAGGGCACCTGCACCACGAGCGCTTGCTCGAGGCGATCCAGTCCCAGTGCGGCTTCGCGCCGGGCGAACTGCGCTGCATCTTCTTCGAGTCCCAGCCGCTCGGCCGCGGCAGCATCGCCTGGCGCATCGCCGACGCCGCCGCGGGCCCCGTTGCCCGCGGCGAAACCCGGGTCCGCGACCTCCTCGCCCGCCAGCCATGGGAGGCCGGGGGCTGATGCCCGTCAGCGGCAGACGGAGGCGGAGGCGGCGTAGGACTCGTACCAGGCCGGCAAATCCGTGTAGGCGTCGGTCGCGTAGAACCGGCCGACCCCGAGGGCGCGCGCCGATGCCGTGTCGGCGACCGCCTGCGCCTCGCCGCCGTCGAAGTTGCGGCAGTCTCCCGCCGAATCGAGGCCCCACACCCGCTCGGACCCGATGCCCGGGTAGCCCGCGGCCGAGAACGACGACCAGCCGCACTCGAGACAGACGATGTCCGCGACGGCGAAGCAGGAGGGATCGGGCGCGGCAACGCCCGGGTTCACCGCGACGACCTTGCCGGCCCCGTAGCCCTTCACGTACTGCCGGAGCTGCGCGTAGTAGCTCCCCTCCGGCGTGCCCGCCATCGCGTCGCTGCTCGCCTGGTCGAAGAAGATGCCGTCGGCGCCGGCGTCCATCGCCGCGTCGACCTGGGCCTCGACGTCCGCGAGCGCCCCCGGGGATCCGACGGTCGTGCCGGACGGCGACTGCGTCCCGGCCCACCAGGTGGGGACGTAGGCGAGGACCTCGACGCCCGCGTCGTGCAACTCGGGGGCGTAGAGCTGCACCATCTGGAGGCTGCCCGGAACGAGGACCTGCGGGGGGACGGCGGCGATTCGGGCGAAGTCCGCCGCAAGGCTGCCGTAATACACCATCGCCATACCGCCGCAGGGCCCGCCCCCGCCGGAGGTCCCTCCGGAGCCCGTGCCGCTCGAGCCTTCCCCGATGCTGCCGCCGCTCGTGGCCGTGGCGCCGCCCGACGTCGTCCCGCCCGACGTCGTCCCGCCCGAGGTGGCGCCGCCCGTCGAGCCTCCAGAGCCCGCGCCGCTCGACCCTCCCCCGGTGCTGCCGCTGCTCGTGGCCGTGGCACCGCCCGAAGTCGTCCCTCCCGAGCTGGCTCCCAGGCCGGTCGAGCCTCCCGAGGCCGTGCCGCTCGAGCTTCCCTCCCCGCCGCCGTCGGGCGGTGCGCCGTGCGCATTGCAGCCGCCGGCCGCGAGGACCGCCGCCGCGAGAAGACCGGGAAGGGTTCGTCCGATGGCGCGACCTCGTCCATCGAACCCTACACCGTCCGCTCGAACGCTGCTATACGGCCGGCCATGCTCTCGGCCCTCCTGTCCCTCGCCCTCGCCGCTTCCCTCCCCAACCACGCGCAGATCGATTCCCAGCTCGCGCGCCTCGCCCCGACCGACATCACGGCCAACCTTTCCGGGCTACCGCCCTCGGAGCGGGCCGCCCTGGCCGCGCTCGTGCGCGCGGCGAAGAAGCTCGACGCGCTCTTCCTTCGGCAGGTCTGGGGCGGCAACGTCGACCTGCTCTACCAGCTCTCCCAGGACCAAACTCCGCTCGGCAAGGCGCGCCTTCACTTCTTCCTGATGAACAAGGGGCCGTGGAACCGGCTCGAGAACGACGCGCCCTTCCTGCCGGGCGTTCCCCCGAAGCCGCCGGAGGCGACGTTCTACCCGGCCGACGCGAAGGGCGAGGTGCAGCAGCTCCTCGCCTCGACCGGGCCCATGAAGGACGAGGCGACGAGCTTCTACACGGTCGCGCGCCGAGACCCGTCCGGCCATCTGCTCTGGATTCCCTACAGCGAGGTCTACGCCCCCGAGCTCGCGCTCGTCTCGACCGACCTCGAGGAGGCCGCGGCCGCCACGAGGAACGCGGGCCTCGCGACGTTCCTGCGCGCCCGCGCGAAGGCCTTCCGCACGAACGACTACCGGCCGAGCGAGGTCGACTGGCTCGCGCTCGACTCCGAGGTCGAGCCGACCATCGGCCCCTACGAGACCTACGAGGACGGCTGGTTCAACTTCAAGGCCGCGTTCGAGGCGTTCATCAACGTCGTCGATCCGGCCGAGAGCCGGAAGCTCGCCGAGATGGGAGCGAAGCTCCAGGGGCTCGAGGACGCCCTGCCCATCGCGCCCGTCTACCGCAACCCCAAGCTCGGCGCAGCCTCGCCCATCAAGGTCGTCGACGAGGTGTTCGCCTCGGGCGACGCGAACCACGGCGTCCAGACGGCCGCCTACGACCTCCCCAACGACGAGGAGGTGACCCGCGAGAAGGGGACGAAGCGGGTGCTCCTCCGCAACGTCCAGGAGGCGAAGTTCGAGAAGGTGCTGCGGCCGATCGCGAAGGTCGTGCTCGCGCCGGCGGTCCGCGGGAAGGTCAGCTTCGAGGCATTCTTCACCCACATCCTCATGCACGAGCTGATGCACGGCCTGGGGCCCCACGAAGCGCCGCCGGGCGGCAAGCGCACGGTGCGCGAGGCGCTCGGCTCGGACTACGGGACGATCGAGGAGGCCAAGGCGGACATCTCGGGCCTCTGGGCGCTGCAGAAGCTCGTCGACTCGGGCGTGCTGCCGAAGTCGCTCGAGGCCACCATGTACCCGACCTTCCTCGCGTCGGCCTTCCGGACGCTCCGCTTCGGCCTCAACGAGGCCCACGGCAAGGGGCAAGCGCTTCAGCTCAACTACCTGCTCGACGCGGGCGCCTTCACGGTGGCGCCGGGCTGCCGCTTCGACGTGGACATGGCGAAGGTGAAAGGGGCGGTCGCGAGCCTCACCCACGAGATCATGACGCTGCAGGCGGAGGGCGACCGCGCCAAGGCCGAGGCGCTGCTCGCGAAGTACGGCGTCGTCCGCCCGGAGGAGAAGTGCGCGCTCGACAAGCTGGGCAAGATACCGGTCGACATCGAGCCGCGCTTCGTGACGGCCGAAAAGCTGCTCCACTGAGCCCGTGTGAACGAATCCTCTCCCGTCGCCGGGCCGCCGGTCCGGGAACGTCGCGCCCGAGCCACCTGACGCTCCGCCGCCCCGGGCAGGCGAATAGTTTGCGCTCGCGCGTCCGTTCGGCGAAGATGATCGTGACAACCCCGAGGAGGAGGAAATCCCAGTGCCGGGCGTGGAACGACGCGTCGACCGACGTTACCCGATGGTGTTGCAGGTCCGCTGGCCCGAGAATCCGGACCAGTGGCCCGACTGCACCGAAAACCTGAGCCGGGGCGGCCTCTTCGTCCAGACCGAGATGTCCGCGCAGGTCGGCCAGCCCGTGCGGCTCGAGCTGTCGTTCCCCGACCTGCTCGCCCCGCTCGAGATCAGCGCGCAGGTCACCTGGGTTCGTCGGGCCTCCCCGGGCGTTCCCGCCGGCATCGGCGTCCGCATGGCCGAGGGGGCGCCGGACGCGCGCGCCTACCTCGAACGCCTCTCGTCCGCCGCGGAGCGTGGCCCCGGCGGAAAGCCGAAGCGCACCGAGCCCTACCGGATGATCATCGTCGACGACAGCCGGCTCTGCCTCGAGCTGTTCCAGGACGCGGTGCGGGCGGCCGAGGATCTCGCGCCCGGGGAGCGGCGGCTCATCGACGTCCGCGTCGCCCTTCGCGCGCAAGCCGCGCTCGAGATGCTCCGCGAGCGGCCCGCCGACCTGGTGATGACCGACCTACAGATGCCCGGGATGAACGGCATCGAGCTGATCCGGGAGATCCGCGCGCTGTCCGCGGAGCCGCGTCCCCACATCGTCGCCGTCAGCGGCTTTTCGGGGCCGAGGGACCGCGAGGACGCGATCGCGGCCGGGGCGGACGCCTGCATCGGCAAGCCGGCGAAGCTCGTCGACATCGCGAGCACCGTCCGCGCACTGCTCGCGCTCTGAGCCGTGGGCCGCTTTCGACTTCGCACGGCCCGCGTCGGGTCGTGCGTCGGCCTCTGCTCTCGCTGTACGGTGCGTCACTGGGCCTGCGTCGAGTCGCGTGCAGGGTGCGTCGGCCCCCGCTCTCGCTGCACGGGGCCTCGCTGTGCCTGCGTCGGGCCGCGTGCAGGGTGCGTCGGCCCTCGCTCTCGCTGCACGGGGCCTCGCGCAGCCTGCATCGGGTCGTACGCAGCGTGCGCGAGGTCGAATACAGCCTGTTTCGGGCCCGACACACGCCGCGCGAGGTCGTCGTCGACGGTCGTGGTCGCGGTGACGCTCGCCCGCAACCCGGCGCACCCGGACGGTTCGTGGCGTGGGGCCCGTGCGATCGCATGGTGCGCTCCGCCGCGTTGCGGTAAGTGTCGGACGACATGCGGATCCTCTTCGCGGGGGTGGCGCTCGCGAGCTGCGGCTACTGGCTCCTCGTGGTCGTGCGCTTTGCCCAGGTGCGCCGGGCGGTGAAGCGGCTCGCCGATCTGCCGGCCCCGGCGCCGGCGCGCTGGCCCCGGCTCACCCTGGTCGTGCCCGCCTGCAACGAAGAGGCGGCCCTGGGGCCCGCGCTCCGCTCCCGACTCACCGACGACTACCCCGACCTCGAGGTGATCGTGGTCGACGACCGCTCGACCGACGGGACCGGGCGCGTGGCCGATGCGATCGCGGCCGAGGATCCGCGGGTGCGGGCCGTCCACGTGACCGAGCTGCCCCCGGGCTGGCTCGGCAAGCTCAACGCGCTCGAGCTGGGCGGCCGCGCGGCGACCGGCGAGTGGCTGCTCTTCTCGGACGCAGACGTGCACGTCGAGCCGGGGACGCTCCGCCGCGCCGTCGCCGTCGCGGAGGCACGCGACCTCGACCTTCTCGCGGTGCTGCCGCGGGTGGTCCATCGCGGCCTGCTGCTGACGGCGCTGCTCTCGGGCGTCATCCGCTCGATCGCCTTGCAGTTCCGGCTCTGGGAGGTCGAGGATCCGCGCTCGCGGGCCTACCTGGGCATCGGGGCCTTCAACCTCGTCCGGCGCTCCACGTGGCAGCGCGCGGGCGGCTTCGACTGGCTGCGGCTCGAGCCCGTGGACGACGCGGGCCTCGGCCTGCTTTTCAAGCGGATCGGCGCGCGCTGCGGCCTCGCCGCCGCGCAGGACCTCGTCGAGGTCGAGTGGTACCCGAGCTTCTGGACGGCGGTCGTCGGCGCCGAGCGCGCGGCGTTCTCGCTGTGCGACCACCGTGCGAGCGTCGCCTTCGGCGCGGCGGCGTTCTCGCTCGTCACCGAGCTGGGGCTCTTCCTGGGGCTCCTGCCCACCCCCGTGCCAGGCCTGCGGGCGCTCGTCATCGCCACGGCCGCCCTCGCGACAGCCGGCAGTGCCGCGCTCGACGTCTGGGCGGGCGCACCCGCCGCCACCGCGCTCCTCCTCTTCCCCGGCGCCGTCCTGTCGGCCGCCATGGTCGTGCGGGCGGGAATCGTCGGTGCAATGCGCGGAGGCATCGTCTGGCGCGGGACGCTCTACCGAAGCTCCGAGCTGCGCCCCGGCCGCCGCGTGCGCCTCTTCGGCGCCTGGCAGACGCCGCTGCCTCGGGTTGCGGCCCCACCGCGAGCGGGCTAGGCTTGCCCGCTCCTCTCGGGCGCCGCGACGCGCCCGCCACACCGGGTGAACGATGACCGCACCGCGCAAGCCGATGACGCTGACGCAGAAGATCCTCGCCGACCACGCCGTGGGGCTGCCGCGGCCGTGGGTCGCGGCAGGGGACGTGCTCCAGATCCGCGTCGACTGGACGATCGCGAGCGAGCTGGCCTGGAACGGCATGGACCGGACGTACGAGCGGCTGGGCCGGCCGCCGCTCCACGACCCCGACCGCTTCTTCCTCGCGGTCGACCACACCGTCGACCCGGTGACGCTCGCCTCCGACGCCCGCACCCAGAAGCTCGTGAAGCTCTCGCGCGACTTCGCGGCCGAACGCAAGCTCCGCCACTTCTACGACGCGAACCAGACGATCCTGCACACGAAGTTCTACCGGGAGCTGGTGCAGCCCGGCGAGGTCGTGCTCGGGGCCGACAGCCACACCTCGTCGCACGGCGGCATGGGCGCTTTCGCCATCGGCCTCGGAGGCGCCGACATCACCGCCGCGATGGTGCTCGGGCAGAGCTGGATCGAGGTTCCCGAGGCGATCTCGGTCGAGTACCGCGGGAAACTGCCGTTCGGGATCGGCGGCAAGGACGTCGTCCTGCGCACGCTCGGGCTCCTGCAGCGCAACACGGTCGCGATGGAGCGCTCGGTCGAATACCGCGGCCCGGCCGTGCGCGACTTCTCGACGGACGTCCGCTTCACCATCTCGAACATGACCGCGGAGCTCGGCGGCCTCAACGGGATCTTCGAGCCGGACGAGACCGTCGCCGCCTGGCTCGCCGGGCGGCGCGGCTACAACGACACCCGGCGCTGGTTCCGCGCCGACGACGACGCGCCGTACGTCGCCCGCCACCCGATCGAACTGGACGGGCTCGCCCCGCAGGTCGCGAAGCCCTTCTCGCCCGACAACGTCGTCGACGCGACGGCGGTCGCGGGGATGGCGCTCGACGGCTGCTTCATCGGCGCCTGCACGACGACCGAGGAGGAGCTGGTCCTCGGCGCGCTGGTGCTCGAGCAGGCGCTCGCCGCGGGCGCGCCCGCGCCGACTTCGAGACGGCTGGTCGTCCCCGGCGACCTCGCGATCGAGGGCCGGCTGCGCGAGCGCGGACTGTGGGCCCACTACGAGCGCGCGGGATTCCGCATCGGACCGCCGGGTTGCAGCATGTGCCTGGGCGTCGCGAGCGAGAAGGCCGGCAAGGGCGAGGTCTGGCTCTCGTCGCAGAACCGCAACTTCAAGAACCGGATGGGCGAGGGATCGCTCGCGCACCTCGCCTCCGCGGCCACCGTCGCGGCCTCGTCGATCCAGATGAAGCTCGCCGACCCGCGGCCGCTGCTCGCGCGCGTCGACCAGGCCCGCTTCGCGAAGCTGCTCGGAAGGGACGCGACGGTGCGCGTGCCCGAGGTCCGCCACGCCGAACCGCAGCTCTCGGCCACGGCCGCGCCCGCGCACGTCTCGAGCACCGGCGCCGCCACGGGGGCGCGCATCTCGGGACGGGTGCAGCGCTTCGGCGACGACGTCGACACCGACGCCATCATCCCCGGAGAGTTCTGCCACCTGACCTCGCTCCCGGAGCTCGGTCGCGCGTGTTTCCACCACGTCCGTCCGGATTTCGGGGAGCGGGTGCGCCGGGGCGAGAGCGTCGTCGTCGCCGGGAGCGGCTGGGGCAGCGGGAGCTCGCGCGAGCAGGCCGTCTGGGCGCTCGCCGGCGCGGGCGTCGCCGCGGTGATCGCGAAGTCCTTCGCCTTCATCCACAAGCGAAACCTCGTCAACGAGGGGTTGCCGTTCCTCCAGGTCGTCGACCCGGCCTTCCACGCGCTGGCCAAGGACGGCGAACCGCTCGAGATCGACCTCGCGGAGGGCCGCGTCGTCCACGTCCCGAGCGGGAAGGGCTTCGCGGCCACGCCGCCGAGCCCGGTCGTGACCGCGCTGCGCCGGGAGGGCGGACTGGTCGATGCCATCCGCCACCGCGGCCCGAACGTCTTCGAGGCGCTCGCCGCCGGCTGAGCGATGGGACGGGGCTCCAAAGCGGCGTCGGTGCTCCTGCTCGCCGCGGGCTGCTGCCGCGGCGGGCCCGTTCAGAGCGTCCCGCCCGCGACCGCGGTCGAATCGACCGGCGGCCAGGCCCTGACGGGGCTGAACTTCCCTGCGACCGCCTTCGGCGCGACCGCGGCCCAGACGTTCCAGGTGGTCTCGCAGAGCACCGTCGATGCCCACGTGAGCGTCGCGATCTCCGGGCCGAAGGCCGCGCTCTTCACCGTCTCGCCCGCGGCGGAGAGCCCGGTCGACATCCCGAGCGGGGGCGCGCAGCTCTTCACGGTGACGTACGCGCCGCTGCTGCCGAACCCCATCCCGCCCGGCGACGAGATCGACACCGCGACGATCACGGTGACCTCCGACGACCCGCAGCATCCCTCGACGCTCGTCGCGCTGACCGGGCGCGCCGCCGCGCAGCGGCTCGACCTCTGCTGGGCCGACACCCCGACGAGCCAGCAGTGCCTCTCCGACGGTGGCGTCACCGTCCAGTTCGGGACCGTTGCCTTCCAGGGCCAGTCGCAGCCCCAGGAGATCGACGTCGTCAACCGAAGCGACGTGCCGCTCCAGATCGCCTCGCTCGCGCTCGACGGGGCCGCGCTCGACGCGGGGTTCCAGATCGTCGAGCACGTCGCGACGCCGTTTCCGCTCTCCGCCACCTCGGGCGAGTCGGAGGTCCTCCACCTACTGCTCGTGCCGCGGCAGAGCGGCGCGCTCGCGGGGACCTTCGAGGTGACGGCCGACGATCCGCGGCTCGGCGGGAAGCCTGCGGTGCTCGCGCTCGCCGGAAACGGCCAGCCCCCGGGACAGCCCTCGGCGTGCCTCGGCATCGACGCCATCACTTACGCCGACGGCCACGAGATCGTCCCGCCGCAGATCGATCCGGCGCAATCCCTCTCGGCGCAGCCCGGAGTCGTGCCGCCCGGGCCGCTCGACACCGCGACGTTCACGGCGGAGACGCAGACGGGCTGCTCGTCCGACCCGCAGGACGGGACGAACCTCCACTTCCAGTTCGCCCTCGCGGGACCGCCGGGTTCGCGGGCCGCCCTCGCCCCGGTGAGCGGCCACCCCGAGGAGCAGAAGCTGACATTCGACGTCGCCGGGCTCTACACCGTGACCGTGTCGTTCACGGACTCCGCCGGGCTGACCGCGCAGGCCTCCGTGACCGTCGACGCCGTCCCGCACGACGACCTCTCGTTCGAGGTGAGCTGGCAGAGCCCGGCGCCCGTCGACCTCGACCTCCACCTCGTCCGCGTGCCGGACGCCGGCCCGGGCAGCGACCCCCGCCCGCTCGCCGGCAGCCCGTCCGCCGACTGCTACTACTGCAACTGCCTGCCGGCGGCGGACGAGGCGAGCGGCGCCTTTCCCTGCGTGGGCTATCCATCCTTCGTCGACTGGGGCGCGCCGGACGACGCGGGCGTGCGGGACTTCGACGACCCGCTCCTCGCCGCGCAGTTCGAGTACGCCCCGCTGCGCAGCGAGCCTCTCGACATCGCGAACCTCTCGCACCCCGAGCCGGGCGCCGACTACGACGTCCTCGTCCACTACTTCGTCGCGAACGCCGTGGGGGGGCCGTGCGGCACCGATACAGATTGCGATGCCGATGCGGGCTACGCCGTCTGTCAGAGCGGGGAGTGCCTGCCGGTCGCGACCGCGCAGCTCCGGACGTTCGTCGAGGGCGCCGAGCTCGACGCCGGGGCGCCGGTCGCCCTGGAGATTCCACAGACCTGCGACCTCTGGTGGGCCGGAACCCTCCACTGGATCGCGTCGTCCGTGCCGCTGCCCGACGGTGGCGCGCTGCCGCCCCAGTTCACCTTCACCCCGCACCGGGCGGCCGACGGCGGCTACCTCACGATCGCCGGGAGCCTCGGCCCGGCCGGCTGTCCGCTCACACCGTAGTGTCGACGAAAGCCACCTCACCCGCTCTCTCCCCCGCCGGGGGAGAGGGGAGGAGAAAGGCCCCTTCCCCTGCCCGCGGAGAGCGACCGGGTGACGGGTCATCGCGCCTCGACCGAAGGTTGCCGAGACTTCCCGAGACGCCCGCACGCCTCGCCGCCGCGCTGCTCGACTGGTACCAGCGCGCGAAGCGCGATCTGCCCTGGCGCGGGAGCCGGGACCCGTACGCGATCTGGGTCTCGGAGGTCATGCTCCAGCAGACGCAGGTGCAGACGGTCCTCGGCTACTACGTCCGCTTCCTGCGCGATTTCCCGACCATCGAGGCGCTCGCGGCGGCGGAGCTTCCGGCGGTGCTCGCGCGCTGGTCGGGGCTCGGCTACTACGCCCGCGCCCGGTCGATGCACGCGGCCGCGAAGGCCGTCGTCGCGCGTGGCGGATTCCCCCGGTCGATCGAGGGGCTGCGGGAGCTTCCCGGCTTCGGCCCGTACACGGCTGCGGCGGTCGGCTCGATCGCCTTCGGGCTGCCCGAGCCCGCGATCGACGGGAACGCAGTCCGCGTCTACGCCCGCCTCACCGGGCTGTCCGCTCCCCGGGCCGCGGCGGAGAAGCTCCTGCGGGAAGCGGCGCGCCCGCTGCTCGCTGCGGCGCCCCCGTCGGAGCTGAACCAGGCCGTGATGGAGCTCGGGGCCACGCTCTGCGCGCCGGCCTCGCCCGCGTGCCTGCTCTGCCCCTGGAGCGCGCCGTGCCGGGCGCGAGCCCTGGGGCTCCAGGAGGCCATCCCGCCGCCGCGCGAGCGGCCGGCCCGGCGGCCGATGACACTCGCGGCGGCCGTCTGGCGCGACGCGCGCGGGCGGCTGCTCTTCGCGCGCCGCCCCCCGCGAGGCCTCTTCGGCGGCCTCTGGGAACTGCCCGCCGTCGAGGTGTCGGCGGCCCGCGACGGCGGCGACATTGCCGAGGCGCTCGCCGGCTGGCTGCGCGACGGTCTCGGCGCCCGGGTCGCGGTCGGCGAGCGGCTGGGCGAGGTGTCGCAGCAACTCACCCATCGCGACCTCCGCGTCGTCGCGTTCGCCGCGACCGGGCACGGCCGGGCGCGCGCGCCGGCCTCGCCGCGAGGCTACGTCGAGGCCCGCTTCGTCGCGGCCGCCGACCTCACCGACCTCGGTCTCTCCTCCGTCACGCGCAAGCTCCTCGCCCTCCCCGCGGTGAAGGGCGAGCGGCCATCGACCGGAGCCGTCCAGGCGATCGTGCCGTCGCGTTGACCGCTTCCCGGGGTGCATGGTAGCGCCGTAGACGAATGGGGCTGCGATTGGCGATGGCCGTGCTGGGCGCGGCGCTGGTGGCGTGCAGCGCGCCGAGCGGCGGGAGCGGAGGGGACGACTCCGGGGGCGGCGGTGCGTCTTCGAGCGGGAGCGGCTCGGGCGGCGGACTCGTAGTGGGCGGCGGGTCGTCGACGGGTGGCGCACAGGGCGGCAGCTCGGGGGGCGGCTGCCCCGTCTGCGCACCGGGCGAGGTCTGCGTCGGCGGCGTCTGCCAGGCCGCAGGCGCCGGCGGCTCGACCGGCGGGGTTGCTTCGTCGACGTCGAGCGGCGGAGGCGGTTCGACTTCGGGCACGGGTACGACGTCGAGCGGCGGCGGTTCGACGAGTTCCGGAGGCTCGACCGGCGGCGGCTCGACCAGCGGGGGATCCTCGGGTGGCGCGATCGTCTGCGGCACCGTGGATTTCACCCTCCAGTGTGGGTCTGCCGGCACGATCTGGCTCTGCCCGACGAACGGCAGTTGCGGCGCCACCAATCCGAACTGCGGCTGCGCCTCGGGTTACCAGGCGCTCGATTGCGACGGCGGCGTCTGCGGATTGAACGGAGCAAACAACTGCGCCAACGAGGGGTCCTGGCGCTGCGGGAAGCTCCAGCCGGGTCCCTGCGGGCCACTCAACTTCTCGGTCGAATGCCCTGACGCTGGTGTCTATTGCCCGTCGAACTCGACCTGCGGGGTGACGGACGCGGGCTACTCGTGCTCCTGCAACGCGGGGACGACGCCGCAGACCTGTGGCGGAGGAAGCTGCGGCAGCAACTGCCAGTACCCGAACTGGTGGTGCGCCGCGCCTTGAGGCGCGTCAGGCCGCCGGCTGACTCGGGGGCGGCGTGGCGGCCGCGGGCGCGCTGGCCTCGGGCGCGCGGAAGAAGGCGTCGGGGTTCTCGAGGATCAGCGCCTCGCGGAGCACCTCGTCCATGTGCTCGACCGGGACGATCCGCATCTCCGCGCGGACTTTCTTCGGGATCTCGCGCACGTCCTTCACGTTCTCCTTGGGGATCAGGATCGTGCGGATGCCGCCCCGGTGGGCGGCCATCGCCTTTTCCTTGAGGCCGCCGATCGGCAGCACCCGGCCGCGCAGGGTGATCTCGCCGGTCATCGCGAGGTCCTTGCGGACGGCGATGCGTGTCAGCGCGGAGACGAGCGCGGTCGCCATGGTGATGCCGGCCGAAGGGCCGTCCTTCGGGATGGCGCCCTCGGGCACGTGGATGTGCACGTCGCTCGTCTCGTTGAACTTCTTGTCGAGGCCGAAGCGCTCGGCCCGCGATCGGACATAGCTCATCGCGGCCTGGGCCGACTCCTGCATCACCTCGCCGAGCTTGCCGGTGATGATGAGCTTGCCCTTGCCGGGCATCACCGTGACCTCGGTGGTCAAAAGCTCTCCGCCGAGCTCGGTCCACGCGAGCCCGGTCACGAGGCCGACCTGGTCGTGGGCCTCCGCGACGCCGTAGCGGTAGCGGGGCGGGCCGAGGTAGCGGGTCAGCCGCTTCGAGGTGACGACGACCTTGCGGTCCTTGCCCTTCTCGAGGACGTCCTTTGCGATCTTGCGGCAGATCGCGGCGATCTCCCGCTCCAGGCTCCGCACCCCCGACTCCTTCGTGTAGGTGTGGATGATGGTCTTGAGCGCCTGGGGCGTGAACGTCACGTCGACGTCGGAGACGCCGTTCGCCTCGCGCTCCTTCGGCACGAGGTAGCGGCGCGCGATCGCCATCTTCTCGAGGTCGGTATAGCCCGCGAGGCGGATGATCTCGAGCCGGTCTTGAAGGGGCAGCGGAATCCCGTGCAGGGTGTTCGCCGTGCAGATGAACATCACCCGCGAGAGGTCGTAGTCGAGGTCGAGGTAGTGGTCGTTGAAGGTGTGGTTCTGCTCCGGGTCGAGGACCTCGAGCAGCGCCGACGAGGGGTCGCCGCGGAAGTCGGTCGACATCTTGTCGACCTCGTCGAGCAGGAAGACGGGGTTCCCCGAGCCGGCCTTCTTGAGCGACTGGATGATCTTGCCGGGCAGCGCGCCGATGTACGTCCGCCGGTGGCCGCGGATCTCGGCCTCGTCGCGCACGCCGCCGAGCGAGAGCCGCACGAAGCGGCGGTCGGTGCAGCGCGCGATCGACTTCGCGAGCGAGGTCTTGCCGACGCCCGGCGGCCCCACCAGGCACAGGATGGGCCCCTTGATCTTGCTGACGAGCGCCTGAACGGCCAGGTACTCGAGGATGCGCTCCTTCGCCTTTCGCAGCCCGTAGTGGTCCTGGTCGAGGATCTTCTCCGCCTCCTTGATGTCGAGCTTGTCGGTCGTGAACTCGCCCCACGGCAGCGACAGGATCCAGTCGATGTAGTTTCGGACGACGGTCGCCTCGGCGCTCATCGGAGACATCATCTTCAGCTTCTTGAGCTCCTTCTTGCAGCGGAGCGCCGCCTCCTTGGAGAGCTTCTTCGCCTTGATCTTGTCCTCGAGCTCCTGGATCTCGTTCTTGAACTCGTCGCGCTCCCCGAGCTCCTTCTGGATCGCCTGCATCTGCTCGTTGAGGTAGTACTCCTTCTGCGTCTTCTCCATCTGCTTCTTGACCCGGGTGCGGATCTTCTTCTCGACCTGGAGGATTTCGATCTCCCCCTGCATCAGCTCGTAGAGCTTCTCGAGCCTCTTGGCGGCGGACGCCGTCTCGAGGATCGCCTGCTTGTCGTTGAGCTTGAGCGAGAGCTGCGCGACGATGGTGTCCGCGAGCCGCGCGGGGTCGTCGATGGTCGCGACGGCCATCAGCATCTCGGGCTGCACGCGCTTGTTGAGCTTGACGTAGGACTCGAAGACGCCGTGCACGGTCCGCACGAGCGCCTCCAGCTCGACCGAGCGATCGATCGTCTCCTCCACCTCTTCGGCCTCGACCTGGAAGAAGCCGTCGGTGGCGAGGTACCGGCGGATCGCGGCGCGGCGCTTGCCCTCGACGAGGACCTTCACGGTGCCGTCGGGCAGCCGGACCACGCCGGGGTGGATGATGGTGCCGAGCGTGCCGAGCGCGAAGATGTCGTCCGGGGTAGGCTCGTTGATCTTGGCCTTCTTCTGCGCGGCCAGCAGGATGTCGTTGTCGTGCTTCATCGCCTCCTCGAGGGCCGCGATCGACTTCTCGCGCCCGACGAAGAGGGGGACGACCATGTGTGGGAAGACGATGATGTCGCGCAGGGGCAGTAGCGGTAGCACGCGGAGCTTGCGCGCCTCGCCCTTCTTGCCGTCGTCGCCGCGGAACGAAAACATGCCGAACTCCTATGCTACGCCCACCGAGCAGAGCACGCCCGGCCGCGTTCGACCGTTATAACAAGCCGTCCGCGGAGAATGCTACCCGCGCGGAGACCGCCGACGCGGCTGCAGATGCCGGGCGCGACCGAGCAACGAAGCGGACGCGCTTCTCCGCGGCCGACCTAGGCGGACTCGGCCTCTTTTTCGTACAGGACCAGGGGGGGCTCCTGGCGTCGGACGGCCTCCTCGTTGAGGACGACCTCCTTGGCGTTCTTCCGCGACGGGATCTCGTACATGCTGTCGAGCATCGCGGTCTCGAGGATGGCGCGCAGGCCGCGCGCGCCGGACTTGTGTCGGATCGCCTCGCGGGCCACGGCGCCGAGGGCGCCGTCGGTGATCTCGAGCTTCACCCCGTCCATCTCGAAGAGCTTGCGGTACTGCTTGACGAGCGCGTTCTTGGGGGTGACCAGGATGTCGACGAGCGCCTTTTCGTCCAGTTCGTCGAGTGTCGCAATCACCGGCAGCCGGCCGATGAACTCGGGGATCATGCCGAACTTGAGCAGATCCTCCGGCTGCACCTCGCGCAAGAGCTCGCTCACGTTGCGGTCGTCTCGGCTCTTGACCTCGGCGCCGAATCCCATGCTCCGGCCGCCGATGCGCCGCTCGACGATCTGCTCGAGGCCGCAGAAGGCGCCGCCGCAGATGAAGAGGATGTTGGTCGTGTCGACCTGGAGGAACTCCTGCTGCGGGTGCTTGCGCCCGCCCTTGGGCGGGATGTTCGCGACGGTCCCCTCGATGATCTTGAGGAGCGCCTGCTGCACCCCTTCGCCCGAGACGTCGCGGGTGATCGACGGGTTCTCGCTCTTGCGCGCGATCTTGTCGATCTCGTCGATGTAGACGATGCCGCGCTGGGCGCGCTCGATGTCGTGGTCGGCCGCCTGGAGCAAGTTGACGATGATGTTCTCGACGTCCTCGCCGACGTACCCGGCCTCGGTCAGCGAGGTCGCGTCCGCGATGGTGAACGGCACGTTGAGGATCCGGGCGAGCGTCTGCGCGAGGAGCGTCTTGCCGCTCCCCGTCGGTCCGAGCAGCAGGATGTTCGACTTCTGGAGCTCGACTTCCGAACTCGCCCCGCCCGAGCCACCGCCCTCGTGCTTGTTCTCGATCCGCTTGTAGTGGTTGTGGACGGCCACCGCGAGCGTCTTCTTGGCCCGCTCCTGGCCGATCACGTACTCGTCGAGGATCGCCTTGATCTCGGAGGGGCGCGGCACCCGCAGTTTCTGATCCTTCTGCTCGCCCCGATCGGACTCCTCGGCGATGATGTCGTTGCAGAGGCCGATGCACTCGTCGCAGATGTAGACCGTCGGGCCCGCGATGAGCTTCTTCACGTCCTTCTGGCTCTTGCCGCAAAAAGAGCAGCAAAGACTCTTATCCACGCGCGCCTCGTCCGTCTCCGTCCACCCCAATTGTAGGCCCACGGGACGCGGCCGTCACGGGGAGGTGCGTCATGACTCGCCTCAACCCGCCTTCGCGGGGGCGGGTTTCTTGTGGGCCATCACCTCGTCGATGAGCCCGTATTCCTTGGCCTCGCCCGCGCCCATGAAGTAGTCCCGCTCGGTGTCGCGGGAGATCCGATCCAGCGTCTGCCCGGTGTGCTTCTGGAGGATCTCGTTGAGCTTCGCCTTCAGGCGCAGGATCTCCTTGGCGTGGATGTCGATGTCGGTCGCCTGGCCCTGCACCCCGCCCATGACCTGGTGGATCATGATGCGGGAGTGGGGGAGGCTGATGCGCTTGCCCTTCGCTCCGGCGGCCAGCAGCACGGCCGCCATGCTGGCGGCCTGGCCCATGCAGATCGTCGAAACTTGGGGTTTGACGTACTGCATCGTGTCGTAGATCGCGAGGCCCGAGGTCACCGACCCGCCGGGCGAATTGATGTAGAGGCTGATGTCCTTGTCGGGGTCCTCGGACTCGAGGAAGAGCATCTGCGCGATCACGACGTTCGCGACGTCGTCGTCGATCGGCACCCCCAGGAAGACGATCCGGTCCTTCAGGAGCCGGGAGTAGATGTCGTACGACCGCTCGCCGCGGTGGGTCTGCTCCACCACGAACGGCATCGGGATGTAGTTCGCCCTCGGAATCATCGGGTCCATTTCGCCCTTCCGGCCGGACCCGTCTTCAGGCGTCGCGGCGCTAACCCTCTTGGATGTTAGCCTCGGCTGCGAGGAAGGCAAGGGTCTTGTCCTCGCGCAGGCTCGCGAGCAAGGCCTGCCGTGCCGGCGCCTTCGCGAACTGCGCTTTCGCCTTTGCTAGCGAGACATCCCCATCCTTGGCAAGCTTTTCGACGAAAGAGTCGACGTCGGCGTCGGAAGCGGTGATGCCCTCCTTCTCCGCGATCGCCTCGAGGAGCAGCTCGCCCTTGACGCGCCGCTCGGCCGACTGCCGCAGCTTCACCTCGTCGAAGGAGACCGACTTGGGGTCGACACCGGACTGGACGATCCGCTCGGCGATCCGCCGGAGCATCCCTTCCGCCACCCGCTCGATCAGCGCCGGCGGCGCCTCGAACGGGTTCTTGGCGATGAGCCCGTCGAGGAGCTGCTCGCGCCGGTCACGCTCGGCCTCGGCTTCCGCCTCGTGCGTCAGCCGTTCCCGCAGCCGTGCGCGCATGTCGGCGAGCGTCGCGAGCCCGGGGTCGTCGATGTCCTTGACCATCTCGTCGTCGAGGGCGGGCACCTCCCGCCGCCGCAGCGACTTGAGGGTCACGTGGAAGACGGTCGCCTTCCCCTGCAGCGGCTGTAGCTTGTAATCCGCGGGGAAGGTGAACGGGACGTCGATCTTCTGGCCGACCTCGACGCCCCGCAGCTCGGGGACGAAGCCCGCGATGATCGTCCCCTCGGCGACCTCGACCGGCACGTCGCGGTTGCGCTCGATCTGCGGCGATCCCTCCGGAAGGTCGAGGTCGTAGTCGATGAGCGCCCAGTCGCCCGGCACCGCGACCTTGCGGTCCTCGATCGGCACGAGCGTCGAGAGCGACTGCTGGAGCTTGTGCAACTCGGCCTCGACCGCCGCGTCGTCGACGCCGAGCGCCTTCTTCTTGAGCGGCAGCCCGCGGTAGTCCTTCGGCTCGAGCGTCGGCTTGACCTCGATGCGGGCGCGGTAGCGGAACGGCTGTCCCGGAACGACCGCGTCCCGCTCGACGACCGGATCCGCGACCGGCCACAGCGCCGTCTCCTCGACCGCGTCCGGGTAGCTCCGCTCGACGAGCGCCTTGCCCACGTCGCGCTCGACCTCCGCCTTGAACGTCTGCTCGAGGATCCGCCGCGGCACGCGCCCCGGGCGGAAGCCGCGGATCTTCACCTGCCGTCCGAGGCTCCGGTAGGCGGCGTCGAGCGCCTCGTCGACGGCGGCGGGGTCCAGCTCCACGGTCAGCCGGCGCGCGATCGGCGACAGCTCTTCGACTTGGACTTTCACGAGGGCCTCCGGTGCGAGAGGGGGGAGTCGAACCCCCACGGGGTTACCCGCCAGATCCTAAGTCTGGTGCGTCTGCCAGTTCCGCCACTCTCGCTCGTCCCGGACGGTCCGGGGCGAGCATGCATTCTATATGGTTTGGTGAGCGCCGAAGGAATCGAACCTTCAACCTATGGATTAAGAGTCCATTGCTCTGCCAGTTGAGCTAGGCGCCCTCGAGCGGCGCAGCATTTAGCGAAAACCCCCCGCCGCGTCAATCGCGAACGGCTCACCCGTCGTCGTCCGAGCGGGAGGGCGTCGGATTTGGCGCACCCGAGAAGAGTCGGAGGGTCAGGAAGACGGCCTTGGCCCAGCCGTCGGTGTCGGCCTCGGCGACGAGTCCGGCGGCGACGCCGAACGTCTTTTCGTGGCCCCAGCGCGCGAGCACGAAGTCGCCTCCCAGACGCAGGTCGACGTCGACGGCCCGCGCCTCGAAGTCGGTCTCGGGGGCGGGGGAGGCGACGAGGAGACCGAGACTGCTCACGGCGGGGCCGCCCCCCGCGAAGATCGAGTACCCCACAGGCGATTCCCAGCGAAGCTGTAACGGGAGCGCGACGATCCCGAGTGACATCGGCCCGGCGAGCAGGTCGGCGCTCTGGGGCGTGAATTGAAGCGTGCCCGGCCGGTACTCGGCGAGGAGTGCCTCGTAGAGACCCGAGATCCCGAACGTCAGGTCGGATGGGAGCGGGATCCCGATCGAAAGCTGGATCCCCCAGCCGCCGCTCGCCCCCGCCGAGCCCGTGGAAAAGAGCGTGGTTCCCGTCGGCGTGGGGCTCAGCGATCCGGAGTAGACCTCACCCGTCCATGCCCCTGGAAAGCCCCCGAGGTATGCCGCGCCACCCAGGAGCGTGAGGTCGAAGCTCACCGCGCGTGCGGGCGCTGCGAGGACGAGCGCCGCCGCCGCGAACCAGGGCATCGCGCGAACGGGGAGCGCAGCCACCCGCCCATCGTAGCAGGGGCCGCGTCGGGCAGGACGCTCCGCCAGAGCGGCCCGCAAGCGCCCGAGCAGACCGGGAAGCCGGCGATTCCGTATCGGCAGGGTAGTAAGCTCGACCTTCTCCACGGCTCCCGCCTGGCGGCGGAGATGGGACGGTTTCACGCCCGCGCGAAGTCGATGTAGCCGCGTTCGACGTCGACCGCGACGAGTTTGACGGACACGCGGTGGCCGACGTCGAGGCCCTTCTCGCCGTGGACGAGCTTGCCTTCCACCGGAGGACGGAAGACGCGGACCCACGCGCCCTTCTCGCCCGCGCCCGTGACGACGGCGTCGAAGCGGTCGCCGAGCCGCCCCTCGAGCAGCAGCGCGCCCGCGGATTTACGCAGCTGGCGCTCGACCTTGTCGGCGGCGTCCTCTTGCGCGGTACAGTGGCGCGCGAGCCCCTCGAGGTCGCCCGCGGGGTACGGGCTCCCGGCCCCCGCGAGCGCAGCCTTGACGAGCCGCTGGCTCACGAGGTCCGGAAAGCGGCGGTTGGGGGCGGTCGAGTGGGTGTAGTCGCGGACGGCGAGGCCGAAGTGGCCGATCGGCGCCGCCCCGGGCGCCTCGACGACGTACTCGCCGCGCCCGAGCATCTTGACGACGTCGAGCGAGACGTCCGCGAAGCGCAGGGGATCGACGCGGCGTCGCTCGGCGAGGAAGCGCTGGAGCGCCCCAGAATCGGGCTCCCCGGGCAGATCGGTCCCGAGATCTCGGGCGTAGTCGACGATCCGACCCCAGCGCTGCGGCGATCGCACCACGCGCCGCATCGACGGCACGCGGAGGCCCGCGAGGAAGCGCGCCGAGATGCCGTTCGCGGCGACCATCAGCTCCTCGATCAACTCCTTGGCGCGGTCGCGCCGGTCGCGCTGCAGATCGACGAGCGTGCCGTCGCTCAGGACCGCGCGCGGCTGGATCGTCTCGAGCTCCAGCGCGCCGGCTTCGAAACGCCGCGCGCGCAGCC
>DAIDIT010000046.1 GCA_027451705.1 Pseudomonadota bacterium
TCGCCGAGGTCGAGGCGGCTCGCCGCGCCGCCGAGGAGCGCGCGATCGAGGCCGAGGGGGGCGCGGGTCGGCGTGCGGCGATGCTCGAGGAGGAACTGGCCAAGGAACAGAGCCGCAGCCGCGCCGCGAGCGAGGACCGAGAGATCCTGGCGGCCGGTCTCGCCCAGGCGCGGGAGACCGCGGCCGCGGCGACCGCGGCGCGGCAGCACGCCGAGGACGAGTTGTCGGCCGCCCGCGAGCAGACCGCCGCGGCGCGCGCGGCGCGGGAGGAGATGCGCGCGGAGGCCGATCGGCTGCGGAGCGCGCTCGCTTCGGCGGAGGCGGCCGCGGCGGGGCGCGAAGGGCTCGCCGCCGAGGTCGAGCGGCTGAAATTCGAACTGCTCGAGGCACAGCAGCAGCGGCTCCAGGCCATCCGTCCCGTCACCGGCGACTGGGGCTCGCAGGCGGAGATCGGGCAGTGGCGCGCCGAGGCCGAGCGGCTCCGCGCCCGCGTCGAAGGCCTGGGCGCGGAGCTGGCCGCGGCGCGCGAGGAGCTGGCCGAACGGGCGCGCGAGGCCGATCGCGCCGGCGCGCTCGGGCGCGAGGCGGAGCGGCTCGCCGCGGCGGTCGCCGCCGCGCAGGCCGAGCTCCGGCAGATGGCCTCGTTGCCCGCCGTCCTGCTCGCGCAGGCGGCCGGCTCCGGAGACATGCCCGCCGACGAGGCGGACGCGCAGATCGAGGTCCTGCGGCGCGAGCTGGCCGACCGCACCGACCGCATCGCCCGCCTCGTCAGCGATCTCGGCGAGGCCCGCGGCGAAGCCGCCCGCCCGGCGGGCGCCTAGCCCGCGTTTTCACGGTCCGACGACTGCGCCGTCCCGTGAACAATGCGGGCCAGCCTAACGCATGGCGTTCACCCGTTCGGAGGCGGGCCGCAGGGACCAGGGAACCTCCGGGTAGAGCCCAACGAGAATGCCTCCGCCGCGCCTCGGCGCGACGAACACGTAGACGAAGTCTCCGCCGGGCAACCTTCCTTCGTAGAGGCGCGCCGGCGTGTGGTCGAAGGGCCCTCCCGGGTAGAGCGGGGGCACGCGGGAGAACGCCGTGAAGTCCTTCAGCACGCTCGCGCTCGTCTCGATGGGGCCGAACGCCTCGCCGGAGAGGCGATGCCCAATCGCCTCGTCCGCCCGTGAAATCGCGTCGGCCTCTTCGCGATCGTCGGGGACGACCGTCCCGGCCTGGAAGCGCCAGGGGCCGAGCGAGAGGACCGAGAGCGTTCCCTTCTGGAGTCGCATCGAGCGCCAGCGATCGCCGGCGGGGTAGAGCGCGTACAAGAGGCCCGCGTAGATACCGTCCCGCCGCGGCAGCGACGCCCCTCCGGCCGTCACCGTGGAGAGCGCGCAGAGTTGCGGCAGCGCGCCATCTCGGTGGCAGACGTCCTGGTGGGCAATGAGGCCCGCCAGCCAGGCGACATAACCGGGTGCGACCGGCGGCTTGCCCTCGTCGAGGCCCGAGGCGGCCGTGCGCGCCGCGAACTCCGACTCGAGGGATTGCCGCATCCGGCCCACCGCGGCGCGCTCGTCCGCGGAAAGAGGCGGCGGGATCGGGAAGAGGGCCAGGGCGACCACGGGTCCCGCCATCTGCGAGACCTGGACGATCGCCTCCCCGCCGAGAGGGTTGCGTACGCGGAAGAAGCGATCCGGCTGCCAGTCCCACGGCACCGGGGGCCCGCCGGTTCGAACGGCCCTGAGGCCCGCGGAGACGACCTCGGCCCACGGCGGAAGGATCACGGGCGCTGGGCGCCCTCGGAGGTTGTCGCGCAGGGCCTCGACGACCCGGCCGTTCCACCACGCCTGGGCGTCGTCGATCGGCTCGAGCATCGCCGTCACGCCCACGGTCCGCCCGGCGCGGAGGAGGAGCAGCCGGTCCTTTTTGATCACGGTGGACCATCGGGAGTTCGGCAGCGCCCGGGCGACGACCTGGATCCCGGGGAGCGTCGGCACGGATTCGGGCGGCTCGAACGGCTCGATCCGCATCGCGGCCACCGGACAGAGGAATGCGTCGGCGTCCGCCGTGCCCGGCCGGCAGTCCGTGTGGCCCGCGAAGTAAGCCGCGAGGGCCTCGATTTCGCCGTCCTGGATCCACCCCGTCGGCCGCGGGCCCCGCACCGTCGCGCAGCCCAGCACCCACGCCGCCATCGCCACCGCCGTCGTCCTGGTCGCCATCGCCGTTCTCCGTTCGAAATCCGAACCGTGGTTTCTTCTTCCGCACCGCGGTGACAGCCACGACGGCTGTCATTCCGCTGGGTTGGCGCCCACGCTGCGCCAGCCGGAGACCTGCAGCGCAGGACTTGTGCCAACGGAGGGGCCGTCGGGCGGGGGACTGGCGCGGCCTCGGACGTCGGGCGCCCGGCCAGGGTCAGCGGCCGAAGAAGCTCGCCTCGAGCACCATCACGAGCAGGTTGCAGCTCGCGTGGTAGAGGATGCCGGCGGGCAGCGCGCCGCTCTTCTCGCGGAGCCAGCCGAAGAGGATCGCCGGGAAGAAGACCGCGAGCCGCCACGGGTACGGCTCGACGAGGTGGCCGAGCGCGAAGAGCGCCTGCGTCAGCCAGAAGGCCGTGCCCATCGGCGCGCCGAAGCGGCGCGGCCCCGGCCCGAAGCAGAGCTTGAGCCGCGCCTGGAGGTAGCCGCGGTAGAAGAACTCCTCGGGCAGCGCCACGACGAGGAGCTGGTCGACGACCGCGAGCGGGAAGCGCTTCGGCCAGCGGAACGCGAAGTGGGCCGTGCCGGCGTAGGGCCCGAGCAGCCCGGCCAGCCGTCCCGGCAGGTGCGGGAGCAGCGCCACGAAGCCGACGTAGCCCGCCGTGTAGACCGGCAGGGTCGCGAGCGCCATCCAGCCGTACAGCCGCAGCGACGGGCCGAGCCCCGAGAGGCGCAGCCCGTAGTCCTCCGGGAACTCGTCGCGCCGCTTCATCGCGAGCACCGGCAGGTAGAGGAACAGGATCGCGGCGACCGTCTTCGCGTGCAGGAGCCCGTCGAGGAGCGGCAGGCCGTCGAGCAGCCCCCCGAACAGCGGATCGAGCAGCCAGCGGGCCAGCGCGACGCCGCCGATGGCCAGGGCCCAGAGGGCGAGGCACTCGCGCAGCGGTTCGCGGTCGGGCAACGGCGTCGGCGCGGCGCTCACCCGGCGCAGTCTACCGCCATTGCCGGCGGCGTCGCGCGGCCTGTAAGGTGAGGGTCAGCAGTTCCGCGCTCGCCCCGGAGGGGTCCATGACCGTTCGCCCCGTCGTCCACGCCGCCCCGCTGCTCCTCGCCGGGCTCTGCCTCGTGGGCTGTCCCCCCGCGGCGCCGCGAGGCCCGGCCGACGCGGGCACCGGCGGCTCCACGGGCGGCGGCTCGAGCGGCAGCTCGACATCCGGCGGCTCGACCAGCGGCAGCTCGACGAGCAGCGGGAGCTCGACCTCCGGCAGCACGGGCGGCGGCTCGTCCGGCTCGGCCTCGAGCGGCGGCGGAAGCTCGGGCTCGACCGGCGCCGCCTACCCGGGCGTCCTCCAGCGCGCGGGCGACGCCGCCCACGACGGCGTCTACGTCGACCCGGCCTTCACCAAGGCGAACGTCGCCTCGATCCACCTCGACGCGAGCTTCCAGTCCGCGGCGTGGCTCGGCCCGGTGTTCGCCCAGCCGCTCTACTTCGTGGACCCGGCGATCGGCAAGGACCTGATCGTCGTCGTGACCGACCGCAACGAGGTCTTCGCGCTCGACGCCGCGACCGGCCAGGCCGTCTGGAAGCGCGATCCCCTCGTCCCCTCCGTCGACGTCTCGACGATGGCCTGCCCGGGCAGCGTCTCGCCGCTCGGGATCACCGGCACGCCCGCCATCGACGCGGCCGCGCGGACGATCTTCTTCGACGCGATCACGCCGGTCGGGGGCAAGCCGCACCACCAGGTCTTCGCGCTCCACCTCGACGACGGGACGACCGTCTCCGGCTGGCCCGTCGACGTCGAGGGCACGACGGCGAAGCTGGGCGACGGCAACACGATCGTCTTCCCGAGCTACGCCGAGAACCAGCGCGGCGCGCTGCTCCTGCTCGGCGGCACGCTCTACGTCCCCTACGGCGGGCTCTACGGTGACTGCGGCCCCTACCACGGCTGGATCGTCGGCATCCCCGAGGCGAACCCGTCGGCACCCACGGCCTGGGCCACCGACGCGCCCGAATGCGGCTTCTGGTCTCCCGGCGGCCTCGCCTCCGACGGCGTGTCGATCTTCGGCGGCACCGGCAACTCGTCCCCCTCGGGCGAGGCGAACGGCTGGGGCGGCGGCGAGGCGGTCCTGCGCTTCGGCCCCGGCCCCACCTTCAGCGGCAAACCCGCCGACTACTACGCGCGCGCCGATTACGTGGCCCTCGACCAGGGCGACCTCGACCTCGGCTCCACCGCGCCGATTCTCTTCGACTTCGACGATCCGCTGCCCGGCCTGCGCCGCCTGGTCTTCACGATCGGCAAGACCAACGACGCCATCCTGCTCGACCAGGCGAACCTCGGCGGCATCGGGGGCCAGATCTCGCAGGCGCAGGTGGCCCAGGGCGAGGTCCACTCCGCCCTCGCCGCCTACCACACCGCGCTCGGGACCTACCTCGTCTTCAACGGCCCGGCGAAGAGCTGCCCGAACAACCCGGGCGCCGCCGGCGACCCGACCCAGGTCGTCGCTCTGAAGGTCAATCCCTCGACCGCGACGACCCCCATCCAGGCGTCCGTCGCCTGGTGCGGCGCGCAGGGCGGCTTCGGCGCCCCGATCGTCACCACCCCGGACGGCGCGACCGACATGATCGTCTGGGGCCTCGGCGGCAGCTCGCCCACCTCGGGCGCCCAGGGGACCTCCGCCCTCACCGCCTTCGACGGCGACACGGGCGCGGTGATCTTCAGCGACAACGGCCAGAGCCTCAAAGGCGCCTCGATCCAGCAGTGGATCCCGCCCATCGTCGCCAAGGGCCGACTCTTCGTCGCGAGCGACACGCGCGTCTTCGCCTTCACCCTCCCCTGAATCCCGCGGCGCGGGCCGCGCACCAACGGAGGCGAAAGGGAGGTCCCCATGCGAAGCCTCGCCGCGGCGGGGGCGCTGCTCGCCTCTGCCGGCTGCATCACCCACCTGCCGCCGATGACCGACGCGCCGCTCTCGATCCATTGGGCGGAGGACTTCGCCGCGGCGCAGGCGCGGGCCGAAGCCGAGCGCAAGCCGATCCTCGTCTGCCTCGTCGCCGGGGCGCTCGACGGCCCCTGCTGAGTGGGCGGCCACGCGCTCCGGTCGGTGGCGCTCTCGGATCCCGGCATCATCGCGCTCTTGAACGACCACTTCGTCCCCGTCTGGATCGACGTGCGGACGACGCCCGTCCCCGATGTCCGGCGGCTCGACCAGGTCCTCATCGATGCGCGCCTCGACCAGAGCCGCCACATCGCGAACCTCTTCAGCCTCGGCTTCTTTCTGCGCAGCGTGGTCCTCGACCCCGAGGCGACGACCATCCTCAACTGGCAGCCGACGACGCTGCTCGGCTCCGGGGTGCACCTCTGGAAGGACCGCTCGTTCGCGTACGCGCAGTTCGGCGTGGACGAGTACCGGGCGATGCTGCACGAGGCGCTCGAGCGCTTCGCGTTCCTGGAGGAAAACCGCCCGGCGGAAGGGGTTGCCGCCCGACCGCGGTGACCGTCACGGCCGCGCGGGCGCGGCGGCGGCCTCGCCCGGGAAGAAGCGGGCGCGCAGCCGGAGGGCGACCCCGACGAGCCCGATGAGGACCGGCACCTCGACGAGCGGCCCGACGACGGCCGCGAACGCGGCGCCGTGGGCGATCCCGAAGGTCGACACCGCGACCGCGATCGCCAGCTCGAAGTTGTTCGACGCGGCGGTGAAGGACAGCGTGGCCGTCTGGGCGTAGTTCGCGCCGAGCCGCCGGCTCCCGAAGAACGAGGCGAAGAACATCAGGACGAAGTAGAGGAGCAGCGGGACCGCGACGCGCAGCACGTCGAGCGGCACGCGGACGAGGCTCGAACCCTCGAGCGAGAACATCACCACGATCGTGAAGAGCAGCGCGACGAGCGTGAGCGGGGAGATCCGCGGGACAAAGACGCGCCGGTACCACTCCTCGCCCTTCAGCGCCCGCAGCCCGAAGCGGCTCGCGAGGCCGGCGAGGAACGGGAGGCCGAGGTAGACGGCCACGCTGCGGGCGATGTCGAGGAGGGTCACGTGCACCACCGCGGAGGCGAGGCCGAGCCAGCGCGGCAGCACGGTCACGAAGAGCCAAGCGTAGACCGAGAAGAACAGTACCTGGAAGATCGCGTTGAACGCGACGAGCCCGGCGCAGTACTCGGCGTCGCCGCCGGCGAGGTCGTTCCAGACGATCACCATCGCGATGCAGCGGGCGAGGCCGATCAGGACGAGCCCGATCATGTACTCCGGCCGATCGCGCAGGAAGACCACCGCGAGGACGAACATCAGCAGTGGGCCGACGACCCAGTTCTGCACGAGCGAGAGCGCGAGCACCTTCCCGTTGCGCAGCACGCGCGGCAATTCCTCGTAGCGGACCCGCGCGAGCGGCGGGTACATCATGAGGACGAGCCCGACCGCGATGGGCAGCGAGGTCGTCCCGACGCTCAGCCGCTGGAGGGCCGGGACGACGCCGGGGACCGCGGTCCCCACGCCGACCCCCGCCGCCATCGCGACGAAGATCCAGAGGGTGAGGTACCGGTCGAGGAACGAGAGCCGGCCGAGCAGCCCGGGCGCGGGCGGGGCGTTCACGGGCGCGTCCGGTCGTGCTGCGGGCAGCAGCCGCCCTTCGCGCGCAGCTTGCGCAGCGCGGCGTCGTCCGCGACCGCCTCCGGCATCTGCCGCGCGGCCGCGTCCAGCAGCGCGAGGAGCTGGCGGTGGAAGGCCCCGCGCCCGGGCGCGAGACCGTAGAAGGACCAGCTCCCCCGCCGTTCGTCGTCGACCAGGCGGGCGCGGCGCAGGTAGGCGAGGTGCCGCGAGACCTTCGGCTGCGGGACGTCGATTGCCGCGACCAGGTCGCCCACGCAGAGCGGCCCCCGGCGCAAGAGGTGGAGGATCCGCACCCGCGTCGGATCGGCGAGCGCGCGAAACACCACCGCGACGTCGAGCGGAGGAGGCAAGCGAGGTAACGGGGCCGCACGCATATTCGCAGGCGCGTATATACGCGCGCACAGATATGTGCGCAAGCGTGGCCACGGCCCGGCGCTTCGCCGGTGGCAGACGCACCCGACTGCCGTCGAGCACGGGGCGCCCGCGTCGGAGACGGGCCGGTGGTTCGGCGGGGAAACCGGCGCTCCGCAATGCGTCGCCATCCGCCAAACATGCGCGCGTGCGCGCGGCGGCGGCGCACCCGCCGTCCTGCTCCTGCACGCAGGACCCGTCGCACGCGGGGGGCCCGCTGCAACCGAAGCCGACGATACCAGTCACGGGCTACGGGGCGCCGGCCCCGTCGGAGAACGGCGCGGACCCGCTCGGCCCGACACCGCGGCCTCGACTCCGCGGCCTTGGCCCTCTTATGCTTGGGGCCAATGGCCATCGCGTACCGCTACGACGGGACGGTCTACCTCGCGGTGACGCGGCGCTGCACCCTCGCGTGCACGTTCTGCCCGAAGATCAACGGGCGCTGGACGGTCGCGGGCAACGACATGTCGCGCGACCGCGAGCCGAGCCTCGACCAGCTCCTCGCGGCGGCGGAGGCGCTGGTCGAACGGACGCCCGAGCGCTTCGCCTTCGTCGGGCTCGGCGAGCCCACGCTGCGGCTCGACGTCGTGACGGCGGCGGGGCGGCGGCTGCGCGCCCTCGGCCACCACGTGCGGCTCGTGACCGACGGCCTCGCGTCGCTGCGCGAGGGGCGCGACGTCGCCCCCGAGCTGGCCGGCGCGGTCGACATGGTCGACGTCTCGCTCAACGCGCCCGACGCCGAGAGCTACGCCCGCCTCTGCCCGAACCGCTACGGCGGCGCCGCCCACGCCGCGGCCTGCGACTTCCTGCGCGCGGCGACGGCCCACGTCCCCGTGGTCGAGGCGACGGCCGTCGCGGTCCCGGGACTCGACGTCGAGGCAATCCGCCGCCTCGCCGAGGCCCTGGGCGTCCCCTTGCGCGTCCGCCCCTACTTCGATCCGCTGCAAGGCGAGCCGCACGAGCACCGGGCCGCCTGAAGCCGCCCGCGTGTGCCGCTCGGACGGCGGCGGCACGGGCTCACACACGAGCGGGACGGTCTCGGCCGAGAGGATGCGACGCTGGGACGCCGGCGTCCACGGCTCACATCGGGGCGGGACGCGGTGGACCGAGCGTGAGGCGCGTCGACGCGTGGGCGTGTACGGCTTGGACGCCGGCGTCCGAGGCTCACATGCCGGCGGGCGCGCCTCGGTCCGCTACCCCCGACACTCGGTCGCGGCGCCCCGAGGCCGAGACGCGGTCATGTCGACCTTGGACGCCGGCGTCCAGGCTTCACATCGCCCCGAGGGAGGCTCCCTTGCCCGCGATGGAGTGCGGCCCGTGTCCATGTCGACTTCGGACGCCGGCGTCCAAGGGTCGCAGCGCGGCACACGAGCGGCGCTCGCCTCGATGTGAGGCCTGGACGCCGGCGTCCGAGCTTGGCATGCCCTCGACCGAGCCTCGTGGTAACATGACCGAAGGTCGCTCGCCCCCGAGCGAAGGGAGCCATGTCGAAGCACCCCTCGAAGAAGCCGTCGCGCGTCCGCAAGCGGCTCGATCCCTTCATCCGCGGCGTCCTGGCCCACTTCGGCAACGGCGAGACGATGAGGGTCGACGGCAAGCTCTACGACCAGGCCGGGCTTCTCGGCTGGCTCCAGCCGCTCCAGACGGCGCACCAGGAGGTGGAACAGGTGCGCAACCTCCTCTCCGCGAAGGTCCACGTCCGCGAGCAACTCAGCGCGGCGGCGAAGAGCTTCCTCGATCACCTCCCCCTCGCCCTCGGGGTCAAGTTCGGCGCGACGAGCCCGATCCTCTACGACTTCGGGCTGCGGCCCGCGCGGCCGCGCAAGCAGCCGACGGTCGAGCAGAAGACGATCGCCTACGCCGAGGGCGTGCGGACCCGCCGCGCGCGCGGCAGCTACACGAGCGACAAGCAGCGCAAGGAGATCACGGTCGAAGGCAAGCGCGGCCTCTCGCTCGTCACGCCCGACGGCGAGGTGAAGGAGATCCTCCCGCCGGCACCGCCCGGCAAGCCCCGACCCAGACGCAAGTAAAGGAGGAAACCCGCGATGCGACTCTCGACCCTCGCCCTGCTTCTCCCGCTCTCGACCGCGTGCGCGCCGGCCGTCGTGGTCGCGCCCACCCCGCTCCCGCCGCTCGAGGTCTGGGCGCAGAACCACGACGTCGCGTCGCGGGCGCTCGGGCAGTGGGTCCAGAACCACCCCGGCGAGGCGAGCTGGATGTTCGAGTGGGACGGCAACCACCCCGGCAAGGCGCGCGAGATCGTCGAGTGGGCGCTCGTCCACCCCGGCGAGAGCATCCCGATCTTCGCGCACGAGCACCCGGACATGCCGAACTTCGACGGCTTCGCGATGGGCCACGTGGTCGCGGTCCACATGTTCCTGCTCTGGTGCCTCCACTTCCCCGAGGCCGCGCGGTCGCTCGTCGCCCACTCCGGCGGGCTGCACTGGGCGGGCTACAACCTCTACCGGGCGCAGTGGCAGATGGATCACCCGGGCGCGTAGTCGGCCGCTCTGCTAGGATGGAGGCCGGTGGGTCTCCTCGTCGCGCTGCTCGCGTTGAACGTCGCCCCGGGTCCGCGGCGCGAGGCGGCGCGGCTCGCGCGCCAGGCGGTCCGCGAGTACAACATCGGCGACTTCACCGACGCGCTCGCGGACCTCAAGCACGCCTACCTGCTGGACCCCGTGCCCGCGCTGCTCTTCAACCTCGGCCAGTGCCAGCGGGCCCTCGGCCAGTGGAAGGAGGCCGCCTTCAGCTTCCGCGGCTACCTGCGCGAGGCGCCCGGGGGCAGCCACCGCGCGCAGGCGGCGGCGCTCCTCGCCGAGACCGAGACGAAGCTCGCGGCCCAGCCGACCGCAACGGGGATCGCCCCTCCCGCGCTTGCGGGGGAGGACAGGGTGGGGGTTGAACGTTCGGCACCCGCGTCCATCCCCCACCCGGCCTCCTCCGCTTCACGGGGAAGGAGAGCAACGGTCCGCGTCCCGGCGGCGATTGCGACGCCGGCGCCCCCGCATCGCCGCGGCCCGCGCCCGCTCGCCCTCGCCCTCGGCGCGGGCGGCGTCGCCTGCGGGGTGGTCGCGGCGATTTTCGGCGCCGAGCTCGCGGCCTTCGAATCCGTCCGCGGCGGGCTGGCCCGCCTCCCGCCCGGCACGGCGACGAACCCCTCCCACCCCTACGCGCAGCTCCGCGCGGCGCAGGGCGCGGCGCAGGCGGACGAATGGCTCGCCGCGGCCTTCGGTCTCCTCGGCGCGGCCGGGCTGACGGGGATGGCCCTGACCTGGTAGGACCATGCGCGTGTCGAGACCGACCCTCCTCGCGACGCTCCTGCTGCTCGGCGGCTGCCCGACGGCGCTGCCGGACGGCCTCGCCTACTTCTGCGGCGACGGCGGCCCCTGCCCGGCGGGACTCGTCTGCGGCGGGACGGGCTACTGCGAATCGATGCCGGTCGAGAGCGCGTGCAACGGCTGGACCGACGGCGGCTGCACGCCCTTCGGGACCAACTGCCAGAACGACGCGCAGTGCTGCGCCGGCCACTGCCGCCAGAACACCTGCTGCCTCGACATCAGCTCGCAGGGCGGCACGCCCCGCGCGTGCGGCTGCAACGCCGACTGCTGCGCCGATCTGACGTGCGGGCCGAACGGCCGCTGCTGCATTCCCCCGACGTCGACGCAGGGCTGCCAGGCGAACTCGGACTGCTGCGGCGGGCAGTGCTACCCGGGCGGGTCGTGCATCCCCCCGGCGGCCGCCGGGAGCGTCGCGCTCGGCGCCACCTGCAACTACCCGAGCGAGTGCGCGGGCGGCGGCTGCGACAACCACGTCTGCTGCGTCCCGCAACCCTCCCAGGGCGCGAAGGGAGGCTGCCGGACGACGGCCGACTGCTGCGGCCAGCTCACGTGCCTGCAAGGGGGCTGCTGCCTCTCCCCCGGTCAGGACAACTGCAACGCCAACGCCGACTGCTGCAGCGGCATCTGCGGCGGCGACGGCCACTGCAACTGACGCGGCATTCGTGCTATGAGGCGCGCGTGTCTTCGCTGGCTCCGAAGCTCCTTTTCTACTTCGTGCCGATGGTGCTCTCGCTCGCCTGCCACGAGTGGGCGCACGCCTTCTCGGCGCACCTGCTCGGCGACGAGACCGCCCGCGAGCAGGGGCGGATGACGCTCAACCCGATCCCGCACATCGACCTGTTCGGCACGATCGTGCTACCGGCGCTCTCCATCGTCGCGACGGGCGTCGCCTTCTACGGCTGGGCGAAGCCGACGCCGATAAACCCCGCCCGCTTCCGCCGCACCGTGCGGCTGCCGGTCGGGCTTGCGGTCACGGCGGCGGCGGGGCCGCTCGCGAACGTCGCGCTGGGGCTGCTCGCGGGCGTCGCCTTCGGGCTCGGCCGGAGGGCGGGCGTGCTCTCGCCTGCGGCGGAGACGCTGCTCGCGGCGATGATGTCGGTCAACGCCGGCCTCGCGGTCTTCAACCTGCTGCCGATCCCGCCGCTCGACGGCTCGCGGATCCTCGCGGCGGTGCTGCCGTACCGGACCTGGGTCCGCTACGCGCGGCTGGGCGCGCTCGCGCCGATGCTGATCATCGCCGTCATCGCGATCCCCGCCGCGAGCGCGGTGGTCTTCGAGCCGGCCTCGATGCTCCTGCGCGTCTTCGAGCGGTTGGCGGGGAGCTTCTGATGGCGCCCCCGCCCCCGGGGCTCGCGAAGGAGCGGGTGGTCTCCGGCATGCGGCCGACGGGCCGGCTGCACCTCGGCCACCTGCACGGCGTCCTCACGAACTGGATCGCGCTGTCGCAGCGGCCCGACCTCGAGTGCTTCTTCTTCTCGGCCGACTGGCACGCGCTCACGACCGGCTACGCGGACACCGCCTCCATCCGGGCGAGCGAGCGCGAGATGTTCGTCGACTGGCTCGCGGCGGGCCTCGACCCCGCGCGCGTCACGATCTTCGTGCAGTCGGCGGTCCCCGAGCACGCGGAGCTGTACCTGCTGCTCGGCATGGTTACCCCGAACCCGTGGCTCGAGCGGGTGCCGACCTACAAGGAGCAGCAGCAGGAGCTCGCGGACCGCGACCTGAACACCTACGGCTTCCTCGGCTACCCGCTGCTCCAGACCGCGGACATCGCCGCGTACCGGGCGAGCCTCGTGCCGGTGGGCCAGGACCAGCTCGCCCACCTCGAGCTGTCGCGCGAAATCGTCCGCCGCTTCGACCACTTCTACGGCGAGGTCCTCGTCGAGCCGCAGCCGCTGCTCACGCAGGCGCCGAAGGTCTGGGGCACGGACGGGCGCAAGATGTCGAAGTCCTACGGCAACGCCATCGCGCTCGGCGAGGAGGCGGAGAGCACGCGCCAGAAGATCATGCGCGCGACGACCGACCCCGCGCGCGTGCGCCGCACCGACAAGGGCAACCCCGAGAACTGCGGGATCTTCCACCTGCACAAGCTCTACTCGTCGCCCGCGCGCGTCGCCGAGGTCGACACCGGCTGCCGCACCGCGGGCATCGGCTGCGTCGACTGCAAGAAGTGGCTGCTCGAGGGGCTCCTGCCGGCGCAGGCGCAGATCCGCGACCGCCGCGAGGCGATCCTCGGCAGGCCCGCGCAGGTCGACGACGCGCTCGCGGCCGGGAACGCGAAGGCGCAGGCGGCCGCGGAGGAGACGCTCGAGCTCGTCCGCGACGCCATGCACCTCCCGCACGCGCGCACCCGCCCTCCCCGGCCGACCTCCCCTTCCCCGCTCGCGGGGGAGGGCCAGGGCGGGGGCTCACCCGGCTCCCACTCGAGCCCCTAGACGATGCCGCCCCCCAAGCCCCGCAAGGGCGCGACCGAGGCCGAGGAAGACGCCCTCGCCGAGATCCCCGAGTCGGTCGCGTTCAAGATCGCGCTCCCCTCGTTCGAGGGGCCGCTCGACCTGCTGCTGCACCTCATCCGCGAACACCGGCTCGACATCTTCGACATCCCGATCGCGCTCATCACGGAGCGCTACCTCGAGTACCTCGAGCTGATGCAGTCGCTCAACCTCGACGTCGCCGGCGAGTTCCTGGTGATGGCCGCGACGCTCGCCCACCTCAAGTCGCGGCTGCTCCTGCCGCGCGAGGAGGCGGCGGGGCAGGAAGAGGAGGAGGAGCAGGGCGATCCGCGCGAGGAGCTGGTGCGGCGGCTGCTCGAGCACCAGAAGTACCTCGACGCCGGCGAGCGGCTCGGCGGCCGGGCCGTGCTCGGGCGCGACACCTTCGCCCGGCCGCCCGCCGCCGAGACCGCCGCCCCGCCCGACGGGCCGGCGGGCCTCGCCGAGCTGTCGGTCTTCGACCTGATCGGCGCGTTCGCCAAGGTGCTCGCGGACGCCAAGATCGAGATCGCGCACGAGATCCAGATCGACCGGATCTCCATCGGCGAAGCCGTCGCCCGCATCGAGGAGAGCCTCCAGGGGGGCGGCCGGGTGCGGTTCGCCTCCCTCCTCGAGCCGTACCTGGTCGCGGGCACGATCGAGCGTCACAGGGTGGTGGTAACGTTCCTCGCCATCCTGGAGATGGTGAAGCTGCGCCTGCTGCGCGTCACCCAGGACCCGAACGGCGAGCTGTTCATGGAGGGCCGCGGCACCGACGCGACCCCCGGAGCGACGAGAGAGACAACCGATGACTACCGAGGTTGAGGTCGAGGCAGAGGAGCGGACCGTCGAGGAGGAGGAGGCCGTCCAGGTCGCGGCGGCCGCGGAGGCCGCCGACGACGACGGCGCCCCGCCGGCCGCGCTCGACGAGACCGACGCCCAGGCCGATCTCGAGCCGCCCGCCGAAGCGCTCGGGCCCGAGGCGCTCGCGCGGGTGGTCGAGAGCCTACTGCTCGCCTCGCCCGTGCCGCTCACGCTCGACGCGGCCCGCGAGGCCACCGGCGCGTCGGCCGCCGAGCTGCGCGACGCATTCGCCGCGATCGCCGGCCGGCTGCGCGAAGGGGCGAGCGGGATGGTCGTGGTCGAGGTCGCGGACGCCTGGCAGCTCCGGACCTCCGCCGAGAGCGCCGCGGCCGTGCGTCGGCTGTTGCGCATCCGGCCGCAGCGGCTCACCCGGGCCGCGCTGGAGACGCTGGCGCTCGTCGCCTACCGGCAGCCGATCACCCGGGCGGACGTCGAGGACGTGCGCGGCGTCGACTGCGGCGCGGTCCTCAAGGCACTGCTCGAGCGTCGGCTCGTCAAGATCCTGGGCAAGAAGGAGGAGCTCGGGCGGCCGCTGCTCTACGGCACGACGCGCGAGTTCCTCGAGTTCTTCGGCCTCAAGGGGCTCGACCAGCTCCCCACCCTGCGCGAGTTCCAGGAGCTGTCGGAGGAGCACCGCTCGATCGTCGAGAAGGAGGCGCCGGCGCCGCTGCCCGGGATCGCCGGCATCGCGGAGCTGGCCGACCAGGCGCTGAGCCGGCGGCTGTCCGAGACGGCGGGCGAGGACGAGGCCGCGCTCGCGGACCTCGAGGCGGCGATGGAAGAGGCCGACGCCCGCGCGAAGCTCGTCGGCCAGACGCTCGACCCGCAGCCCGCGGAAGCCGAGCCGGCCGCGCCGCCGGTCCCGTGACCGAAGAGGCGCCCTCGGGGCGCGAACGGCTCCAGAAGGTGCTCGCGCACGCCGGGGTCTGCTCGCGGCGGGCGGCCGAGCGGCTCATCGAGGCGGGCGAGGTCGAGGTCAACGGCCAGGTCGTCCGCGAGCTGGGCACCCAGATCGATCCCGCGACCGACCGCGTGCGCGTCTCCGGGCGGGTGATCGCGCTCGCGCCACCCGAAACGCTCCACCTCGCCGTCTACAAGCCGGTCTGGATGCTCACCACCTGGTCGGATCCGCGCGGCCGGCCCACCGTGCGCGAGCTGGTCGAAGACCTCGGCGCGCGCCTCTTCCCGGTCGGCCGGCTCGACTTCGACGCCGAGGGGCTGCTGCTCCTGACCAACGACGGCGACCTGACCTACCGGCTGACCCACCCGCGCTTCCAGGTCCGGCGCACCTATCTCGTCAAGGTCGCCGGCACGCTCGAGCCCCAGGAGAAGGCGGCGCTCGAAGCGGGCGTCAACCTCGACGACGGACCGGCGCGGGCGCTCGAGGTCACGCAGGTCCCGCACCCGGGGGCGGCGGCCGAGGGCGCGACCTGGTGGCGCATCGCGACCGCCGAGGGGCGCAACCACCTCGTCAAGAGGCTGCTCGCGAGCGTCGGTCATCCCGTCCGGCGCCTCGTCCGCGCCGAGTTCGGCGGGGTGACCCTCGGGACGCTGCGCCCCGGCCAGCGGCGCGTCCTGCGGCCGCGCGAGGTCCGCACGCTGCGCGAGGCCACCGAGGCGAACGCGCCGCCGGGCCCTTACCCCGGCGCGCTGGAGGTCCCGCCCTCCCCGCTGCGCGCCCCGTCGGCCCACAGGCCGAAGCGGGCCGGCGACCGCTGAACCCGCGCGGCGCGATTCTCGCCGGATCGGGGGGGGCAATTCTCATCTGGTCTTTCCGACCCCCATGGGAGCCCTCCTCCCCCGCAAAGCGGGGGCCGCCGGGAGGGGGGTCGACTCGACTATCGCGTGTTCGCCCCCCACCCTGCCCTCCCCCGCAAAGCGGGGGAGGGAATCGATGGATTGGAAGGAACGAGCGCCGCAAGGCGCGCTCGCGAGGCGCCCGCGCGTTGACCCCCGGGAGTGAGGACGGTTAACATTCGGGCACGATGGAATTTCCCTGGTGCCCCGTGGCCGCGGCGCTGGCGGTCGCGGCGCTCGCGGGCTGCGGGCCGTCGCGCGAGTCCATCCTCGCCGCGCTCTCCTCCCCCGAAGGGTCGGTCCGCGCCCAGGCGATCAACCAGCTCGGCCTGCGCGGCGACGAGGACGACCTGCCGCACCTCCTCGCGCACCTGACGGACCCCGACGTGCTGGTGCGTTCGAGCGTCGCCGCGGCGCTCGCGCACTTCGACAGCAAGAAGTCGGCGGACGCGCTCGGGGAGCTGGCGGCGGACGGGGTCGAATCGGTGCAGGTCATCGCGGTGCGCTCGCTCGCGAAGGAGAAGAACGCGCGCGCCCGGCAGTACCTGCTCCTCGCCTACCAGCGCGACGGTTCCGCCGTCCGGGCCGCGGTCGCCGCCGGCCTCGAGGCGGCGGGCGCGTCCCCGGCCCTCGCCGTCGAGGCCGAGGCGAAGGCGCTCTGGGACCGTTTCTCGACGGCGCTCGTGCGCGGCGGCGCCGCCGAAAGGGTCGCGGCGGCCGAGGAGCTGGGCCGGTCGGGGCGGCCCGAGGCGGTCGACCGGCTGGTGCCGTACCTCGGCGCGGACGCCCACATCCTCGCCGAGGCCGCCGCCCGCGGCCTGGGCGCGTCCGGGCTGCCCGCCGCGCGGGAACCGCTGGAGGCGATGCTCGCCGAGGACGATCCCGACCTCGCGACCGCCGGCGTCTCGGGCTTGCTGGCGCTGGGGATGCCGGCCGCCGCGCCCGCGCTGGCCCGCGCGGCCGTGAAGGGCGGACAGGTCGGACTGGCCGCGCTCGACGCGCTGGCCGCGCTGCCCGGGCAAGGCGCGGCGCTGTGCGACGCGACGCTTTCGGACGACGGCGACGTCGCGGCCCGCGCGGCCGACCTCGCCGCGGAGCGCGGTCAGGCGTGCGACGTCCGGCCGCTCGTCGCGAAGCTCGGGCGCGCGGCAACGGCCCAGCAGGCGGCGCTCGCGGCGCTGGCCGCGCTGGGCCAGAAACCCGACGCCGCGGAGGCCGCGCGCATCCTCGCGCTCCTGCGCTCCGGGTCGCCCGAGGTCCAGCCGCTCGCCGCCCGGGCCGCGGGGGCGCTCGGCCTCGCCGACGCGCTTCCCGACCTCGCCAAGGCGCAGGCGGCGGCCCGAGGCCGGCTGGCCTTCGCGCAGGAGCACTGGGTGAAGCAGCCGCTGCCCGCCCGCTTCGCTCCGGGCTTCGCACCGAAGACCGACCTCGACGACAAATACCGCGAGAAGGTCGGCCTGCTGATGGCCAAGCTCCAGCAGCAGGGCGTGCGGGTGGACGATCCGGGCTCGGGGCCCGTCGGGCCGCTCTTCACCGACGGCGCGGAGCTGGATCTCGCCCTCGCGGCCGAGGCCGGGCTCGCGATCGTCCGGCTGAACGGGCCCGGGGCGGCCGCCGTCGCCGCCGCGCTGGCGCGGGACCCGTCGGCGGAGGTCCGCGGCATCGCCTGCGAGGCCGCCGTCGCGCTGCCTCCGGTGGAGGGCTGGCCGCTGATCAAGTCGCTCGCCGAGGATTCCGATTCCGACGTGCACCTGAGGATGCTCGGGATGGTCCCGCGCTGGGCGAAGGGGCTGCCCGACGGGCCCGCCGCCGGCGCCGCGGCGCCCGTAAACCGGCGCACCGTCGCAGCGTACCTCGCGGGCCTGCTCGGCAACGCCGACGATCGGGACGGGCCGATCATCGACGACCTCGGCGCGCTCGGCCCCTCCGCCGCGACCCCGGCGGCGGTGACCGACCTGCGCGAGGGCCTGGCGCAGCCCGGACTGGCCGGGGAATCGGCGCGGGCCCTCGCGGCCCTGGGGACCCCCGACTGCCGAAAGGCGCTCCTCGACCGACTGCGCCTTTCGCCGTCCGCCGGCCTGCCGGAGATCGTCGACGCGGTCGCGTCCCTGAAGGACGCGGACGCGCTGCCGCTCGTCCGGCCGCTGCTCTACCACGTCCGCCCCGGGGTCCGCGCGGCGGCGGCGCGGGCGGTCCTCGCGCTCCACGACGGCGCCGCGCGGCCCGATCTCCAGGCGCTCGGGTCGGACTACGACGCGGCGGTCCGGAAGGCCGCCGGCGCCACAGCCACGGTGAAGTGAGGGAGGGACCGACGCGTGCCCGACATTCGGAAGCTCAAGGATCGCGCCGCCGAGCTGATGACGAAGCGGCGCTTCGACAAGGCCGCCGAGAGCTACGCGAAGCTCTGTCAGCTCGAGCCGTCGGACCTGGGCCTGCGGCAGCGCCTCGGCGACGCGCAGCGGCTCGCGGGCCGCAAGCGCGACGCGGTCCTGACCTACCAGTCGGTCGCCGATCGTTTCGCGCGCGAGGGGCTGCTGCTCAAGGCCATCGCGGTGAACAAGGTCATCCTCGAGCTCGACCCGTCGCACACGGCCACCCAGGAGACGCTCGCCCTGCTCTACGCGCAGCGGCAGGGGCGCGCGCCCACGCCCCCACCGCGCGCCGAGCCTGCGCCGGCCGCGCCCGCGGAGATTTCGGTCGAGCTTCCCGAGGCGGACGAACTGGGAGAGGCCGAGGTCGAGCGGCCGGGCGCGAGCTCCGCGGACCTGCCCGCAGCCGAGGTGGTCGAGCCCGATCGCCGCCTCACCGCGCTCGACGACGTCGCGACGGGGCCCGAGCTCGAATTCGAGATCGAGGACGGTGACGACGAGCCCGACGAAGCGGAGCTGGTGCTCGAACCGGAGCCCGAGCCCGACGAAGTGGCGCCCCCTCGCCCGAGCGAGGGCGTCGCCGAGGTCCACGAGCTGTCGCTCGACCTCGATGCCGAGATGGATCGGCAGATGGCGATGCTCGAGTCGGAGCCGACCGCGGCCGCTCCCCCGTCCGGCGCGGCCGATTCGATCCAGCCCGACCGCCTGCCGCCCATCCCGCTTTTCTCCGACCTCGAGCCGTTCGCCTTCGTCGACCTCCTGCAGCGCTGCACGCTGCTCCGCCGCGCGGCCGGCGAGGCGATCGTGCGGCAGGGCGAGCCCGGGCGCTCCTTCTTCGTCGTCAGCTCGGGCACGGTCAGGGTGCGGCGGACGGAGCCCTCCGGCGAGGTCATCGAGCTGGCCCGGCTCCACGAGGGCGCCTTCTTCGGCGAGATGGCGCTCCTCTCCGACGGCCCGCGGACCGCGTCGGTCGTCGCGGAGGGGGACGTCGAGCTGCTCGAGTTCCCCGCCGAGGTGCTCCGGGCGCTCATCGTCGGCCACCCGTCGGCGCGCGTCGCCGTCGAGAAGTTCACCCGCAACCGGCTCCTCGGGAGCGTGATGGCGACCTCGCCGCTCTTCCGCCCCTTCGACGCCGAGAACCGCAAACAGCTCGTCGAGCGCTTCCTGGTGCGCGAGGTCGCCCCGGGCGAGGTCGTCCTGACGGCCGGGCAGCCCGGCGACGGCCTCTACGTCGTCATGCAGGGCCGCTTCCAGGTGCTCCGGCCGGATCCGTCCGGCGGCCCGAGCGTCCTGCTCTCCGAGCTGCGCGAGGGCGACGTCTTCGGCGAGATCTCGCTGCTCACCCGCTCGGCCGCGACCGCCGACGTGCAGGCCGTCGGCGCCGGGAGGCTGCTGCGGCTGCCGCGCCAGGCTTTCGACGAGGTCATCCTGACCCACCCCCAGATCCTCGAGCTGGTCTCGCGCCTGTCGGAGGAGCGCCAGCAGGCCACCGAGGCGGTCCTGGGCGGCAAGGTCGCCTGCGACACCGAAGGCCTGATGCTGCTGTAGTCCGCGGGTTCCCGCTTGTCTCTGGGGGCCGGGAGCGCGTAGATCTACGGCCGCAATGGCCAAGACCGCAACGAAGGCGTCCCGAGCCGCCCCCGAGAAGCCGCGCAAGCTCCGCATCCTGGTCGCCAAGGCGGGGCTCGACGGCCACGACCGCGGGGTCAAGATCATCGCCCGCGCCCTCCGCGACGCCGGCTACGAGGTCATCTACACCGGGCTGCACCAGACGCCGGAGATGATCGTCGCGACCGCCGTGCAGGAGGACGTCGACGCCATCGGCCTGTCGATCCTCTCGGGCGCGCACATGACGCTCTTCCCCGCCGTCATCGACCTGTTGAAGGAGCGCGGGGCCACGGACATCCGCGTCTTCGGCGGCGGCATCATCCCGGAGGAGGACATCGCCAAGCTGAAGGCCGGCGGCGTCGCGGAGATCTTCACGCCCGGGACGCCGACGACCGAGGTCGTCCGCTGGATCGAAGCCAATCTGAAGCCCGGCAAATGATGCTCGAGCACCTCCCCGCGCGCGTGTCGGTCTACGAGGTCGGACCTCGCGACGGGCTGCAGAACGAGGCGCGGGCGCTCTCGGTCGAGGACCGGTTGCGGCTCCTCGGGGCGCTCGCGGCGGCCGGCGAGACGCGCATCGAGGCGGGCAGCTTCGTCTCCCCACGCTGGATCCCGCAGCTCGCCGACACCGACGCCCTGATCCGACGGCTCGACCTCGGCGGCCCGGTCTCCTATTCCGCGCTCGTGCCGAACCGGCAGGGGCTCGAACGCGCCCTGGCGTGCGGCATCCGCGAGGTCGCGGTCTTCCTCTCGGCGAGCGAGAGCCACAGCCAGAAGAACCTCCGGCGCAGCGTGGCCGAGGCGCTCGCGACCTACCGCGACCTCGTGCCGGCGGCCACCGCGGCGGGGCTGCGGGTCCGCGGCTACGTCTCGGTCGTCTGGGGCTGCCCGTACGAGGGCGCGGTGCCGGTCGCGCGCGTCGTGGACATCGCGCAGGCGCTCGTCGAGATGGGGGTCTACGAGCTGTCGCTCGGGGACACGATCGGCGTCGGCACCCCGCGCCAGACGGAGGCGATCCTGCGCGCGCTGCTCGATCGGATACCGGCCGGCAAGCTCGCGGTGCACCTGCACGACACGCGCGGCACCGCGCTCGCGAACGCGCTCGCCGCGCTCGGCTGCGGCATCGCGACGATCGACGCCTCGGTCGGCGGCCTCGGCGGCTGCCCCTACGCCCCAGGCGCCTCGGGCAACCTCGCGACCGAGGATCTGGTCTACATGCTCCACGGGATGGGGATCGAGACCGGCATCGACCTCGGCAAGCTCGTCGCGGCCGGCGAGCTCGCGCAAGCGCTGATCGGCCGGCCGCTGCACGGCAAGGTCCTGCAGGCCGCATCGGGCGAGAGGATTCGCAAGTCGCAGGGGGGCGCAGATGCCTGAGATGATCGCGGAGCGGGTGGCCGAGCACGTCGAGCGCTGGACCTTCCTCGGCGAGGCGCGCCGGAACACGCTCACCCGCGCGCTCGTGGCGGCGCTCGGCCTGGAGCTGTCGCGCGCGGCGGGCGACCGCTCCCTGCGGTCGGTCGTCCTCACCGGCGAGGGGCGGCAGAGCTTCTGCGCCGGCGCGGACCTCAAGGAGCGGCGGATGATGTCGGCGGCCGACGTCGGGCAGTTCCTCGACGACCTCCGCCGGCTCATGCTCGGCATGGAGAGGTCCCCGGTGGTCTTCCTGGCGGCACTCGAGGGCCCGGCCTTCGGCGGCGGCACGGAGCTGGCCCTCGCCGCCGACCTGCGCGTCGCCTCCGAGAGCGCCACGCTCGCCCTGACCGAGGTGACGCTCGGCATCATCCCGGGCGCGGGCGGCACGCA
>DAIDIT010000047.1 GCA_027451705.1 Pseudomonadota bacterium
CGCTGCCGGGGAAGACCGTGCAGTGGTGCGCTCTACGTCAGGCACTCCGTCACTCCGCTTATAGAACGCCACGGTAGCGCAGACCGCGGGCTACTTGCTGCGCAAGGCGCGCCGCCGGCCGCCGCCGACGCCGGACAGCTCCGCGCGGGCCGGGGCCGTCGAGGTGGGGTCGCCCTTGGCCAGGGCGATGCCGTTCAAGGTGACGCCGATCCGCTTGGCCTCCTCCCGGGTCGGCGGCCGGGTGCACTCGATCTTCAGGTGCCGGCGCGTCAGATCGACCCGGCACCCGAGCGGCTCCGGCTCGGCAGGCTTCGGCTCGACCTTGGGCTGCTCCGGCTGTGGGCGCTCCATCCTCTTCGTCTTCACGATCTTCTTGGTCATGATCTGCTCCTTCTGGTTGGGTTGAAAACGGGGCGGCGGCTGCGGCGAAAAGGGCAGCCGCCGCCCCGGTGCTTCTCCTTCGACTACCGGCCGCGCCGCGACCGCGGCGGGCGGGGCTCCTCGTCGTCGTCGGGCTCCTCCTCGTCGGGTTCCTCGCCCTCGGGGGTCTCGTCCTCGGCGTGCTCGTCCTCGTCCGCGATGTAGCGCTTCGTCGTCGTGGTCGTCGTCTCTTCGATGATCCGCTGCTGCTTGGCCATGTCGGCCTCCTTTCTGACCGACGAGGTTACCGGTGCGGCTCCGGCGACCCTGTGACCGTTGGTCCACCTCTGAAACTCCTTCCGGAGAGCGACGAACAGCTTGCGGCTCCCGCCATGGGAGAAGTCCTTGCCCTCTCGCTCCAGCAGACCTTCGGCCACGTACCGCGTGGCAACCCCAGCGCGCCGGAGCTTGTCGAGGATCTGCCCGCGGCGTTCGGCGACCTTCTGCTCGGCGTCCTCAAGCCGGGCGGCGCCGCCCACGTCGAAGAGTTCACCGACGAGGGCATCGACCTGCTCGTCGGGCATGCCCCATTTGCTCACCGGAGTTGCCCCAGGACGGCAAGCGTGCACTCAAACGCGGGAGCTACGGCACGCAGGTCGCCGAAGGCACCGGCAAGGCCGGGGCCCAGGTGGCGGCCCGTTGTCCCGGCGGCGCCACCCTCTGGCCAGCGTGCGTGCAGGTCGTCCCTGGCCGGGGATCGGGAAGGGACAGAACCGCCGCAGCGGGCGCAGGAGGCGCGTCCGGGGAAAGTGGCTGCGTCGGGCCGGGCGAAAAGCGCGCAGCCGCTCCGCGGGGCTCCGGCGCGCTCAGGCGGGACTTCCTGAAGCTCGCCCACCCTCATCGCCGCCCCCTTTGCGGACGGGGCGAAACCCGGACCGTCAGCTCGAAGGGGACGCTTTGGCTAAACCGTTCGCTCTGCCAAGGCCAAGCTGACCCGGCAGGCCCGCGGCACCGACAAGGGGAAGCGCCAGAAGCAGGCGATCTCCGCGTCGGGCTCGCCGGGTCTGGTCCTGTACGGGCCGGACGGCAAGCCGATCCCCGGGGTGACCCAGGGACCGACCCCGCCCGCGCTCCCGCAGGGAAGCTCCGGCAGCACCCCGAACACCAGCGGGGCGTAGCGCGACGGGTGTGGCCCCCCGGGCGGAGCAGCGCCCGGGGGGCTTTTTTCGTCTGGAGGATGCCGTGCGCGGGGCGCGGCTCCCGCGCTACTCCGCGGCTTCGGGGTAGCCGTCCGCGGCCGACGCGAGCGCTTCGCGCCGGGGCGCGTAGGCGAGCGCGGCGGGGGGCTCGGCGAGGCCGCGCAGCTCGTTGACGAGGCAGCGCGGGCCGCCGCCGCCCTTGCCGAACAGCTCGCCGAAGTCGAGCTCGCGCACGTCCTCGTAGCCGAGGGTGCGGACGGTCACGAGCAGCCGCTCGGAGAGGCCGGCGGGCGCGAGGAAGGTCCCGCCGATCGGCAGCGAGTTGCAGCCGTAGGCGAGCGCGTCGGCCTCCGCGATCTCGACGACGTCGGCGAGGCCCGCGGCGAACTTCCGCGCGGCGCGCCACTCCTCGGGCGAGGCGAAGGCGCCGGGGAAGGCGAGCCAGACGGGGCCGCGGGGGGCGGGCAGCGGGTTCATGCAGGTGTCGCCGTGGAAGTACGGGTCGCGCAGCCTGGCGGCGTGGAAGCGCACCCCGGGCGGGAGCAGCGCCGCGACCTCGTCGACGCTCTGTTTGACCGAGCGGACCCCGTAGGTGAGGATCACGGCGCCGGGCAGGTGGCACATGTCCGCCTGGCCCTCCCAGACCGCCTCGGCGCGCTCGGTCGAGAAGCCCGCGGCGGTCAGCGCGGCCTCGAGCACGGCCCGCTCGTCCTTGCGGTGCGCGACGCTGACGTTCGCGAGCCGGAAGTGGCCGGGCGCGCGCAGCCAGCCGGCGTTCGCGGTGTACGGCATCCCGGTGAGCAGCGGGGCGTCGGAGGCCGGGACGACCGCGACCTTGCCGCCCGCGCCCTCGATGGCGTCCGCGAGGGCCAGCCATTCGCGGTAGGCGCGGCGCGGCGAGACCTGCGGCCGGCCGCGCGACTTGTAGTTGGCCGCGCCGCGGATTCGCCAGCCGCGCGGCGGGGGGGACATCAGGTAGGCGTGCATCGGATCGCTCCTTCGGATTCCAGCGCGGCGATCTCGCCCGCGCCGAAGCCGGCGTCGCGCAGCACGGCCGCCGTGTGCTCGCCGAGTGCGGGCGGCGGCCGGCGGGGCGCGTCGACCCCGGACATGCGGACCGGCGTCGCGGCGTGGCGGACGGTGGTGCCGAGCCCGTCGACGGGGAAGAAGCTGCCGCGCGCCGCGTGGACCGGGTGCGCGGCGAGGTCGCGCTCGCCGAGGACCGGCTCGAGGCAGACGTCGAGGGGGCCGAGCTGCGCGACCCAGTCGGCGCGGCTGCGCGAGGCGAAGAGCGCCTCGACCTCGCGGACGAAGTCGCCCGCGTCCCACTGGCGCGACTCCCACTCGGGCCGCCCGACGGCGGCGCAGAAGGCGGTCCAGAACTTCGGCTCGAGGGCGCCGAGGGCGACGCTGCCCCCGTCGGCGGTCCGGTAGACGCGGTAGCACGGGTAGCGGCCGCCGAGCATGGGCTGGCCGCCTTGCTCGCCGGCCCAGCGGCCGAGCTCGATCGAGAGGAAGGCGAGGCAGCCCTCGGCCATCGAGATGTCGACGTGGCGGCCGGCCCCGGTGCGCTCGCGCTCGAGCGCCGCCGCGAGGATGCCGGCGACCGCGGGCCAGGCGCCGCCTCCGATGTCCGCGACCTGGACGAACGGCGTGCCGGGGCCGCCTTCGCGGTCGGCGCCGAGGGTGCCGCCGAGCGCCTGGTAGCCGACGTCGTGGCCGGCGCGCAGCCGGTAGGGGCCGTCCTGGCCGTAGCCCGAGATGGAGCAGAGGATGACCCGCGGCTGGCGCGCCCGGAGCGCTTCGAAGCCGAGGCCGAGGCGGTCCATCACGCCCGGCCGGAAACTCTCGACGACGACGTCGTAGCTCCCGAGCAGGCGCAGGAGCGCGTCGCGGCCTCCGGGGTTCTTGAGGTCGAGCGCGATCGAGCGCTTGTTGCGGTTGAGCAGGTGGAAGAGGCCCGAGACCTCGCCCGCGAACGGCGGTGAGCTGCGGCAGTAGTCGCCGATGCCCGGCTCCTCGACCTTGACCACGTCCGCGCCGAGGTCGCCGAGGACGAGGGTCGCGTAGGGGCCGGGAAGGAGCCGGGTGAGGTCGAGGATGCGGAGCCCGGCGAGCGGAAGGGGGCCGATCACTCCGGGTCCGGCCGCGCGGCGGCGGAAGGCGTGGCGTCCGCGGTCCCCTCACCGTGGCCCTCTTCCCTGGAAGGGGAGGGGGCCGGGGGCATGGGGGCCAGATCGGAAGTCGGGGGAGACGATTCGCCTCCCCCGGCGGGCGAGGGGGCCGCGGCTTCGGTCTGGGGAGCGGTCGTGATCGCGGCTTCGGTCGCGGCCGGGGCCTCGGGCGGCGCCGCGGGTCCGGTCGCGGGCTCCGGGGCCTGCGGCTCGAGCGGCCGCACCGGGGCGCTGCGCCGCAGGGTGCGCCAGTAGCCGTCGTCGAGCTGGAACAGCTCGTAGGTCACGACGCCGACCTGCCGCAGCACCAGCTCTTCGGCGAGCGCCTCGCCGCAGAGGAGGGTCACGAGCGGCTGGCCGACGAGCCCCGCCTCGGTGCGGGCGTCGCCTCTCGCCTCGACCGCGCCGAGCACGATGCCGGCGTGGGCGTTGTAGGTGACGAGGTCGCGGCGCAGCTCCTGGACCTGCTCGCGGCTCACCTCGGAGCCGAGCGCCAGCCGGATGGCGAAGCGGACGTCGGTCAGGCCGAGCCTCCGCCGCGCGGTCAGGAGCGAGGCGGCCTCGCCGCCCGCGCGGCGTGCCAGCCGCACGTCGCGGTAGCCGGCGCGGTCGAGGAGGGTCGAGGCGACCCGCTCGAGCGCGCCCGCGTCCAGCTCGCCCAGGCGGCGGCGGACCTGCCGGAGGGCGTTGCGGCGCGAGTCGATCGTCTGCGGCGGCGGGCGGGGGGCGCGGCGCTCCGAAGCCTCGGGGGCGGCGGCCGGCTCCTCGACGGCCGGCACGAGCAGCTCGACGTTGCCGGACTCGCCGATCGAGAAGGCCGGACGGCGGCCGGCCTCGGCGCGCTTGCGGTTCTCCTCGGCGAGGGCGGTCGCGAGCGTGTCGGCGCCGAGCTCGTCGCTGATCAGCTCGCGCTCGCGGGCGCGGGCGAGGATCTCGTCGAGCGGGAGCGGCTTGCCCGCCTCGGACAGGAGTTCGATGGCGACCTCGGGCAGCGGCAGCAGCCGCTTGCGCTTGCGCCGGCCGGCTTCCCCGCCCTCGATGCGGCCGCCGCGCGCCGGCGTGATGGGCGGGTGGCGCTCGCGGCTGCGGAGCGGGGGACCCTCGGGCGGGACCTCGGCCGACTCGAGCTGGGCGAGCGCGGCGGGGTCCTCGGCGAGGCCCCAGTCGGTCAGGGCGAACTGGTCGGGGCCGACGATGGCCACGCGCCGGTCGCGGGTTCTGCGCGCCAGCTCGGTCAGCCGCTGCCGCATGGTCTGTTCGGGGATCTGCCCGACGTGGGAGAGCAGCCCCTCCTGGATGGCCCGGGTGGTGATCTCCTGGGCCGAGAGCGGCCGCCCGGCACTCTCGAGGATGTGCAGCCCCGCTTCGTGAAAGGTCATGAAAGGTCTCGTCGATCCGGACGGATCGGAAAGGCGCATTGTACGGTCGATATCGAAGGCGCGTCAACGAAAGAGGGCGCTCCCCGAACCGTCGTGCGCCCCCCGTCGGGGTCGGGCTCTGGGGCGCGGTCGCGGTCGTTCTCCTTCCTCGCACTGCCGCCCGAAAGCCGCCGCGGGCCTGACGGTTCGTGACCGGTTGGGGCCGCTCTTGCCCGCGGGCGGGATGGTCGTAGAATCGGCGGGATGAGTCCCGAACCGACGCCTCCCCGCCTGACCGCGCTCGCCTCCGGCGGCGGCTGAGCCTGCAAGCTGACGCCCAAGGACCTCGGGGAGGTCCTCGAAAAGCTCCCGCGGCGGCAGGACGCCGCACTGATCTACGGCACCCACCTCGGCGACGACGCCGCGGTGTACCGGCTCGCGCCGGGCGTGCACGTCGTCCAGACCGTCGACTTCTTCGCCCCGCTCGTGGACGACCCGTTCGCCTACGGGCGCATCGCGGCCGCCAACGCGTTGAGCGACGTCTACGCGCTGGGGGCGCGGCCGGTGATCGCGCTCAACCTCGTCGCGTTCCCGGCCAAGGTCCTGCCGCTGTCGCAGCTCGAGGCGATCCTCGCGGGCGGGGCCGACGCGTGCCTGGAGGCCGATGTCACCATCGTCGGCGGCCACAGCATCGACGATCCCGAGCCCAAGTACGGCCTCGCCGTGACCGGCCTCGTCGATCCCGCCCGCGCGGTGCTGGCCTCCGGCGCGCACCCGGGCGACGTGCTGCTGCTCGGCAAGGCGATCGGCACCGGCATCGTCGCCAACGCCATCAAGCGCGGCGAGGCGCCGGCGGACGCCATCGACGAGGCCGTCGCCTCGATGTCCAAGCTCAACCGCAGGGCCTCCGAGCTGATGCTCCGCCACGGCGCCACGGCCTGCACGGACGTGACCGGCTTCGGCCTGCTCGGCCACCTGCACAACCTGCTCGTCTCGAGCGGCGCGGCGGCGCGCCTCCATGCGGCCGAGGTGCCCGTCTTGCGCGGGGCGCGCGCGCTCGCCGCGAGCGACCACTTCCCGGGCGGCACGAAGCGCAACCTCGAGGCGTCCTCCGCCTACACCGAGTTCGTGCCGGCGATCGACGCCCGGACGAAGCTCCTGCTCGCCGACGCCCAGACGTCCGGCGGCCTCCTCGTCGCGTGCCCGGCGGCCTCGGCGCGCGCCCTCTCGGCCGACTTGACGGCCGCGGGCTACACCGGCGCCGCGATCGGCGAGGTGGTGGCCGGTCCCGCGGGCACGATCCGGGTCGAGTGACCGCGCGGTTGCGCGGTCCCGCCGGCCGAGGACCGCAGGGGCCCTCCGATCCAATCGGGGTGCTGGCCGAGGGCCCGGACGGATGCTAGCCTACAGGGCCCTCCGAGCCCTCCCATGCGACCCCTTCGAAGCGTCGTCCCGTCCCCCGTCGTCTACGCCTGCGCGGTCCTCGGGCTCGCCTGCTGCAAGAAACCCGGACCGGTGCAGGCGCAGCAGGGGACGCTCGCCGTCGACGACGGCACGAAGGACGTGACCGGCCGCGCCGACGACTTCGGCAGTGTGTGCGTGGGGTCGACCGCGCAGAAGACGCTGTCGATCGCGAACAACTCGCTCGTCGACATCGCGGTCAGCGCCGTGACCGTGACGGGCGCGGGCTTTTCGGCCACGCCGCCGCCGGTCCCGTTCACCGTGGCGGCGGCGGGAAGCGTGCCGCTGCCGGTCACCTTCTCCCCGTCGCAGGCGGGGCAACCCGCCGCGGGCCAGCTCGTCGTCCACAGCGACGCGCAGAACGCGACCGTCACCGTCGACCTGACCGGCACCGGCGGAACGGGGCCGTCGCAACCCTCCTACGCGGCCACCTGCAACTTCGAGGACAACGGCGTCGCCCAGAGCCAGCCGGCGGGCTGCAACGTTCTGCTCTGGCAGGGGGTCATCGTCGGCGGCCACCAGGACGACACCCTCCAGATCTCGGACGAGGGCTGCCCGCCGCTGTCGATCACGCAGGTGACGATCGCCTCGGCCGACGGCGGGTCCGGCCCGTTCAGCCTCCCCGACGTGCCGCCCCTGCCGGCGACCGTCTCGCCGTCGTCGCCGCTGACCCTGACGGTCCGCTACACGCCCACCGTGGCGGGCAGCTTCGACCTCGCGACACTGACGATCGTGACGGACGACCCGGTCGGCGCCCTCCCCGTCGGCGGGACGCCGGGCACCTTCGTCTACAACCTGACCGGCGCCGGCGTCGGGTCCGACATCCAGATCGCGCCGACCTCGTACGACTTCGGCGCGGTTCCACAGGGCCAGACGGCGAGCACGACCTTCACGGTCACGAACAGCGGTGGGCTGCCCCTGACGCTCGACGCCCCCGCCCTCGCGGACGGCACGCATTACGCGATTGGGGCCGCCTGGACTTCGGGTACCGTCCTCGCGCCGCTCGGCGCGGGCGACGGAGGGAGCGACAGCGCGCAGTGCACCGTGGTCTTCACCTCGCCCGGCACCGGCGTCTACCAGGACCAGCTCCTCGTCTCCTACAACTCCGGCGAGGGCAGTGGCCAGGCGGTGGCGGCGCTGACCGCCCACGCGGCGGGCCAGCTCTGCGCGAACCCCGACCCGCTCCTGCTGCCGGCGGTCGGATACTGCGGGACGGTGCAGGGGACGCTCGTGCTCGCCAACTGCGGGAACGCGGCGCTCGGGATCGACGGCGTCGGCTTCGCCGACGGCGGCAACCCAGGCGGGACGTTCGCGGTCTCGCTGCCCGCGGGGACGACGCTGCCGGCCTCGGTGCCCGCGGACGGCGGCCTCGTCCTCACGGTGACCTACCAGGACGACGGGCATTTCACCGACCCGAAGGCGACGCTGCTCGTCCAGTCGGACGATCCGTTCGCCCCCGACGGCGGCACGCGGATCGAGCTGCTGGCGAACGCGAACGCCGTGCCGCTGCCCGGCGACAATCCGGTTCAGCTCGCCGACGCTGGGGTCGGAATCGGCGTCACGACGCCGTTCGTGGCCTCGCCGGGCACAGACGCGCCGCTCTACGCCTACGCCTGGCTGATGGTCGCGCCCGCGAACTCCAAGTCCGCCGCCTTCACCTCCGACGGCGGCATGGCCTGGCTGACGCCGGACGTCTCGGGCAACTACGACGTCTGCCTCGGCGAGTACGAGCAGGCGCTCCCGGACGGCGGCGGCGACTGCGGCTTCGACGCGGGGCCGCGCAGCCACTGCACCCCCGTCAACGTCCCGAACTGACGGCGTTCGCTACAGCGCCCAGCGCAAGAGCGGCGACGACTGCGCCGCGGCCAGCGCCGCCGGGTCCGCGCCGCGCGGCTGGGAGACGAACGCGAGCGCCGCGGCCGCGGCGGGGGCGTCGTCCGCGGGCACCGGCCTCTCGCCGAGCCGTTCGCCGATCACCGCGCCGGCCGCGGGCAACAGCGCGTTGACGACGGTCGCGACGGTCCACTCCGCGACGGGCCAGGCCGCGAGGGTCGCGATCGCCACGACCGCGCCGATCGTCCCGAGCAGGCAGCCGAGTGAAGCCCCGCCGAGCGCCGAGAGGTAGCTCGGGCGGAAGCGACGACCCAGGGACGCGACCGCGTCGACGATCATGGCGTCCGCGAGTGGGTGGAGGATCAGGACGAGGCCCGCCAGCGCGAACGAGCCCACGAGCAGGCCTGGCGCCGGCGCGAGGAACGCGAGGCCGAAGGCGCCGAAGCCGACCTCCGTCGCGGTGACGCCCGCCTCGAAGAGGGCGTCGGTGCCGAAGGCGAGCCACGCGATCTGCGCCTGGCTCGGTCCGGGGTCCAACGCCGGCGGCGCGACGGCGCGCGCGGCGCCGGCCTCTGCGAAGCTCGGAGGATCGAGGACGAGCCGGACGGGCGCCGCGCGGGCATTTCCGGCGGCGAGGAGACAGGCGGCCGCGAGGAGGCCCCCTTCGCGCGCGCTCATGCCGCGGTCGGCGAGGGCGGCGTGTGCAGCGCCTGGAGCGGTTGTTCCTTCGGGAGCGCGTTGAGCGCGAGCCGGTCGAGGCGCGCGGCGCGGTAGACCTCGAGCATCTTCTCCTGCGCTTCCTTCCAGACGGAGTACATCGTGCAGGCGGGCGAGAGGCCGCACACGTCCTTGCCCATCTGGTTCAGGCAGACGTTGATCTGCACGGGGCCCTCGACCGCCTCGATGACGTCGAGGAAGGAGATGGCCTCCGCCTTGCGGCCGAGCCGGTAGCCGCCGTGGGCGCCGCGCAGCGACTGCACCACGCCCGCGTTGACGAGGGTCTTGAGGATCTGCGCGAGGAAGTCCTGCGGGATCTCCATCGCGCGCGCGATCTCGCGGAACGGGACGACCGCGCCGGGCGCCATTGAGGCGAGGTAGATCATCGCCCGCAGGCCGTACTCGATCTTGCGCGAGACCTTCAGGACTTGTTGCATGGGTGCCCCGCGCGTGCCGCCACGCGAATTGGCTTCTGACTTCCCGGATCCTAGCGGCCGGGCACGGCAGCGTCAACCACGCCGGCCCTCGCCACTTGACCTGAGGCAAGTCGCTCAGCCGCGGAAGAGCGTCTCGGTCGCCTTCAGGGACGCCTGGTAGAGAGGCGACCAGAAGAGGCCGAAGAAGAAGAGCGCCGCCACCGAGCCGAGCATCAGGAAGCCGTAGGTTCGCGGGACCACGACCGGGCTGTCGGACGTCGGGCGGTCCAGCACCATCGCCTTGACGATCCGCACGTAGTAGTAGAGCGAGATCGCGCTGTTGACCGCCCCGACGATCGCGAGCGCCACGTACCAGGTCCCGCCCTTCTCGAGCAACGCGGCGAAGAGCAGGTACTTGCCGGTGAAGCCCGCGAGCGGCGGCAGGCCGGTCAGCGAGAAGAGGAAGATCGTGAAGGCGATCGCGGTCAGCGGTGCCCGCTTGATGAGGCCGCGGTAGGCCGAGATGTTCTCGCCGCCGGTCTGGGCCGCCATCAGCGTCACGACCAGGAAGGCGCCGAGGTTCATGAACAGGTAGACGACCAGGTAGACGAGCACCGACTGGAAGCCGAGCACCGACGCCGCGGCGAGCCCCATCAGGAGGTAGCCGGCGTGGGCGATGGAGCTGTAGGCGAGCAGCCGCTTGAGGTTCGTCTGCCCCAGGGCCGTCAGGTTGCCGAGGGTCATCGTGATGGCCGCGAGGATCCCGAGGATCGCCGGCCAGGGCACGGTCGCCGTGTTCACGAGGCCGCCCCGTCCGACCTCGGTGAAGCCCACCTCGAAGAAGCGGATCGCCACCGCGAAGCCCGCCGCCTTCGGCCCCACCGACAAGAAGGCGGTGAAGGGCGTGGGGGCGCCCTCGTAGACGTCCGGGCACCACATGTGCCAGGGCACGCTCGCCATCTTGAAGCCGACGCCGGCGAGGACGAAGATCACCGCGACGACGAGCGCGAGCTGCGCCGCCGCCGTTCCGCCGAGCGTCTGGGTGAGGAAGACCTGGCTCGAGAACGCCTTGATCTTCGGCCCGAGCAGCGCGAGGTCGGTCGTGCCGAACAGGCCGTAGAGGTAGCTGATCCCGAAGAGCATGATGCCCGAGGCCACGCCGCCGTAGATGACGTACTTCAGCGAGGCCTCGGCCGAACGGACGTCGCCCTTGCGGAAGCCGGCGAGCGCGTAGCTGACCATCGAGACCAGCTCGAGCGAGAGGTAGACCATCAGCAGGTCGCCCGAGACCGCCATCAGGTCCATGCCGAGCAGGATCGCGCAGAGCAGCGCGTAGAACTCGCCGAGCCGCTCGGACGAGATCTCCCGGCTGTGCACGACGATCCCCGCGGTGTAGGCCGCGGTCGCGAGGAAGAGCCACTTGAAGAACGTCCCGAGCCCGTCCTGCACCAGCATGTGGTTGAACAGGCCGCGCGGCGAGGAGGGCGTGGCGGCGAGGGCCGCCGCGGCCCCCGCGAGCACGATCGCGAACGCCCAGGTCAGCCGCGCCGGTCGCCTCGCGTCGCCCCTCCAGGCGAGGTCGAGCAAGAACAGCGCGAGCACGCCGACCGAGAGCACCGTCTCGGGCCCGAAGGCCGAGAGCGACGACAGATTCTGCGCGATCGCGTCGTTCATCGGGTTCGCCTAGAAGCTCCCGCGCAGCAGGTGCGACATCTGCGCGAGCGAGGAGTTGAAGAGGTCGAGCACGGCCTGCGGGTAGAAGCCGAAGACGATCGCCAGCGCGCCGAGCGGATAGAGGGTCAGCCGCTCCCGCCAGTTGACGTCCGGGAGGTCCGCGTACTTCGCGTTCAGCTTGCCGAGGAACATCCGCTGGATCGTCCAGAGGTAGTAGGCCGCGGTCAGGATGACCGAGGTCGCCGAGATCATGACCAGCGTCCGGTAGACCGCGAACGAGCCGTAGAAGACCATGAACTCGGAGACGAAGCCGCACAGGCCCGGCAGTCCCATCGAGGCGAAGAAGGCCAGCCCCATGAGCGCGGTGTACTCGGGCACCCTGGCGGCCAGTCCGCCGAAGCCCTCGATCTCGCGGTGGTGGGCGCGGTCGTAGATGACGCCGACGATGAGGAAGAGCATCGCGCTGACGATGCCGTGCGTCCACATCTGGAGCATCGCGCCCGAGAGCGCCTGCGGGGTGAAGGCCGCCATCCCGAGCAGCACGAAGCCCATGTGCGACACCGACGAGTAGGCGATGAGCTTCTTGAGGTCCTTCTGCGCGAGGCAGACGAAGGCCCCGTAGACGATGTTGATCGTCCCGAACACCGCGATCGCGTCGGCGAAGTGGCGCGTCGCCTCCGGAAGGATGTCGAAGTTCACCCGGAGGATCCCGTACCCGCCCATCTTGAGCAGCACGCCGGCCAGGATGACCGAGACCGGCGTCGGCGCCTCGACGTGCGCGTCGGGCAGCCAGGTGTGGAAGGGGAACATCGGGATCTTGATCGCGAAGCCGATGAACAGGCCGAGCCAGAGGATCCGCGCGAAGTTGATCCCGGCGATCGGCGCGAGGTGGTCCCAGAGCCCGCGGTGGCCGAGCTGCGCGAGCGTCAGCATGTCGAAGGTGTGCGGGACGTGCGTCCCGTCGACGAGGGTGAGCGGGATGCCCGGCATCGGCCGGCTGCCGTAGTAGAGGCCGATGACCGCGAGGAGCATCAGCACCGAGCCCGCCAGGGTGTAGAGGAAGAACTTGATGGCCGCGTACTCCTTCCGCGGCCCGCCCCAGATGCCGATGAGGAAGTACATCCGCAGGAGCATCAGCTCCCAGAAGACGTAGAAGAGGAAGAAGTCGAGCGCGCAGAAGACGCCGAGCATCGCGCCCTGGAGCAAGAGCAGCAGCGCGAGGTAGCCCGGCACCATCCGCTTGCTGAAGTGCGGGTGGTGGTCGTCGTCGTGGACCCACCACGGCATCGAGGCGATCGTCGCGATGAACGAGATCAGCCCCGAGAGGATGATCATCGCCACCGAGAGCCCGTCGGCGCCGACGAAGTACTCGATGTTGAAGCTGCGGATCCAGACCCAGTGGTCGACGAACTGCGGCCCGGTCGACGACCCGTCGAAGCTCGCCCAGAGCAGCAGGGTGAAGGCGAAGGAGAGGCCCGAGAAGATGAGCGCGAAGGCGCGCGAGGCCCACTCGAGCTGCTCCTTCGGCAGCCGGAGCAGCGGCTTGAGCAGCGTCAGGACCACGATCGCGGCCGCGCCGAAGAGCGGCGCGGCGATCGCGTACGTCAAGAGGTGGGGCACGTGGGGCATCGGTCTCTTCCTCTAGTGGATCAGGTAGTTGACGGCGACGAAGACGAGCGCGCCCGCGAGCGCACCGACGAGGTAGTTCTCGAGCCGGCCGGTCTGCAGCTTGCGGAAGCCGCGGCCGAAGGCCAGCGTCAGCTCGGCGACGAGGTTGACGAGCCCGTCGACGAGGTACTTGTCGATCGCGCCGTCGACGTTCGCGACGAAGCGGACGATCCAGGCCGCGAAGTTCACGGCCCGGTCGATGACGTTCTGGTCGAACCAGTAGGCGAGGTCCTTGATCACCATGCCGGCGCGCACCACCGTCGCCGCGTAGATCTCGTCCACGTAGTACTTGTTGAAGACGACACGGTGGATGCCCGCGTAGCGCGCGAGCCACAGAGCGGGCGCGGGGTTCTCGCCGCTGCGGTAGAGCCAGGCCGCGAAGAGCCAGCCGACCGTCGCGACGCCGACCGAGATCAACATGAAGACGAACTCGAGGGCCTTGCCCGGCTCGGCGAAGTGAACGAACGCCGCCGAGGCGCCCGTGACGGGCTCGAGGAAGCGCTCGAGGACCGGGTCGAAGCCCCAGGCCTTCGGCAGGCCGAGGAAGCTCGCGAAGAAGGCGCCCGCCGCGAGGACGATCAGGACGTACGTCATCACCGCCGGCGACTCGTGCGGCGTGTGACCGTGACCGTGCGCGTCGCCGTGGGCCGCGTGGCCCCCGTGCGCGTCGTCGGCGCCGTGGGCCGCCGCCGCGTGGTCGTCGTGCGCCGCCGCCACGGCGTGCGCGCCGTGGTCGTCGTGGGAGGCCCCGCGGTACTCCCCGCTCCAGAAGGTCAGGTAGTACGACCGCCACATGTAGAACGAGGTGCCGCCCGCGGCGACGAGGCCGACGAACCAGAGCACCGGCCCGATCCAGGGCGCGGACAGGTTCTGCGTCGTGAACGTCTTCCAGAGGATCTCGTCCTTGGAGAAGAAGCCCGACATGACCGGGAAGCCGCTGATGGCGACGCAGGCCGCCGCGTAGGTCCAGCGGGTGATCGGCGTGTGGTCCTTGAGGCCGCCCATCTTCCGCATGTCCTGCTCGTGGTGGCACGCGAGGATCACGGACCCCGAGCCGAGGAAGAGGCACGCCTTGAAGAAGGCGTGGGTCAGCAGGTGGTAGCAGCCCGCCCAGTAGGCGCCGACGCCGACGCCCATGAACATGTAGCCGAGCTGGCTGACCGTCGAGTAGGCGAGCACCTTCTTGATGTCGACCTGGAAGAGGCCGATCGAGGCGGCGAAGATGGCGGTGAGGGTGCCGATGACCGCGACCACCGTCATCGCCGCGGGCGAGAGGGCGAAGAGGAAGTTGAGCCGCGCGACCATGTACACGCCGGCGGTGACCATCGTCGCCGCGTGGATGAGGGCGGAGACCGGCGTCGGGCCCGCCATCGCGTCGGGCAGCCAGACGTAGAGCGGGATCTGCGCGGACTTCCCCGTCGCGCCCGCGAAGAAGAGGATGCAGACGAAGGCGATGAGCGGGAAGCCGAAGATGGTCGCGCCCTTCAGGTGCTGGAGCACGCCCGTCCCCGGGGTGAGGATCTCCTCGCGCAGCTCGCGGAAGTCCACGGTGGGGCCGACCGCCACGCCGGAGCGCATCGGGGTGAGCGCCTCGGCCTCGGCCGCCGTCGCGCCGTCGTGGAACGGCACGTAGAGCGGGCTCGCCTCGTAGACGTCGCGAAGGCCGAGGCCGCCGGCCTTGGTCGTCGTCCAGCTCCCGCCGAGGCCCCAGAGCAGCGCGAAGAGGCCGATGACGAAGGCGAAGTCGCCGAAGCGGTTGACGACGAAGGCCTTCATGCCGGCCTTGGCCTTGTCGAGGTCGGTGTACCAGAACGAGATCAGCAGGTAGCTGCAGAGGCCGACGCCCTCCCAGCCGAAGAACATCAGGACGAAGTTGCTGCCCATCACGAGCAGCAGCATCGAGAAGACGAAGAGGTTCAGGTAGGAGAAGAAGCGCCAGTACGCCGGCTCCTCCGCCATGTAGCCGATGCTGAAGATGTGGATGAGCGTCGCGACGTTGGTGACGATCAGCGTCATCATCATCGAGAGCGGATCGAGCGCGAATGCGAGGTCGACCCGCAGGGAGCCGGCCGCGAAGAGGTGCCAGACGAGGTCGTGCAGGTAGCGGTCCTCGGGCGGCTGGCCGAGCAGCAGCGCGAAGTAGCTCCAGGCGACCGCGGTCGCGGCGAGCATCGCGCCGACCGCGATCGCGTGGACGATCGCCTTCCCGAAGCGGTCCTGGAGCCTCTTCCCGAACGCGGCGTTGACGAACGCCCCGAGCGCGGGGAACGCCGGGATGAGCCAGGCCCAGAGGATCTCGACGGTGTGGGGCATCGCTTCCTAATCCCTCAGCCGCTCGGCGCGGGTCACGTCGATCGACTTGAAGTGGTGGTAGAGGGTGAGGATGATCGCCAGGCCGACGGCCGCCTCCGCGGCGGCGAGGACGATGACGAAGAGGGCGAACGCCTGGCCGTGAATCCCGCCCCACGCGTAGTGGCCGAAGGCGACGAAGTTGACGTTGGCGGCGTTGAGGATCAGCTCGACGCCCATGAGGATGCCGACGGCGTTCTTGCGGGTGGTGACGCAGTAGGCGCCGAAGGCGAAGAGCAGCGCGCCCACGACGAGGAAGTGGGGAAGGCCGACCGCGAGCATCTTCTAGCCCTCCTTCCCGGTTGCCGGGTCGTCGCGGCGGGCGATGACGACCGCGCCGATCAGCGTCGCGAGCAGGACCACCGAGGCGATCTCGAAGGGCAAGAGGTAGGTCGACAAAAAGCCGTCGCCGAGTGCCTGCGCCTGGTCCATCATCTGCGGCTTGCCGAGCGCCTCCCACGGCGTCGAGGCGCCGACGTAGCCGAGCAGCACCGCACACGCGGCGAGGCCGACGACGCCCGGGCCGACGCCCAGCGAAGCGTTGCTGATCTTCACGTCGCGGATGTGGCTCGTGAGCATGACCGCGAAGAGGATCAGGACCAGCACGCCGCCGATGTAGATGAGGACCTGGGTGATCGCGAGGAAGGGGGCCGCCAGGTAGACGTACATCGCGGCCACGCCGAGGAAGGTCCCGAGAAGCGAAAACGCCGAGTAGATGATGTTGCGCGAGAAGGCGACGCCGGCCGCCGATCCCACCGTCAGGGCCGCGAGGGCGTACCAGAGGAAGTCCGAGAGCTGGCCGAGGGCGAAGACGTGGCCGACCTGGAAGACCAGGCCGTTGCGCGTGGCCTCGGGGATGCCCTCCGGCGGGGCCGAACCGGCGAGCATCCGGTAGAGCATGAGGGCCGCGAGCGCGAGGGCGGCGAGAAGCATCAGCGCGACCGAGGCCCAGCGGGGCATCGCCCCCCGGCGGCGCCTGTCGTGGACTTGTGCGGGTCTCATTGCGGACGCCCTTCTAACACCTTTTCGACGACGGAGGGAAGGGGATGTCGCGGCTGCCGTCCATGCGGCCAAGCGCCCGAATCCCGATGTGAATTCCGGCTTTCGGCCACGTCTCGCCAGGCGGGGTGGCGTTGCGGATCAGCCCTCGCCTGCCTCGTCGCGCAGCCGCGCCGGGGTCTCCTTCGCCGGGTACTTCCCGCGGACGTCGCGGTACGCCTCGCGAAAGTGGGCCATGTCGGCGTGGATGTCTCCGGTGGGCCGGTAGAAGCCCTGGATGCCTCCGAGCTTGCGGGCGTAGTCGAGGAAGCCGAGGGCGATCGGGACGCGCGCCTCGAGCGCCATGTAGTAGAAGCCGGAGCGCCAGTACTCGGCCTTGCTCCGCGTGCCCTCCGGGGCCACGGCGAGGATGAGCGCCGGGTGCTGCTGGAACAGCGCGGCAGCGGCGTGCACCTGGTTCTTGTGCCGGCTTCGATCCACCGGGATGCCGCCCAGCCGGCGGATGAGGCCCCCGAACGGGAAGCGGAAGAGCGTGTCCTTGCCGATCCAGTTGACGCGGAGGCCCAGGGCCGAGCCGCAGGCGAGCATGAAGTAGACGTCCCAGTTGCTCGTGTGCGGCGCCGCGATCAGGACGAACGCGGGTCCCGGGTACTCGGGCGCCTGCACGCGCCAGCCCGCGAGCCTCAGCAGGAGCTTGCCGAGCCGGGTCGCGAAAGGCGAGCAGCGGGGCAACCGCTCCCGGGGCGTCGGCATCCGGACAGCATAGCATCGACGCCCGCCTCTCCGAGAATCAATATCGGAAGGCCCGGGCGAGCGGGCCCGCGTTGCGGGGCGCTACGCCTTGGGAGGCTCGGTGGCCGGCGCCGGGGCGGGCGCGCCGCCGGCGGCGACGGCGCCGGTCTTCCAGCTGTCGATGATGAGCAGGGTCGTGGCGTGGGTTTCCGCGCCGCCGGGGCTGCACAGGTTCGTGCGCGCCTCCTTTCCGCTCGCCATCGCATCGGAGTAGTCGTGGCAGGTCGGGTAGGTGCACTCGCCGCAGTCGGTACCGGCCTGCGCCTCCTCGAGGATGACCTGGAGCTTCTTGCGGTCGACGCCGATGGCCCGCTTGGCGAGTTCGATCGAGGCGGCGTCGACGCCTCCGGCCTTCTTCTTCGCGGTGGGCGCGGCGATCCCGTCCTTCGGCGGCGGTAGCCACGACGGCCCCGGTGCGTCCCACGCCTTGATCTTGGTCCGCACGAGCGAGGCGAGCGGCTTGCGCAGGTACGCCTGGGTGCCCTTGGGGACCTTGTAGAGCGGCTGCGGCTTCGCCGGGTCCACCCAGCGGAAGGTCAGGTTGCGCAGATCCATCACCGACCCCTCGAACTCCCGGGTGTGCTGGATCGCGCCGGTCGGGCAGGGCTCGACGCAGAGGCCGCAGAACATGCACTTGGCCTCGTCGAGGTCGAACTGCGTCATGACGCGCTGCTTGGGGTTGTTCGGGTCCTTCTCGACCGCGATCTTGATGCAGCCGATGGGGCACGCCTTCTCGCAGGCGAGGCACCCGGTGCAGATGTCGATGTCGACCTCGAGGAAGCCTCGGTAGCGCGCCGGCAGGCAGTCCCGCAAGGGCTCCGGGGTGTCGGGGTACTGGACGGTGGTCGGGCGGCGGAAGAGGTGGCTGAGCGTGATGCTCATGCCGTGCCAGAAGCTGCCGACCGTCTTCTCGATGTTGTCGACGTAGGCGATGGCCATCGGGGTGGCTCCTCGTGGCGCGGACTCTAACCGATCACGAAAAAAATTGCGCGAGTCCCGCGCACCCTCGGACGAGGGTGCCGCGCGGCGTCAGAGCGGCTGGGCGCACGCCCGGCAGCGCGCCGCCGCGGCAGGGACCGTCTCGAGGCACTGCGGGCAGGTCTTGGTCGGTTGCGCGGGCTTCTTCGCGGCGTCGAGGAGGGGTTTCGTGAGCAGGAAGACGACGAAGGCCACGATGACGAAGTCGACGACGCGGCCGACGAGGTCGCCGTACTTGATGGCGTTGGTGCCCGCGAGGACGAGCTCGGCCGAGCGCCAGCCGCCGCCCGGCAGGACGAGCCCGATGATCGGCATCATGACGTCTTCCACGATGCCGCTCACGACCTTGCCGACGGCCGCGCCGATGATGACGCCGACCGCCAGGGCGAGGGCGTTCTGCTCGAAGAGGAAGGTCTCGAACTGCCGGAGGAACGAGGGCTTGGCACCGGTGCCGGTCGGCATGTCAGAAGGAGACCTCCGCACCGAGGTTGAGGGCGGTGTCGGTTGGGAGCTTGTTGGGCGGCGGCTCGCTGTTGTAGGCGAGCACGAAGCTGATGGCGAGCGACAGCGACTTCACGAGGTGGGCCGTGAGCTGCGTGGTGTCGTTGACGAGCACCGGGTTCGGGGCGAGGACGTCCGGGATCACCTCCGCCTGCTCGCTGAAGACGAGGTCCTTGCTCGGGGCGTAGCGCAGCGCGAGGCCGATGCGCGGTGAGAGCTGCTGGAGCTCGGGCAGCCCCTCCGGGACGGGAAAGTACTGGAACTCCCGCTGGTCCGCGTATCGGACGCCGACGTCGGTGCGCAAGAGCAGGGTCTGGAGCGCGCCCTCTTTGCGATCGAGCCAGATCACGCCGACGCCTCCTTCTCCGTACGAGCGCAGCTCGATGCTGGCCACGTGGTCGGTGTCGACGCCTCCGAGAAGGTAGGTCGTCAACCGGTCGGTGAGAACCCGGTCGCCGCGGACCTGGCCGGAGGCCGCGAGCGCCGTGACGGTCGGGGCCTGGCCCTGGCCCGGCGGGGCGCTCTGCCCGTAGTTGCCGGACGCCTTGAAGCTCGCGATCCAGCCGCTCTGGAACGTCTTGCTGAAGGCGGCCGCGCCGCTGAGGCTCAGGGTGTTGCTGTTGCCGGCGAGCCAGATGAGGCCGAGGTCGAGCGTGCCCGCCCAGCCCTTCGGCTCGCCCTTCGAGGCCGCGGCGGCGGCGGCGGGCGTCGTCGCCTGCGACGGCAGCGAGGCGGCGAGCCGCTGCGCCGCCTCGGCGACGCGGGCCGCCGAGTCGGCCGCCGACTGCGCGGCTTGGGCCGCCTTCTCCGCGGCGTCC
>DAIDIT010000048.1 GCA_027451705.1 Pseudomonadota bacterium
ATCTCGACCGGCGCGCCGAGGACGGAGGCGGCGTCGAGCGCCCGCGAAATCGTCGCGAACGGGCACGCCGGCGAGCCGTTGCCGCGGGTGTCGTCGCCCGTTCCGATGTCGACCGAGAGCGTGCCCGGCGGTGCGGCGGGACAGGCGGGAAGCGCGGCGTCGCCCGCGTCGCCGGCGGCCTCGCCCTCTTCCGGCCCGCCGTCGCCGGGAGGCTCGCATTCGTGCTTGTCGCTGCAGAACTGCCCCTGCGGGCAGTTCGAATCGCTCTGGCAGGGCGCGCCGTCGATCGGCGGATTGCAGCCCCAGGCCAGGGACAGGAGCGCGAGGGACACGGTGCGCCGCACAGCCCCGGTCATCTCAGATCCCAGACGACGAGCACGCCCGTCGCCGCCGCAGCGACGCCGCCCACGCCGTAGAGGACGTTCGCGACCGTCGAATCGCGCTGCGTCGTCCGGACGAGGCCGTCGGCGACCCCGCCGGGATGGGCCGCGGACAAGAGCGTCTGGCTCGCGTTCTGGGCCAGGACCCCGAACACGGCGGCCGCGACGAACGACGCGGCCGCGAGGCTCGCCGCGCCGTAGACGGGCCACCGCGGCCGTTCGGCGCCGACGGGGGGCGGCCTCTGAATCACCGCGGCCGGCGCGGGCGGTGCGCGCGCCTCGAGAAAGGCGATCGTGCCGCGCACGAGACCCGCCTCGGGGGACGCCGGCCGGGCATCGAGGAAGAGGCGGTAGTAGTGCACGGCCGCCGCGTCGCGGCCCTCGTGCCGCAGCGCCTGGGCGAGGTCGAGCGCGAGGCGTGGATCGGGAAGGAGCTCGTAGGCCGCCCGCAGCTCCTCGGCCGCCTCGTGCCACCGCCCGGCCTGGTAGAGGCGGGTGCCCTCGACGAAGTGGTCGCGCGCGGTGGACGCGGGCGCCGTCGCAACCAGCAGGCCGAGGCAGAGCGCGATCACGGGGCGAACGGGTTCTCGAGCGGCAGATCCGGCGGGGGACCGGCGAACGACGGCAGGAAGGGCGGAGCGTCGGAGGACGCCGGCAAGAAGCCCGGCGCGCCGGCGACGAAGCCCGCGTAGAACGCGGGGCCGAAGGGCACCTGGAAGAGGCCGCGGGCGAGCGCGCTCGCCACGTCGGCGCGGGCGGCGACCGAGGTCTCCGCCCAGCGCACGGACGCGGCGTCGGTGACGAGAGGGCCTTCCGGCAGCGGGGCCTCGCGCCCGTCGCCGACGAGCGCGTACGCGCCGCGCGGCGACGGGAGCGCGACGAGCACGGTGGCTCCCGGCGCCTTGTTGAAGTCCGCGAAGCGGCCGCCCTCCGGCCCCTCGACGAAGAACTTGCCCGAGAGCGCGGGCCCCAGGCGGAGGAAACGCTGGTAGCCGCCCAGCCACCAGAACGGCGCCGAGAGCGCCTGCGCCGGCGGCCGGACGTAGACGTCCAGGCGGGCGCGGGGATCGGAGACGCCCGCCGACATCGCCTGGAGGAACGCCGCGATCTCGGAGTAGTCGACGGCGCCGTCGCCGTTGACGTCCGCCGCGCCCGCCATCGCCGAGACGACGGCGTGGGAGAAGACCCCGCCGCGGTAGATCGACCACTCGTGACTTGCGCGATCGCCGGTGGTCGACACGAGCACCCCGGTGTTCGGGTAGGCGGCGAGGTCCTCGGCGGAGAGGTAGCGCCGGATGGCTTCCGAACGATCCGGGCCGCGCTCGCCCTCGCCCGCGCCACGGCTCGAGACCAGGTAGTAGGAGTCGCACGCGTCGATGACGACGTGGTTGAAGGTGGCGCGCGAAGGCGCGATGACCTCGCGAAAGAGGTCCGAGCGGGTCAGCTTGCCGTCCAGGAGCGAGACGTACCCCTCCCCGTCCGGATCCACGCCGCCGTGGCCCACGTAGACGAAGTAGAACTGCGTCGGAAGGCCGCGCGCCGCATCGGCCGACACGCCGCGGGCGACCTGGGCGAGCGCAGCGGAGAGCGCGGAGCGCGTCGGAGGCTGCGTGGTCTCGGCGAGCGCGGCGTGCTGGCGCTGGGTGCTCCGGTCCATGACCGTGAGCAGGTGCAGCTCCGCGGCCCCCGGCCCCATCAGCTCGGCAAAGTGCACCGCGTCGTCGTCGGCGAATTGCAGCGGCGCGACGCCGGGGCCGAGCCCACGGTTGTTGCCGACGATCACGACGTAGTTGCGGGGCGCCGCCGCGAGCGCGAGGAGGCAGGCGGTCGCAATCGCGGTCACGGCTGGACCTCCAGCCGGGCGACGGTGCGCTCCACGCCGGGCGCGGTCGCTCCCGCGGCGAGGTCCCCGACCACCCGCGGCGGGAGGTCCGCGGGGGCGGTCACCGCGACGAGGCGGTAGGCGCCCGCGCGATGCCGGGCGGCGAGCCGGACGCTCACCGGGATGGGCAGGTCGCGGGCACCGGGCACGAGCGGCAGCCCCTCGCCGTCCGTTCCCAGCGGATAGACGTGGGGGGCGCCGGAGCCGTCGACCGCCGCCACCCAGAGATAGCGACGCCCGTTCGACGCGCTCGCGCGGTCCGTGTACGCGAACTGCAAGCTGTCGCCGAGACCGCAGCGAAGAGCCGGTTCTCCCACGGGGTCGGCGGACAGATCCACCATGCCGACGACGCCCCCCTCGGCCGAGAGGCAGAAGGCCCGTACGCCCGTCGACAGCCGCCGGCCGACCGCGGGACCGCGCGCCTGGAACAGCCCCGCCGCCGGCATCGGTTCCGGCGACCGGACGAAGATCAAGACGCCGGCCGCCACCGTCGCGGCGACCCCGGCCGCGAGCGGCAACCGCGCCCACCGCCGCCCGTCGGATTGCGCGGCCCGCGCGACGGCGATGTCCGCCCAGAGCGCCAGTTCGTCCGCGGGGACGAGCGGTTCGTCCTCCCGCGCCGCGCGCCCCGTTCGGCCGAGGCCGCGCTTGACCGCCGAGAGGCGGTCGTAGTGGGTCCGGCAATCCGGGCAATCCTCGAGGTGTCGCTGGAGCGCGCGGAAGCGCCGCGTCCCGAGCCGGCCCTCGACGAAGAGCCGCTCCGAAGCCGCGCGGGCCCGCTCGTGGTTCGAGGCGAACAGTCTCACGACAGCGAGCCCTTCCTCCGCAGCCCCTCCCAGATTCCAGGCGCATGCCCCTCGAGCCAGCCGCCGCGGCGCAACCGCTCGAGGAGATCGCGCTTGATCTTGGCTTCGAGCCGGCGGACCTGGATGCGGGTCTTGCCGAGCCGGTCCGCCGCCGCGTCCTGCGACAGCTGCTCCTCGAACCGCAGCGTCCAGAGGGCCCTCGCCTCCGCCCCCAACCCGTCGCGGCAGCTCTCGAGAAGCACCACCAGCTCTCGGTCCGCCGCAAGCGTCTCGGGGCTCGGCGGCGGCGGCCCCTCCTCCTCGGGAGGTTCCGCCACGAGCGCCACGGTCCCCGCCTTCCGCAGCTCGTTGAGGACCCAGTTGCGCGCAATCGCCGCGAGATAGGCCCCGTAGGGCCGAAGGCCGTCGTAGCCCGAGCGCGCCTCCGGCGCGAAGGCGCGGGCGAAGACCTCCTGCACCCCGTTCTGGAGCTCGCTCTCCGAGGAAAGGCCCCTGAACCGCGCGGGTCCCGACGCCGAGCGGACGCCGAAGCCATGCCGGAGCACGGAGGCCACGCCAGGAGCGTAGTGCAGGTACACGGATTTCAACGCCTCCGGCCGACCCGAGCGGAACGCCTCGAGGAGCTGCCGATCCTGGACGAGCCACGGCATTGCTCCGAGGGACTATACACGCCGGCGCGGCCTCCTGGATCCAGGGGGCCGGCAAACCCGCCACCTCCGGCGAGGTACGGCGGCTCAACCGCCGTCGAGCGCCTGGGCTTCCTTGGTGGGGTCGGGCGGCACGTTCAGCACCGCGGCCGGGAACAGCTCGACGATGAAATCGACGATGTCCTTGACGGACAGCAGGCCCACCGGCTTGCCGTTCGGATCGACGATCGGGACGTGGCGGAACCCTCCCTCGTGCATCTTGTTGAGCGCCCAGGCGATCTTGTCGTCGAGGCCCAGCGTCTCGGGGTTCGGCGTCATGTGGTCGCCGACGCGGGCGGTCGCGAAGTCGACGGCCTGGCCGACGACCCGGGTCAGGAGGTCCCGTTCGGTGAAGATGCCGACAAGCCGGCCGTCGGGGCCCACCACGAGCAGGCAGCCGATGTGGAGCCGCTGGAGCTGTTCGACCGCGCGCCGGATCGTCGTCTCGGCGGGGACGGTGATGGGAGGGCCGCGCAAAAGCCCCCGGACCGGCTCGGTCAGGATGGCCCCGTGGACGCGCTTCTCGTCGGCCTCGAACGACTCCTCGAACTCGCTGTTACCCATGGGCCACCCCATCTCGGGCCGAAAGGGGCCCAGCGCCCATGTATACGCCCGTTTCGGCGCCGCGCAACGGGGGCAGCCCGCCGGGGACGGGACCATGGACCATTTCGTTCGCTTGCCGCGCCTGCTGGCCCCCGCGCCGTCCCGACTCCTGCTAGGGTGGCCGACCACCATGGGGACCCCCGCGCTCGAGGTCGACCGACTGACGGTCCGGTTCGGCGACGCCACCGTCCTCGATGGCCTCACCTTTTCCGTCGAGGCGGGAACGACCGTGGGGGTCATCGGCCCGAACGGCGCCGGCAAGACCATCCTCTTCCGCGCCCTGATCGGAGCCCTGCCGTCGGAGGGCACCGTCCGCTGGGCCCCGGGCACCCGCATCGGCTACGTCCCGCAGAAGCTGGACATCGAACGGGATCTGCCCATCACCGCCCGCGAGCTCCTCCTCGCCAAGGCCAAGATCGCGCGCGCCGACCGCGCCGAGGTCGACCACGCCTTCGCCCACGTCGGCCTCCCCCCGGCGGCCGCCGGCAAGCCCATCGGGAGACTGTCCGGCGGCCAGTTCCAGCGGCTCCTCGTGGCGTTCGCGCTGATCGGCCGGCCCAACGTGCTCCTCTTCGACGAGCCCACGGCCAACGTGGACGAGGCCGGGCAGGAGAGCCTCGGCGAGACGATCCACAAGATCCAGGGCGAGCACGGCCTCACCCTGCTGCTCATCTCCCACGACCTGTCCGTCGTGTACCGCTACGCCACGAGCGTGCTGTGCCTCGGCCACGGGCTGCCCTGCTTCGGTCCGCCCCACGAGATGCTGACGGGCGAGCGGCTCGCCGAGCTGTACGGCAGCCCGCTCCACAACCACGTCCACCTCCACGTCCATGACGCACGCTGACCTGGCCTCGCTCGGATTGGAGCTGTCGATGGCGGTGGCCGCGGGCCTCGTCGGCTGCTTCGCGGTCATGCGGCGGATGACGCTCGCCGCCGACGCCCTCTCCCACGTCGCCCTGCCGGGCATCGGCCTCGTGCTGCTGCTCCGCGTCGAGCCGCTCTGGGGCGCGCTCGCGATGTTGATCGCCGGGACCGTCCTGATCTGGGGGCTCGAGCGGCGGACGCGGCTGTCGATCGACGCGGTGGTCGGCGTGGTCTTCTCCGCGGCACTCGCGATCGGCAGCCTGATCACCTCGGGCGAGGAGCTCATCGACGCCCTCTTCGGCGGTGCCGGAAAGGTCTCCGGCGTCGAGGTCCTCGTCGGCGCCGCGACCGCCGCCCTCGTCGTCGCCTTCGTCCTCTGGGGCCGCGACCGGCTCGTCGTCGCGCTCGTCTCGCCCGACATCGCGCGGACCTCGGGCATCCCGGTCGAGCGGCTCGACCTCGCGTTCCTCGTCGCCTTCGCGCTGACCGTCGCCCTCGGGCTGCGCTTCCTCGGCGTCCTGCTGATGGGCTCGCTCATCATCATCCCGGCCGCGACCGCAAAGCGGCTCGCCGGGAGCCTCCGATCGATGTTCGCGATCGCGATCGCGATCGCCGTCGCGTCCGTGGTCGGCGGCGCCTGGCTCGGCGCCGCGTTCCACGGCCAGCGCGGCCCGCTCGCCATCCTCGTCGCCGCCGCCTTCTTCTTCGGCAGCCTCTTCTACCGGCGCAACGGCTGAGGCCGCGCCGAAGCCGGCATCCGTTGCGCGTGCACCCGCGGCGCTCCCACGCCTCCGGCGCGCGCCCGCCCGGCCCGGCGCCGCCGTGCCTAGCTTCCCCTTCGTGCCGTGGCGCCGGAGCGCTGGAGGAACCCACGCATGCACGCGACCGTCCTCACCCTTTCGATCTTGCTCGCAGCGCGCGGCCCCGTCGTGATCAAACTCGCGACGCTCGCCCCGCGCGGCTCGGCCTACGCCGACATCCTCGAGCAGCTCGCCCGCGACTGGCGCGACGCGTCCGGCGGCGGCGTGCAGGTTCGCCTCTACCTCGACGGGGTCGCCGGCAGCGAGGGCGACATGGTCCGCAAGATGGGCGTCGGCGAGATCCAGGCCGCCTCGCTCACCACGGTGGGCATGCACGACATCGCGCCCGAGCCGCAGGCGCTCGACACCCCCGGGCTCATCCGGACGGCGGACGAGTTCGACTTCGTCCTGCCGCGGGTGGAACCGCTCCTGGACGCGGCGCTCGCCGCGAAGGGCTTCGTCGCCCTCGGCTGGGCCGACGTGGGGACGGCGCGCTTCTTCTCGACCTTCCCGCTGCGCGCCCCGAGCGACGCGCACGGCGCCCGCATCTACTGCTGGCAGGGCGATCCCGAGGTTGCACGCGCCTGGGAGCGCATCGGCTTCTCTCCCGTGGTGCTCGCGCCGTCGGACATCTCCGCCTCCCTCCAGACCGGCATGATCAACGCGGTCACGGAGCCGCCCCTCTTCACCTTCGTCGCCCGGACCTTCGAGAAGGCGAACCACATGCTCGACTTCGACTGGAGCATCCTGAGCGGTGCGACGGTCGTGCGCGCGGCGACCTGGCAGCGGATCCCCGAGGACCTGCGCCCCGTGCTCGCGAGGATCGCGACCGCGGCCGCGGCCCGGATGTCGATCCAGGCGCGGGAGATGAACGCCCAGGCGGTCCGGGAGATGGAGGCGCAGGGCCTCGTCGTCGACGAGCCGTCGAGCCGGGCCGACTGGGAGGCCCTGGCCGCGCAGACGTGGCCGAGCCTCCGCGGAAGCGTCGTGCCCGCGGGCTTCTTCGATCGGATTCGCACGCTCGTCGAGGCGTTCCGCGGCGCGCAGGCGCGCTGATCGCCCGCGGGCCCGCCGGTGTAGAGTCTCCGCGGAGGCGAGCAGCCATGCGAGCGGTCGTCGTCACGGAGGCCGGCGGGCCGGAGGTGCTCCGGATCGCCGAGATCGAGGAGGCGGAGCCGGGCCCCGGCGAGGTGCGCGTGGCGGTCCGCGCGGCCGGCGTCAACCGCGCCGACGTCCTCCAGCGGCTCGGGCTCTACCCGGCGCCCCCAGGGGTACGGCCCGACGTGCTGGGCCTCGAACTGGCCGGGGAGGTCGAGCGCGTGGGACCCGGGGTCTCGGCCTGGAAGCCGGGCGATCGGGTCATGGCCATCGCGTCCGGCGCGGCGCAGGCCGAGCGGGTCGTCTGCCACGAGCGGATGCTCCTGCCCATTCCGCCCGCCCTCGACTTCGTCCAGGCGGCCGCGATCCCGGAGGCCTTCCTGACCGCGCACGACGCGCTGTTCCGGCAGGCCGGCCTCGGGCGCGGCGAGCCCGTGCTGATCCACGCCGCCGGCAGCGGCGTCGGAACCGCCGCGATGCAGCTCGCGCACGCCGGGGGCAACCTCGTCCTCGGCACCTCGCGCACGGCGGAAAAGCTCGAACGGGCGCGCGACCTCGGCCTCGACCACCCCCTCGCAGTGGCGCCGGACGGGCAGTTCTCGCGCCGGGTGCTCGGCCTGACGGGCGGGCGCGGCGTGCCGGTCATCGCGGACTTCGTCGGCGCGGCCTACCTCGAGGAGAACCTCCGCGCCCTTTCGATCGGCGGCCGGCTCGTGGTCATCGGACTGCTCGGCGGCGCCCGCGGCGAGGTCGACCTCGGCCGGCTGCTCGCCCGCCGCCTGCGGCTCTTCGGCTCCACGCTCCGCTCCCGGCCGCTCGAGGAGAAGATCGCGGCGACCCAGGCCTTCGCCCGCGAGGGGCTGCCGCTCCTAGAGCGCGGCCTCGTCCGGCCGGTCGTCGGCGAGGTCCTGCCGGTCGAGGCGGTGGGGGACGCCCACGTCCGGATGGCCGAGGACCGCACCTTCGGCAAGATCGTGCTCCGCTTCGACCGGTAGACGCGCTAGGATGGGCGCTCCCCGGCGGAGGTGGAAGATGAGCGGCGCAGCCCGAAACCCCTACTGGAAGACCGGCGAGAAGGGGCGCGGCCTGCCCCGGGCCGAGGGCCTCGCCGTCGTCGAGGAGCAGGGCGACCCGCCCGTCGGGAGCCGTCCCGTCCCGGCCTGGCCGGACCGCGAGTGGATCGGCCCCGCCAACCAGGGCGGCGGCCGCGCCCCCGGCGAGGAGAGCTGGAAGAAGAGCGTCAAGGAGCGGCAGGACGGCGAGATGGGGGACTCGCGCCGGATCTGGGTCAAGTGAACCCGGATGATCGAGGTCGACGCCCTCGTCAAGCATTACACCGTCCACCGGCGCCCGCCCGGGCTCTGGCCGGCGCTGCGCTCGGTGCTGCGCCGGCCGACCGAGACCGTCGAGGCCGTCGCCGGCATCTCCTTCTCGATCGCCCCGGGGGAGCGGGTCGGCTTCCTCGGCCCCAACGGCGCCGGCAAGACCACGACGCTGAAGGTCCTCTCGGGGCTGCTCCACCCGACCTCCGGCCGGGCGCAGGTCGCCGGGATGACGCCGTGGCGGCGCGAACCCGCCTTCCTGCGGCAGATCACCCTCGTCATGGGGCAGAAGCAGCAGCTCCTCTGGGACCTGCCCCCCTCCGAGACCTTCGAGCTCAACCGCGCCCTCTACGAGATCCCGCGGGCGCAGTACGCCGAGACGCTCTCCGAGCTGACGCGGCTGCTCGACCTCGGTCGCATCGCGGCGGTCCCGACGCGCCAGCTCTCGCTCGGGGAGCGGATGAAGTGCGAGCTCTGCGCCGCGCTCCTCCACCGCCCCGCGGTGCTCTTCCTCGACGAGCCGACCATCGGACTCGACGTCTCGATGCAGGCGGCGCTGCGCGCCTTCGTGAGGGCGTACAACGAGCGCTTCGGCGCGACGGTGCTGCTCACGAGCCATTACATGGACGACGTGATCGCGCTCTGCCCGCGCGTGATCGTCATCGACCACGGCCGCCTGATCCACGACGGCAAGCTCGCGGACCTCGTGCACACGCTGCGGCCCGAGAAGCGCGTCGCCGTGCGCCTCTCGCGGCCCGTCGACGGGCGCGACCTCGAGGGGTTCGGCCGCGTGGCCGAGCGGGCCGAGGACCGCGTCGTCTTCCAGATCCCGCAGGCGGAGGTGAAGGACCGCGTCGGCCGGCTCTTCGCCCAGCTCCCGGTCGCCGACCTCACGATCGAGGACCCGCCGCTCGAGGAGATCATGCGTGACATCTTCGCGGCCGGCCGGGTCGCCTAGATGGCCACCGCGCCTGCGGAGATTCCTTCGCGCACCGCGCTGGGCCGGGCGGTGCGGGCCCTGCCGACGCTGCTGCGCGTCGGCGTGGCCGAGGCCGTCGCCTACCGCGCCGAGTTCGTCATCTGGCTGCTCACCACGACGATGCCGCTCGTCATGCTCGCCCTCTGGTCGGAGGTCGCGCGCGAGGGCGGCCCCATCGGCGGCTACACGGGCAAGGACTTCACCGCCTACTTCCTCGCGGCGTTCATCGTCCGGCAACTCACCGGCGTCTGGGTCGCCTGGGACATGAACCGCGAGATCCGCGAGGGGCTGATCTCGATGCGGCTGCTCCGGCCGGTCCACCCCCTCGCGGCCTACGGCGCCGAGAACCTCGCGGTCCTGCCGATGCGGCTGCTCCTCTCGCTGCCCATCGCGCTCGTCGCGCTCGCGCTCACCGGGGGCGCCGCCGTCACCCGCGACCCGCTGCTGCTCCTCGCCTTCGCGGTCGCCGTGGCCGGGGCGTGGCTGCTCGGCTTCGCGATCATGTCGGCCATCGGGGCGCTCGCGTTCTTCATCGAGAGCACCCTCGCGGTCGCGGACGTCTGGTTCGGCCTCTTCTTCATCCTCTCGGGCTACTTCGTCCCCATCGAGCTCTTCCCCGCGGCCGTCCGAAACGTCGCGGTGCTGTTGCCCTTCCGCGCGATGCTCGGGCTGCCGGTCGAGCTGCTCATCGGCCGGCTCGGCCACGGCGCGGCGCTGCACGGGCTGCTCATCGAGTGGGCCTGGGTCGCGGCGGCCTGGGCGATCGCGGTCGCGGTCTTCCAGGCGGGCGCCCGGCGGTACTCCGCGTATGGCGCGTAGGTACTTCCGGCTCCTCTCGGCGCAGCTCCGCATCGCGGGCCTCGCCTCGCTCCAGTACCGCGCCGATTTCTACGCGGACGGGGCGATGTCGATCTTCTGGCTCGCGGTGAACGTCGCGCCGCTCCTCGTCGTCTACCAGCGCCGCCCGACCCTCGCCCACTGGACCCTGCCCGAGGCGCTGCTCGTCATCGGCTGGTTCACGCTGCTCAAGGGCGTCCTCGACGGCGCGGTCAACCCCTGCCTCACCGCCATCGTCGAGCACATCCGCAAGGGGACTCTCGACTTCGTCCTGCTCAAGCCGGCCGACGCGCAGTTCCTGGTCTCGACGGCGAAGATCCTCCCCTGGCGCGGGGTCGACGTCCTCGGCGGCGGGCTGGTGCTCGTCTTCGCGCTCACCCGACTCCACCGCCTCCCCACGCCGCTGCAGATCGGCGCCTCGCTGCTCCTCTTCGCGGCCGCCGTCGGGCTGCTCTACTCGCTCTGGATCCTCGCCATCTCGGTCGCCTTCTGGGTCGTCAAGCTCGACAACCTCGCCTTCCTCTTCTCGTCCATCTTCGACGCCGCGCGCTGGCCCATCGGCGTCTTCCGCGGCCTCTGGCGCTTCCTCTTCACCTTCGTCGTGCCGCTCGCGATCCTGACGACCTACCCGGCGATGGCGCTCCTCGGGACGCTGACCTTCCGCACGGGCGCCTGGGCGCTCGCGGGGGCCGCGTTCTTCGCGCTGCTCGCCCGCTGGGTGTGGACGATCGCGCTGCTGCACTACACGTCGGCGAGCAGCTAGGGCCTGGCCGCGATCGCCGCCGCGCCGAGACTTCGGTCCAGCCCCGCGACCGCCGTCCCGAAGGCCGCCATGTCCTCCGCCTCGAGCTTGCGGCGCTCGGTCGCGTGGATCTCGAAGGGGTCGAGGACGCGGCCGCCCGGCGACATGATCTGATAGTGAAGATGCGGGGCCGTCGTGTGGCCGGTGTTGCCCGAGAGCGCGATCTCCTCCCCGGCGTGGACGCGCACGCCGGGCCGGATCGCCTCCGGGATCTCCGAGAGGTGGAGGAAGATGACGTGGCGCCCGCTGCGCGCGTCCGCGATCTCCAGGCAGTTGCCGTTGAGGCGCCAGTGCCAGTTGCGCCGCAGGATCGTCCCGTCGACGGGCGAGACGACCTTCGTCCCCACCGGCGTCTTGAAGTCCACGCCCTTGTGGCCGCGGCCGTCGCGCAGAAGGCTCGTCACCTGCTCGTACTCGGCGATCGGCCCGCCCTTCAGCCGCTCCTCGAGCTCCGCGCCGTCCGCGGTGTAGTAACGCGGGAAGGGCGCGCCCGGGGCCTGCCACCGGTACGCGCGGAACTCGCGCCCCTCCTTCTGCGAGCGGTACGCGAGCGCGAGGACGAGCGGCTCCTGCCCCGGAGGCAGGTCGTAGACGACCGCGAGGTGGTCGCCCGGCCGCACGCCCGTCGAGGGCGGGAACCACCAGACGAGCAGCCGCGCGACGACCATCGCGAGCGCCGGCCCGGCGCCCGCGGGCGCCGCCGCCTCGACGGTCTGGTCGAGCGATCCCGCGACGTCCACCGCGAGGAGGTGGTGGTCGGCGGCGGGGGCTGTTCCGCCCGCCGTGGCTCCTCCCCCGCCAGCGGGGGAGGGCGCGAGAGGGGGGAGCCCGGAATTGACGCGAGCGCTTCCCCCCACCCGTCCCTCCCCCGCGAGCGGGGGAGGGGGCGGCGGCGGCGCGGGCGCATTCGCGGGGGACGGAACGGGAGCGGTGGCAACTGCCGCGGCGACGGCCATGCCCTGCACGTTCGCCGGCGCGGTCTTGCGGCCCAGCCAGAAGGCGCCGCCGCCCACGATCGCCATCGCGAGGGCGGCGAGCCAGAGCGGCAGGCCTTTCGGCGGTTGGGGTTCGTCGAGCAAGCGGGGGACTCCGGCGACGGCGATAACCGCCGGCCCGATCTATTCCTTCCGGCCCTTCCCGGCCCCGCGCGACGCCAGGATCTCCCCGAGCGTGCCGAGCCCCTTGCCGGCCGGCCGGCTGGACCGCATCCAGGCGTCCACCTCGGCCCGCTCCTCGGCGCGCGCCGCGGCGACCTGCGAGAGCCGGATGCGGCCGGTGGCGTCGACCTCGACGATGGCGGCCTTCACCGCGGTGCCGATCGGGAAGGCGGCCTTGAGGTTGGCCCCGTGCGCGCCCTCCATCTCGGAGACGGGCAAGAGCCCGCGCCCGCCCGGCCAGCGCAGGAAGAGGCCGAAGCCCTCGACCCGGTCGACCGTCCCCGCGACGACGTCGCCGACCCGCGGCGGACCCGACGGGCGCGGCGCGGGCTGGGCCGCCTCCTCGGCCGTGATCAGCCGCAGCCCGATCTTGCGCGCGGCGCGGTCGACGGTGTCGACCTCGACGAAGACCTCCTGCCCTTCGGCGAGGACCTCCTTGGGGTGCGCGACCCGGCGGCCGGCCTCGGTCGTGATCCGGCTCACGTGCACGAGCCCGTCGACGCCGGGGAACAGCTCCACGAACGCGCCGAACGGCTGGAGGCGGACGACGCGGCCGGCCATCCGCTGCCCCTCGGCCACCGCGTTCCCCTTCTCCTCCCAGGGGTCCTCCTCCAGGGCCTTGAGCGAGAGGGCGATCCTCTCCTTGCCGTCCTTGCCGGTCTCGATGCGCGCGACCTCGACCGTCACGGTCTGGCCGATCTCGAGCAGGTCCTTCGGGTGGGCGACGTGCCGGTGCGACAGCTCAGAGACGGGGACGAGCCCCTCGATCCCGCCGATGTCGACGAACGCGCCGAACTCGCGCAGCGCGACGACCTTGCCCGGAAGCTGCGCGCCGACCTCGAGCGAGGCGCGCAGCGCCTCGGCCTTGGCCGCCGACTCGCGCGCGAGCAGCTTCGACCGCGAGAGCACGACGTCGCGGTCGCGCAACTCGGTCACCAGGAACTCGAACCGCTTGCCCACGTAGGGCGCGAGGTCCTCGGTGAAGCGCAGCTCGACCTGCGACGCGGGGCAAAAGGCGCGCGTGCCGCCGCCGAGGTCCACCTCGAGCCCGCCCTTGTTGACCGCCGTCACCGTGCCCGCGACGGGGATGCCGGCTTCGCGCGCCTGGGCCAGCGCCTCGCGGCGCGCGCCCTTGGGGATCGTGAGGGTGACCCAGACGCCGTCGTCGACGGAGCGGACGTAGCCCTCGATGAACGCGCCGACGCCGAACCGGGGCGCCCCCTGCTCGTCGCACAGCTCGCGCGCCTCGATGAGCGCCTCGGTCTTGCCGCCGAGCTCGAGGAAGGCGGTGTCGCGGCCGATCTGGAGGATGCGCGCGCGGACCTTCTGGCCCGGGGCGTGCCGCTCGCGCTTCCCCTCGGAGCGGGCGAACATCTCGGCGAAGCTCTCGGCCTCGACGGGCTCGGGAAGCTCGGGCGCGGGCGGCGGCTCGAGCCGGGGCTTCGCCCGTTCGGAGTGGAAGACGCGCGGCGCGGGAGCCGCGACTTCGTCCCCCGCCGAAGCAGCTCCCTCCCCCGCTTGCGGGGGAGGGTTGGGGTGGGGGGTGGACTCGGGGCCCGCACTCGCCCCCCCCCTCCCGGCCTCCCCCGCTTCGCGGGGGAGGGGATTGGTGTCGCTGGTATGGGGAGCCGCGTCGCGGGGCGGGAGCTTCTTCTTGCGGACGACGACCGGGCCCTTCTTCTTCTCGTCCGCCATTCAGCCCGCCCTCGCGAGGCCCAGCGCCTCGGGGCCGTTGAGCGCCTCGACGAGCCCCGGCACCTGCTTGAAGTTGCTCAGCACGAAATCCGGCTCGGGCGGCGGCGCGCCGTCGTCCTCGGCGAAGAGGTGGCGGCGCGTGGCCGAGCGCGCGGAGATCGTGTCGAGCCGCTCGCGGTACTCGCGCGAGAGGTAGGTCCCGTACTCCGCCCAGGCCCAGCGGCAGCCCGCCCCGCGCGCCATGCCGCCGTCCTTGTGGCGGTTGTCGCCGACGACGAGCACCTCGTCGGGGGCGAGGGCGAGGTCCGAGAGGACGCGCAAGAGCCCGCGCGGGTCGGGCTTCTCGTGCTCGGCGCCCAGCTCGACCACCGGGATCTTGGCCCGGTAGTAGCCCTCGTCGTCGCGCCTGCGGATGCGCTCGTCCACCGCCTCGGGCAAGGGGTAGCCGGGCAGCGTGTAGAGCGCGTCGAGGTGCCGCTCGAGCCCGAGCGCCCGCACGCGCGCCTCGGCGGAGTTGCGGGGGGCGTCGGTGATGCCGACGATTCGCAGCCCCGCCGCCTTCACCGCGGAGAGCCCCTCGTCGGCGCCGGGATAGAGCTCGAGGTACCTCTTGCGGGCGAGGGTGAAGGCGTCCTTCGCGGGCTCGATGACGAGCGCGTTGAAGCTGTCGAAGTCGCCCCCGAGCTCGCGGAAGATGGCCGACTCCTGGATGGCGAACGCGTAGTCGTTCGTGCCGACCCGCTCGTAGACCTCCTTGAGCGACTGCACGATGCGGATGCGCGGGAAGCCCGTCGTCCGCCCCAGCGATTCGACCATCGCCTCGAGCGCCGGGACGATGTAGTTCACCCACGAGTAGAGGGTGTTGTCGAGGTCGGTGACGACGGCGCGTATCATCGAGGAGTTCCGGCCCGCGAAGGGAGGGGGCAAAGAACCACACCGCGCGCCGCGGCGCAAGGCGCCCGCGGCGGCCAAGCCTTTGACGCGGGGGCGGCTCTGCCCGTAAGATCGGCGCGTGACCACCCTGCTGGTCCTCGCGATCGCCCTCGGGACGCCGCAACTCGGCCTGGATCTCGGCGGCGGCCCGGCGCTCGCGCCGCTCACCCCGCCCCCCGAGCCGTCCGCGGCCCCGGCCCACGAGTCGGCGCGGCGGATCTTCGCGAAGGCGCGGCGGGCGGAGAAGGCGGGCAATCTGAAGGAGGCGCTCGCCCTCTACACGAAGGCGCTGCGGCTGTCGCGCCACGAGGCGGACCGGCGCGAGGCGCGGTCGGCCATCGCGCGGGTCGAGAAGAAGCTGCACGGAGGCGCGGGCCTCGAGGCGATCGCGCTGACCCCCGCGCCGCTGACGGCCCCGCCGCCGGCGCCGGCGACCCCGGCCGCGCCCGTGGTGCTCGCGCCCGAGGTTCCCCCGGCGGC
>DAIDIT010000049.1 GCA_027451705.1 Pseudomonadota bacterium
CGCGGATCACCGGCGGCTCGTACGCGGCGCTGCCGCGCAGCCTTCCCGACCTGCACGCGCTCGACCCGGACGTCGTCGAGATCGGCCGGCGCAAGGACCGGCCGATCTGGGACCGATTCTGGCCGCTCCTCGCCCTCTGCCTCACGCTCGGCGCGGAATGGTGGCTCCGCCGTCGCTGGGGCTATCTCTAGCCCTTGGTCACCTGCACCTTGGCCTTGGGGCGCCAGAGGCCGCCAGAGGCGAACGCGCCCCAGCCCCAGCGGATCCAGGCGAGGCACGCGCTCGCGAGCCAGAGGGCCCACGCGAGCATGGCGCCGCGGTAGACCAGGGTCGGCAGCGAGACGACCCACGGCCTCGGCAGGACGGCTCCGCTGCGGTCGAGGTACCAGTAGAGGGCGGCCTCGCTCGAGCCGTTGCCGGTGACCTGCATGTCGGGCTGGCCGAGCAGTCCCGACTGCACGGCGGTGACCAGCGCGACGAGCGCGAGAACGGTCCACGCCACGAGCAGGAGCTGGGTCGCGTTGAAGCCGCCGCGGCCCTAGATCGGCGAGCGCCTCCGGAGCCCGAGGACGAGGAGCCAACCCGCGAAGACCACGCCCGCCCAGATCGGCGCCTGGGTGAAGCCCAGGCCGAGGACGAACCACCGCCCGGTCCCGAGCGGCGCGAGGCCGAGGCGCCCGAGCGCGACCGCGGCGAGCAGGAGCGCGGCGAGCACGCCCCAGAACAGGACCGCCGGCCCGAGGCGCGGGCCGCCGACGAAGAGCACCCAGCGGTCGCGCGGCAGGTCGACGTTCGTACGCGCATTGACGCTCGGGGCGCCCAGGTCGACCGCGGGGGCGCGCCAGAAGGTGCCGATGCCGCGCGCCTCGGTGAAGGAGAGCGCGACGTCGGTCGTGCCGGGGTTCAGGTCCAGGGTGACGTCCCGGCCGGCCTGGCGGACCGGCGCGCTCCGACCGTTCAGCACGAGTTGCCGCAGCTCGGCGCCCTCGGGCAGCCGCACGACGTGCGGACCGCCGCGGCTGCTGCGGAGCCGCGCGGTCAGCGTGGCGTCGGTCGAGCGCAGCCCCGGATCGAGCGCGAGCGTGCTCGCGTCGACGGTCAGCGTCGGCCCGGGCACGCCGGCGGGGCGGGTGACATCGATCGCGACGGTCTCGCCGGGCCAGGGGAGCCACTCCGGCAGCCGGTCGCCCTCCGCATCCTGCCGGTGGACGGGCGGGATGCCGCTCTCCTCGGCGTGCCAGATCGGCGAGACGTCGAGTCGCCAGTCCTCGGTCCACGGCACGTCCCGCGGCGCGGCCAGCCGGATGGGTGAGCGCTGCGCGAGCACCGAGTCCCAGGCGGCCGAGTCGCGGTCGGGGCCGAGGTTCACCTCGACGTGGCCCTTGGCGACGTGCAGCCCCGCACTGGTCGGCGACTCGCCGGGCAGGAGCGGCACGGAGAGCACCATGGCCGGCCCGCCCGCTGCCGCCCGCTCGACCTCGGTGTGGACGTTCCAGAGCAGGCCGAGCCGCAGGGTGCGCCGGACGCGGGCGAAGGGCGGCAGGTCACTCGGGGGCAGCGCCGCCGCTTCACCGGTCTGCGCGGCCTCGCCCGCGACGCGGGTGAGCTGGAGGTCGTCGTCCACCTGTCCGTCCTCGTGCACGCCCTGCACGGTCCAGCCGGTGGCGTGGATCTCGGCCGCGTGCGGCTTCATCGGGAGCGCAATCTGCACCGACGGCCGCGCGGGCAGGGGGCCCGAGGCGGTGACGCGGTGCAGGCCGGACGGCAGCTCGATCCAGAGCGCGCCGTCGCTCCGCCAGAGCGCAGGCGCGGGGCGGCCGTCGAGCGTGACCTCGGTGGGGCGCCACTGCTGCGCGTCGCCTGGGAGCGGGACGGCGGTCTCGGCCGCGGCCCCGACGTCGAGGTCGAGCCGCAGCGCGCCCGCGTTCGCGGTCAGGTCGAGCCGCGCGATCGAGGCGCAGGTCGGCGTGCAGGTGGGCTTCTCGAGGAGCCGGTCGCGCAGGGCGTCGAGCACGTCCTGGCGCGGCACCTCCTGGGCGCGGGCCGCCGGCGCGAGCGCGAGCAGCGCGAAGACGACCGCGGCGCCCGCTGCCCCGGCGGCCCGACCGATCCTCGGCGGCGGAAGGCCCGGGACGCCGAGGAGGACGAGGGCGAGCAGCGCGCACAGCGCGACGCGGACGAGGTCCAGCAGCCGCTCGAGGCCGGGCGGCACGAGCCAGAGGTGGATGCGCTGGCCCGCGGCGACGGGCCCGCTGAACGCGAGCCCGACGGTCCGCCAGCGCCAGCTCGTCAGCCCCGGCCCGGTCTGGATCGCGGCGTTCGGGTCCACGACCTGGGCGAAGGTCGCGGTCTGCGAGGCCGACCCCATGCTGCCGAGCGCGTTGTTCACACCGGCTCCGAGGCCAGCGGGTCCGAAGATGTTAGATGCCGCCCCGTCGGCGCCACCGAGCGCCCCGAGCATGCCGGCCTTCGTCGCCCGGGTCCGGTCCTCCTGCCGGAAGGCTCGGAGGCCCTTTTTCGACGCGGCCGGGGCCGCCAGCGGGGCCATCTCGGCGCCGGCGAGCGCGTTCACGCCGCCCGCGGCCAAATCGAGGTAGCCGTTGCCTGCGCCCTCGCCCGCGCCCGGGTTCTCGAGCGCGGGGTACATCGCCTGGCGGAGCTGCTGGACGCCGAACACGAGCAGCGTGACAGCGAGCCAGGCGCCGGCCGCGAGCCGCCCGACCCAGGCGAGAGAGCGCAGCCTTCCCTCGGGCAGCACCCGCGCGAGCGCCGCGAAACCGACGACCACGAGCCACAGCCAGCGCGCCGCGCCGGCCTCGTGGTAGCTGAGCGCCAGCGCGAAGAGGGCGAGCGCGCCCCAGCCGAGCCCCCAGAGCTTCCAGATCGCGAACGCGGTCACGAGCACCGCGAAGAGGTCGAGCAAGGTCCAGCTCTTCACCCACGTCGGCCCGGCGTCGTCGACGCCCGAGGCGTGCAACAGCCGCCAGCCGGGCGGCAGGTTCAGCACCGTCCGGACCGACCGGAAGTCGTGCCTCCAGCCGACGGCGGGCAACTCGCCGACGGCGCCCTCGATGCGGGCGTCGGCCGCGAGGTCGAGCGCGCCCTGGCGGACCTCCACCCCGAGCGGCCCGCCGGGCGCGAGCCGCGTGATGAACTGGTCCGCACCGCCCACCGCCACGCGGCCGAGCGCGAGGCGCGGTCCGGTCTCGAGCCGCCAGCCGCGGTGCATCTGTCCGCTGACCTGGTCGTGCACGGTGTAGCCGCCGCCGTCGAAGTCGAGCCAGAGCGTCCGCACGAGCGAGAGCGCGTCGGGCGCGGGCGTCGGATCGCCTCGCCGCACCTGCACGAGCTTCATCGTGTCGCCGGGCGCGAGGCGGTAGGCCGGCAGGCTCTTCCAGTCGTCGGGCAGCCGGGTCTGCTGCGGGTCCACGGCGGGCACGCCCGACACCTGGACCTGCCGGATGTCGTCGTGCGCCGCGAACGCCCAGATCGCCTCGTTCGCCCGGGGCCCCTGGATGCGCGGCTCGGCCAGCGCGAGCAGCGGCGCGGTCGAGCGCGCGACGAGCGTCACCGTGAAGTCGCCGGGCCGCAGCCGGATCCGGAGCCGCCCGTCGGGCTCGAGCCGGACGGGCAGCTCCGAATCGATCGACAAGGGCTCGAGCCCCGGGAGCAGGACCGGCCCGATCGTCGCCTCGCGCGCCTTGCCCGAGACCGAGAGCAAGAGCCGCGTCGAGACGAGCGCCGGGACTTCGTCGTCGAGGCGCCGCTCCACCGTCACCTCCAGCCGGTCCTCTTCGGCCGCGCGCGGCGCCTTCCGCTGGAGCCAGAGCTTGCCGTCTCCGTCCCACGCCGGCAGCGCGACCGGCGCGCCGCGCAGCGAGAGCGCGAGCAACCCGGTGGCCTTCGGGATCTGGAGCGACTCGGGCGGGGCGTCCCAGACGAAGGCGCCCGCGACCGCGTGGGTCCCCGGGCCGACCCAGACGGCCGGCCCCGCCTCCTGGCCGGTGACGACCGCCGGCTTGCCGTCGACCTTCACCCCCTGCGGCCACGCCTCGGCGTTGCCCGGGAGCGTCACCCAGGCGCCGCGCGGGTCGAAGACGGTCCACTGCTGGCCGAACGAAGCGCCCTTCTCCTTCACCTCGAGGGTCAGGCGCGTGGGCCAGAGGCACTGGGATTCGTCGTCCTGCGCCGCCTGGAGCCCGGGGCAGCGCGCCGCCTCGTGTCCGTGCAGGACCCACGGGATCCACGGCGCAAGCGCCGGCGGAACGAAGCCGCGGTCCCCCACCGCACCCGGCGGGGCCAGCAGCGAGAGTGCCAACACAGCGGTCGCGGTCGTCATGCTCCCTCCGATCCACGAGGATCGTAGCACCTTACGGGCCGGGCCGGCGTTGACCCCCGAAAACGTCTGGCGTACACCGGGGCCCGTGTCGCGCCTCCTCTTCGCGTTGGTCGCCGGCTCCGCCTTCGCCCTCGAAGGCTGCGGCTTCCTCTTCCCGAGTTGCCAGACGATCCCGCCCTGCCCGTCGGGACAGACCCTGTGCAGCCAGCAGAGCTGCAGCGACCTGCACACCGACCGGCTCAACTGCGGGTCGTGCAACAACGTCTGCGCGCCGGGCCTCGTCTGCGGGCCGCTCCCCGACGGCGGTGCGGCCTGCGGCTGCCCGACCGCGGGCGCGGTGCTCGTCAATGGCGAGTGCATCGACCTCCAGACCGACGTCCAGAACTGCGGCGCGCCCGGCAACGCCTGCCCCACGGGCGAGGTCTGCCTGTCGGGCGCGTGCGGCTGCCCCTCGGGGCCGGGCGGCACGCTCACGCTCTGCGGCAGCGGCGCCACGCAGGCGTGCGTGAACCTCCAGACCGACGCCGCCGACTGCGGGGTCTGTGGCAACGCCTGCGGCCTCGACGCGACGTGCGTCGCGGGCGTCTGCGTCGCGGCCGACGGGGGCCTCGACGCGGGCGCTGACGGCGGGTCCACGGACGCCGGGATCGACGGTGGGTCCGACGACGGGGGCGCGGGCGCGGACGGCGGCGCCCCCGACGCGAGCAACGTCTGACCCATGGCCGACCCGCTCGCCGACATCGATCGCGCCTTCGCCGAACTGCAGGCGGCCGGCCTGGCGCGCGAGAACGTCTCGATCGACTCGGCCCAGGGTCCCGAGATCGAGCGCGGCGGCCGCCGCCTCCTGAACCTCGCGGCCAACGACTACCTCTCGCTGGCCGGACACCCGGCCGTCCGCGAGGCCGCGGCCGAGGCGGCGCTCCGCTTCGGCGCCGGGGCCGGGGCGAGCCGTCTGCTCGGCGGCGACCTCCCGGTCCACCGCGCGCTCGAATCCGAGCTGGCCGCACTCCTCGGGACCGAGGGCGCGTTGCTCTTCCCGAGCGGCTGGCACGCCAACACGGGTGTCGTCCCCGCGCTCGTCGACGAGGGCGACGCGGTCTTCTCCGACGCGCTCAACCACGCTTCGATCGTCGACGGCTGCCGCCTGTCGCGGGGTCGGCGCCTCGTCTACCGCCACCGCGACGTCGACCAGCTCGAGTCGCTCTTGCGGAAGACCCCGGCGCGCCGGCGGCTGATCGTCACCGACAGCCTCTTCAGCATGGACGGCGACGCCGCCCCGCTCCCCGCGCTCTGCGACCTCGCCGAGCGGCACGGCGCGATGCTCATGGTCGACGAAGCCCACGCGACCGGCGTCTACGGCGCGAGCGGCGCGGGGCTCTGCGAGGAGCTGGGCGTCGGCCACCGCGTCCACGTCCGGATGGGGACGCTCGGCAAGGCGCTCGGGGCCTCCGGGGCCTTCGTCGCCGCGGAGCGCCGGCTCCTGCGCTTCCTCGTCGCCCGCTGCCGCAGCTACGTCTTCACGACCGCGCTCCCCCCGGCCCCCTGCGGCGGCGCGCTCGCCGCGCTTCGCATCGTCCGATCGGACGAGGGGAAGAAGCTGCGCGAGACGTTGCGGGCGCGGGCGAAGGGCTTCTCCGCGGCGCTGCGCGCCGAGGGTCTCGGGACCCTCGACGGCGGGCTGCACCTGCTCGGCGTGGTCCTCGGCGAGCCCGGCCCCACGATGCGGGCGAGCGAGGCGCTCGAGGCGGCGGGCGTCTTCGCCCGCGGCGTCCGCCCGCCGACCGTGCCGGCGGGGACGTCGCGGCTGCGGCTCTCGGTCTGCGCCGGCCACCGCGAGGAACGGCTGCGCGCGGCGGCCGCCGCCATCGGTGTCGCGGTCCGCGCCGCGCTCGCGGAGGCCGACGCGCGGCCGCGCGAGGTGGGCACGTGAGCGGAGAGGCCGCGCGCCACGAGCGGCTCGTGGCGCTGGACAAGCGCCACCTGTGGCACCCGTTCACGCAGATGCTGGGCTGGCTCGAGGACGAGCCGCTGATCATCGAACGCGGCGAGGGGCCGTACCTCTTCGACACCCTCGGGCGCCGCTACCTCGACGGCGTCTCCTCGCTCTGGGTCAACGTCCACGGCCACCGCAAGCCCGAGCTGGACGCGGCCGTCCGCGCGCAGCTCGACCGGGTCGCCCACTCGACCCTGCTCGGCCTCGGCTCGGTCCCGGCCATCGAGCTCGCGGCGCGGCTCGTCGCCGTCGCCCCGCCGGGGCTGAGCCGCGTCTTCTACTCCGACAGCGGCAGCACCGCGGTCGAGATCGCGGTCAAGATCGCCTTCCAGCACTGGAAGCAGCGCGGCCGGCCCGAGAAGTGCCGCTTCCTCGCCCTCGGCGAGGCCTACCACGGCGACACCCTCGGCTCGGTCTCGGTCGGCGGCATGGAGCTGTTCCACGGCATCTTCAAGCCGCTGCTCTTCGACGTGCTCCGCGCGCCGCCGCCGTACTGCTACCGCTGCCCGCTCGGCAAGAGCCGCCCCTCCTGCGAGATCGCCTGCGCCGCCGAGGCCGAGCGGATCGTGGCGGCCCACGCGAACGAGCTCGCGGCGGTCGTCGTCGAGCCGATCGTCCAGGGCGCGGCGGGGATGATCACCCAGCCCCCGGGCTACCTGCGCAGGCTCCGCGAGGCCTGCCGCCAGAACGACGTGCTCTTCATCGCCGACGAGGTCGCGGTCGGCTTCGGCCGCACCGGCTCTCTCTTCGCCTGCACGCAGGAGGGCGTCGAGCCCGACCTGCTCTGCCTCGCGAAGGGGCTGACGGGCGGGTACCTGCCGCTCGCGGCCACGCTCACGACCGAGGCGGTGTTCGAATCCTTCCTCGGCCCCTGGGAATCCGATCGGACCTTCTTCCACGGCCACACCTACACGGGAAACCCGCTCGCCTGCGCCGCCGCCCTCGCGAACCTCGACCTGCTCGAGCGCGAGCGGACCGTCGAGCGGGCCGCCGAGGCCGGGAAGCGGCTCGCCGAGGCGCTCGAGCCGCTCGCGGCCCACCCCCACGTCGGCGAGATACGGCAGCGCGGGCTGATGGTCGGCATCGAGCTCGTCGCCGACCGCGGCTCGCGCGCGCCGTTCCCGCGCGCCGAGCGCCGGGGCCACCGGGCCATCCTCGAGGCGCGCAAGCGCGGGGTCATCCTGCGCCCGCTCGGCGACGTGGTCGTGCTGATGCCGCCCCTCTGCCTCGACGGCGCGCAGCTCGACGAGCTCGCCCACGTCACGCGGGCCGCCATCGAGGTCGCGACGGCATGACCGGGTACTTCGTCGCCGGCACCGACACCGGGGTCGGCAAGACCTTCGTCGCCGCGGCGCTCTGCCGGGCGCTGCGCGAGCGCGGCCACCGCGTGGCGGGCCTCAAGCCCTTCGAGACCGGCTGCGACCCCGTCGCCGCCGACGCCGAGGCGCTCGAGGCCGAGGCCCAAAGCGGCCTGCCGCTCGACGCCCGCTGCCCGTTCCGCTTCCGCGCCCCGCTCGCGCCCGCCGCGGCCGCGGAGCTCGAGGCGCCGCAGGCCGACGGCGTGACGTTCCAGGCCGCCCTGGCCGCGATCCACGGCGCGGCCGAAGGGCGCACCGCCGTGGTCGAGGCGGCGGGTGGCCTGTACGTCCCCGTGGACGGCACGCTCCAGAACGTCGACCTCGCGGTCGCGCTGGGCCT
>DAIDIT010000050.1 GCA_027451705.1 Pseudomonadota bacterium
AGCGGATCGGACGCGTCCACCGGCTCGGGCAGAAGCGACCGGTGGAAGTCTACTGCCTCGTGGCGCACGGGGCGATCGAGGAGCGGATCGCGTTCCTCGTCGGGGACAAGAAGGCGCTCTTCTCGGGCCTCTTCGACGGCGACAGCGACGAGGTGGAGTTCACGCGCTCCGGGTCGTTCCTGTCGAGGATAGAGAAGATTCTGCCGCCGCCGGCAGCGCCGATCCGTGGGGAAGCCGCGGAGGAGACGCCGAGCGACGAGGAACCGCAGATCGAGGCGACGCCCCCGGACACGCTCGCCGCGCTGGAGCCGGCCACGGCGACGGCGGAAGCCGGCCCGCCGCTCGGCGCCGAGGCGATTCACGGTCTCTTTTCACGCCTCGAGGTTCGGCCCGGCCCCGAAGGGCGGGTCACCTTCGAAGCTCCCGCCGAGGTCGCCGCGTCGCTCGCCGCGATCTTCTCGGGGATGGCTCGGATGCTCGGAGGAAGCCGCACGACCTGAAGACCGATTTCGGGCCGCCGACGGGTCCTCAGCGGGCCGCGGTCGGGGACGCCGGCGCGGGGTGCGGGACGACCTCGGTCCCCGGCGCGAGGTCCGCGTCGCCGGGCGCGGCGACGAGGTCGCCGGGGGCAAGCGCGCCGAACACCTCGACGAGGCCGCCGTCCGACAGCCCGCGCCGGACAGGGACGCGCTCGACGTGCCCGTCGGCGACGCGCAGGACGAAGAGGGCTTCGGGGGTGGTCACGACCGCGCTCGCCGGCACGAGCAGCGACGGCCCCGGCCGCGCCACCGGCCAGCGCAGCTCGGCGTACATGCCCGGCGCCAGCGCGCCCTTCGCGTTGTCGAAGTCCAGCTCGACCGGCATCGTCCGGGTCCGGACGTCGAGGGCGCCGGCCGGGCGGCGGACGGTCCCGGTGAAGGTGCGGCCGGGCCAGGCGTCGACCGTGAACGGCACCTCGGCGCCCAACTGCATCACACCGACGTATTCCTCAGGGACGTCGGCGGTCACCCGCAGCCGCGAGATCTGCTGGAGCCGGAAAAGCGGCAGCGACTCGGGGCCGGACGCGGGGCCGACGATGGTCCCCGGGTGAACGTTGCGCTCGACGATGACGCCGTCGAACGGCGCTTCGACCCGGAGGTATCCCTCGAGGGTCCGCAGCGCGTCGACGAGCTGTGTGTCCGCCTGCTCTCGCGCCCGCGCGAGATCGAGTTCGTTCTTCGCGACCGCGCCCGGGGTCCGCGCGGCGCGGCGCAACCGGAGAAAGGTCGCACGGTCGCCGATCATCGTGGCCTCCGCCTGGGTGCGACGCGCGACGAGGTCGGGGGCCGAGAGGACCGCGAGGAGCTGCCCCGCCCGCACCACCGAAGCACGGTCGACCAGGACCTTGTCGGCGTATGCGGGCACCCGCGAGAAGATCGAGATCCAGTACCAGCCGTAGATCTCGGCCGGGACCTTGGCGGTGGCGTGGATCCTCCTCGAAAGCACGGGAGCAACCGCGACGTGTTGGGGCTGCGCCGGAGCCGCGCCCGCATCCTGCGGATCGGCGTTCGAAGATGCCGCGCAGGCCCCGAGTGCAGCGGCGAGCAGGAGGGCGGCGGTGCCGCCACCGAATGGGCGCCGCATCTACGCTCCCTCCTGGGCGGGTGCGGCGAACGCCTCAGGGTGAAGCGAGGCAGGCCGGGGCGAAGCCTTCCGCATCAGCCGGCCGTAGACCACCGGCGCCGCGAGCAGCGTCGCGAAGAGCGAGGCGAGCAGGCCGCCGATCACCGCCCGACCGAGCGGCGCGGTCAGCTTGCCCCCTTCGGACAGGCCGAGCGCCATCGGAATCATGCCGGCCACCATCGCGAGGCTCGTCATCAGGATCGGCCGGAGCCGCTCCCGCGCGGCGGCTGCGACGGCGGCCTTCGCGGGCATGCCCTCGCGCCGGCGTGCGTTGGCGAAGGCGACCAGCAGGACCGCGTTCGCGACGGCGATGCCGATCGCCATGATCGCGCCCATCATCGACTCGACGTTCAGCGTGGTGCCGGTCACGGTGAGGGCTGCGACCACGCCCACGAGGACCGCCGGGATTGTGGAGAGCACCACCAGGGCGGCGCGCAGGGACTGGAAGTTCGCGATCAGGACCAAAAGCACCACGAGAATCGCGAGGGCGAGGCCGCCTGCGAGACTCTCGAGGGTGCGCTTCATCACTGCGACCTGGCCGCGGACTTGGACCGTCGACCCGCGCGGCGGTGCGCCCGCCTCGGCGATCGCGCGTCGGACGGCGGAGCCGGCCGTCCCGAGGTCGGAGCCGGCGAGGTTCGCGGTCACCGTGATCGTTCGCTGGCTGTTCAGGTGGTCGTACTCGCCGATCGTCGTACCCCGCGCGAGCGAGGCGACGTCTCCGACGTAGGGTCGCGGCGCACCCTCGGGCACGGCCGGGAGCGCAGCGAGGGCCGCCATCGACTTCAGCTCGTGCTCGGGGACCCGCACCGCGATTCGGTAGGGGAGCCCCGTCTTCGGTTCCGTCCAGAAGTTTGGGATGACGAGCACGCTCGATGATGCCGCGGTGACGATCGAATCCACCACCTGCGCCACCGTGACGCCGAGCTGTCCGGCTCGCTCGCGGTCGATGTTCACCTCGATCGAGGGGTCGTCGAACGGCAACGGGATCTCGACGTCGCGCAGCGACGGGATGCGCCGCATCCCGTCGAGGAGTTTCGAGGCGTAGGCCCTCGTCTCGGCGAGATCGTTGCCCGCCACCGTCACCGCGATCGGCGCGGGCGAGCCGAAGTTCAGGACCTGCGAGACGATGTCCCCTGCCTGGAAGGAGATGGAGACGTCGGGATAGCGGCGCCGCAGCCGCCCGCGCAGGATCTCCTCGAGTTGCGGCACCGCCGGCCGCCGGCCCTTCCGCAGCGATGCCAGCACCAGCGCCTCCTGCGGGCCGCTGTTCCAGACAAACGTCGCGTTGACCGGGTACTCCCACGGCGCCGGACCGATGTTCGCGAGGGTGATCCGCACCATGTCCCGTCCGGCGGCGCGCTCGATCTCCTGCTCGACCCCGTCGACGATCTTCTCGGTCTGCTCGAGGCGCGTACCCGCGGGCGCCCTCACCCGGAGCTGGATCTGGCCGGCGCTGTCGCGCGGGAACAGCTCGGTCCCGAGGCGGAGGGCCAGCAGCAGCCCGCACGCGACCAGCAGCGCGTAGGCGGCCATGGGCACCCAGCCGTGGCGGAGACCGGCGTCGACGACCGCCCCGTACCGCCCGCGGAAGCGGTCGAAGAAGCCGCCTTCCCGATGCGCCCGCGGCGGCTTCTTGCGGAAGGCCCACACCTCCATGACCGGCAGCAGCGTCACCGAGAGCAGGAAGGAGGTCGCCATCGCGAAGGCCACCGCGAGCGCGAGCGGCGGGAACAGCGCGCGTCCGATGCCGGCCATCGAGAAGGCCGGGAGGAAGACGGCGACGACGCAGAGCAGCGAGACGAAGTTCGGCAGCAGCACCTCCTCGGTGGCCGCAAGGCCCGCGCGGGCGGGCGGGTCGCCCGCCTGGAGGTGGGCGAAGAAGTTCTCGATCGTGACGGTCGCCTCGTCGACGAGTATCCCGATCGAGAGCGCCAGGCCGCCGAGAGTCATGATGTTGAGCGTCTGGCCCGCGAGCCGCAGGGCGACGAGCGAGCCCATCAGCGAAAGCGGGATGATCAGCGCGACGATCCCGACCGCCCGGAGGTTGCGCAGGAAGATCAGGACCATCAAGCCGGTCAAGAGCGCCCCCAGCGTCCCCTCGACACCAAGCCCGACGAGGGCGCCGCGGACGTAGACCGACTGGTCGAACTCGAAGTCGATGTGGACGTCGGGTGGAACCACCGCCCGCATCCGCGGCAGCGCTCCCTTGATCGCGGCGACGACGGCGAGGGTGGAGGCGTCTGCTTCCTTCGTGAGCGGCATGTAGACGCTGTGCCGGCCGTTGACGAGCGCGACGTTGTAGACGATGTCGGCGGCGTCCTCGATCCGGCCGACGTCCTCGAGGAAGACCGTCGGTCCGGGGCCGATCCGCAGGGGGAGCCGGCGCAGGCTCTGGATGTCCGCGACCATCGCGTTGGTGGTGACGATCGGCGTGAGCTTGCCCACGTTGATGGTGCCCGACGGGACGGTGAGGTTGCCTTTCGCCAGAGCCCGGGCAACGTCCTCCGGCGAGAGCCGGTAGGCGCGCAGCCGGTCGGGATCGACATCGACCACGATGGTTCGGACGCGGCCACCCGCGGCCGGCGGCGCCGAGACGCCGGGAAGCGTCGCGAGCAACGGCCGGACGCTGTAGGTGGCGAGGTCCTGGATCGACGTCCCGCTCCGCGTGGCGCTCGAGAAGACGAGCCGGCCCACCGGAATCGAGCCCGCGCCGTAGCGAAGGATGAAGGGCGGCAGCGTTCCCGGCGGCATGAACGCGAGGGAGCGAAAGACCATCGCCGTCACCTGCGCGAGCGCCTGCGAGATGTCGGCGCTGGGGTGGAAGTAGAGCTTGAGGATCGAGAGACCCTGGATCGACTCCGACTCGATGTGCTCGATGCCGTTGACGTAGAGGAAGTGGTACTCGTAGTAGGTGACGATCTGCCCCTCCATCTGCGAGGGAGCGAGGCCGGCGTAGGGCTGCACGACGTAGACGACGGGGATCCCGAGGTGCGGGAAGATGTCGATGGGCACACCCCGGAGGGCAACCGCCGCGGCGAGCGCGAGGGAGAAGGCGAGCACGGCGGCAGCCACCGGCCTGCGCAACGCCAGGGCGGTCGGGCTCACGGCGCGTGCCCCCGGCGGATCTCCGCGAGGAACGGCGACAGGTCGCCGACGGCCCGCGCGAGGGCCAGCTCGTCGCGGCGCACCTGAAGGCGCGCGATGGCGTCGTCGACCTCGGCCCGCGCGAGGATCGTCTCCGCCTCGGCGACGTCCACGACCGAGACCAACCCCGCCTGGTAGCGGGCGAGCGCCTGTCGTTCCGTGACCCGCGCCGCGCCGAGCGCGATCGGTGTCTCGCGCGCCACGCCGACGTCCCCCTCGAGCGCCGCGCGCGCCGCGTCGACCTGCCCCTCGACCTCCTGGGCGACGCGTTGCTCGGCTTCGCGCGCCGCATCGACCTGCGCGGCCGCCGCGCGCGCCCGGGCCCGGATCTCGAAGATCGAGAAGGCCGGCCAGAGCACGGCGATGCCTGCGGCCCAGGAGGGCGCCGAGGGCCACGTCCCGTCGCCGGGTGTCGGTGCCGGCCCGAAGCCGCTGCCACGCGCCCAGGCAACCGCGAGGAGGTCGAGCCGCGGCAGCAACTCGAGGTCGATCGCCCGTTCGTCACGCCGCCGAGCGGAGGTCGCCCGCGCCCGCCGCAGGACGAACGGGTTCTGCGGCGACGGCGCGGCGGCGGCGAGCGGGGCCTCGGGAAGGACCGCGAGCCCGTCGAGGGAAATCTGAACCGGCACGCCGGGCGCGCCGAGTGAGACTTGAAGTCGGGCGCGGGCGATCCGTTCCGCCGCCCGGCCGCCGAGGAGGTCCACCCGCGCGAGCGAGAGGATCGCCTGCGCCCGCGATGCGTCCGCGGCCGGCCTCAGATCCTGGGCGACGAGGGCGGCGGTGGTCCGGAGGAAGACGGCGGCCCGGTCGACGTTGACGATCTCGGCGCGGACCCGCTCACCGGCCTGCGCCAGGGCGAGGAAGGCGTCCCCTGCGTCCGCGGCAACGGTCAGCGCCGCCGCCCGCCGCGCCTCGGCCGACTCCTCCGCGCCCGCGATGGCGGCGTCGGTCGCGGCGATGCGCTGGAGGAGATCCGCGTTCCAGTCAAAGGCCGCCGCGGCGCTGCTTCCAGGCGCGAACGGCTGTGCCGGCGGCGATCCCGTGGTGGTCGGGACGCCCGGCAGCTCGAAGTAGACGCCGGGCGCAGGGGAAAGGCCGGCCGCCTGCTCGGCGATCGAGAGGTCGAGCGAGGGGAGGTAGGCCGTCCTCCGGATGTCGACGCGCCGCGCCGCCGCCGCCTCGCGCGCCCGCGCCTCGCGGAGCGCGGGGTGTTGGGCGATCGCGAGGTCGATCGCGCCTTCGAGCGAGAGGGGCCCGGAGGGGGCCACGGCCCCGAGGAGGAGCGGTACGCAGAGGGCGAGTGCGATCGGCATGACCAATGCTCGCAACGTAGACACGGCGGCGATGGAGCGGGCAGGTGGTCGACCCATCGGGACCCCACCGGGTTGCGTCGCCCGCGGGGAACGGGCGCCCGATCTCGGGGCGCATCGCGGGCACGGCCGGCGTGCGGCCGGGAAGAGGGCGGGCTGCCGGGCGAAAACAATCGGGGTCGAGTAGCTTCGCGTCGTGAGCTGGCTCGTGACCCTCCTCCTCGCGACGGCGCCCGTCCGTCCGCCGTGGCGGCCCGACGGGGTGGTGGACGGAATGCAGGTCGAGCTGCGCGAGGTTCCGGGCTCGGCCTACGACGAGATCCGCGTCCACACCCGGCGGGACGGAAAGCTGCCTGCGCTCTGCGAGGCGATCTTCGACGGCTCGCCCGAGAAGGGCGGCTCCTTCCTGCGGCGCGACGTCTTCCGGCGGACGGCACGGGAGCGCTGGACGTACGAGCGGATCGCGATCCCGCTCGCCTCCGATCGCGACTACGTCCTGCACGTCGAAATGGACGTGCCACCCGCGCGGGGCCGCTGCGAGATCTCGTTCCAGACGGCGACGGACGCGGCGCATCCGCCGGTCCCCGGCGTCGTGCGCATCCCGGTCATCCGCGGCCACTGGAGTCTCGCGCCCGCGCCCGAGGGCGGCGTCGGCGTGACCTACCAGGTCTACAGCGATCCCGGCGGCAGCCTGCCGCCGTTCCTCGTCCGGGGCGGCCAGCGGCGTGCGGCGATCGACTTCCTCGAGCAGATCCTGGCGCGCGCGAAGTGAATCCCGAGGAAGCCCGTCTCCGGGAGGGGCTCGGCATCCCCGCCGACGCGGCGCGCGTCCTCGTGTTCGCGGAGAGCAGCCACTGGGACACGAGCTGGATCCGGACGTCCGAGGAGTACTTCGCTTCGCGCGTCGAACCGATTCTGGCCGCGGTGATCGCGGCGCTCGAACGCGACCCGGGTCGCGTCTACAGCATCGAGAGCGTCTTCTTCCTGCGCCGCTTCTGGGACCGCCACCCCGAGGAGCGGGAGAGGGTCGCGCGGCTGTTCGCGCGCCGCCAGCTCCGGATCCTGTCGGCGTCGCTGACGACGCCCGACACGCTCCTGCCCCACCCCGAAGCGGTGCTGCGCGACTTCCTCCTCGGGCAGGCGTGGCTGCGCGAGGCGGGGCTCGGCGAGGCGCCGCGCACCGCGTACCTGCCGGACAGCTTCGGCCACTCGCCGCACCTGCCGGCCCTGCTCGGCGCCGCCGGAATCGAGGCGGTCGCGCTCACCCGGATCGACGGGATGTACTTCGTCGCCGCGGACTGGCGCGCCCCGTCGGCGTTTCCGCTCCGGGGCTCGACGGCCTCCCTCCTCCAGCGCGAGCTGCGGACGCTCGATTTCGTCTGGCGCTCGGACGACGGCGCGGAGCTGCTCTGCCACTGGAACGCGTTCGGCTACTTCCAGGGCGACATGCTCGCCCACAAGGGCGTCGTCCGCTGGATGGGGCTGGACGCGGCGTTGCCCTGGCGGACCCGGCGCCACGTCGCGCGGCGCCTCGACGGATTCCTGCGGCAACTCGGCCCGCTGTCGCGGACCCCGTACCTCCTCTGCCCGATCGGGATGGACTTCAACGCTCCCATCACGGACCTCCGCGAGCTGATCGAGCGCGACAACCGG
>DAIDIT010000051.1 GCA_027451705.1 Pseudomonadota bacterium
GCGCGCGCAGCGCGGCGTCGCCCCAGAGCCGCGATAGGCCGTCCGCGATGGCCTCGGTGGAATCGGGATCGGCGAGGAGCGCGGCGCCGCCGGCCACCTCGGGGAGCGCCGCCGCGGTCGAGGCGAGCACGGGGCAACCGCACGCCATCGCCTCGAGCAGCGGGATGCCGAAGCTCTCGTAGTGGCTCGGGAAGGCGAGGCAGCGCGCGCCCGCGTAGAGCGACGGCAGCTCCGCGTTCGGGACGTGGCCGAGGGGGCGGACGCGCGGCCCGAGCGCGGCGAGCGGGGCCGCGAGCGCTCTGCGGAAGGATTCGACGGTCGGGCCCGCGAGGACCAGCACCGCGTCGGGCGGCAGCGTGGCGAAGGCGTCGAGCAGCCGCAGCACGTTCTTGCGCGGCTGGAGGACGCCGACGAACAGGACGTACGGCCGATCGAGGCCGCGCCGGTCGAGGACGGCCTGGTCGGGCGCGCGGGTCGCGACGAAGTCCGGCGCGGGGGCGAGCGGCACGACGTGGACGCGTGCGGGATCGAAGCCGAGGCGCGCGTGGAGCTGCCCCTTCTCGAACGCGCTCGGGACCAGCACCGCGTCCGCGCGCCGCCGGATCTCTTCGAGCTGGGCGAGGCGGAAGGCCCGGCCGCGGGCGTCCACGAGATCCTCGCGCCAAAGGTGCCCGACGCCGTGGACGGTGACGACCTGGGGCAGCGGCCCGAAGCGGCCCGCGCGCGAGTCGAGGCCGTGGAAGAGATCGGCCTGCCGCGCGAGGAGCGGGTCGAAGGCGTCCCAGTAGACGCGCCGCCGGAAGTTCGGCCCGGGCAGCTCCGGCCAGTGGGCGCGGCGGCGCAGCGAGGAGAGCCGGTGGCAGGCGAGGTAGGCGTGGCCGGGAAACCCGCGGGCGAGGGCCTGCGCGAGGGCCACGGCGTACAGCGAGGTCCCGGAGCGCTCGCGGACGGAGGCGGTCGTCAGATCGAGGGCGATTCGCACGGCGGTCGCGTGCCGCTTGCGCGGCCCGGTGCGGCGATGCTACCACCGCAGCGCGCCCGCGCGGCGGGGCGATTCGAGGACGGCCATGGCATTGAGCGAGGAGCTGAAGAAGCTGCTGGTCTGCCCCAAGTGCAAGGGCGAGCTGACCTTCCACGAGGAGAAGGGCGAGATCCACTGCAAGGCCTGCAAGCTCGTCTACGCCATCCAGGACGACATCCCGATCATGCTGATCGACGAGGCCCGCCCGCTGCCGGCGTGAGCTGGCGTGATCGTCGTCGTCTGGCAACCCGCCTACCTCGGCGACGTCGTCTTCGCTTCGCCCGTCACGGCGGCGATCCGGCGCGCGCGGCCGGAGGCGCGGATCGTCTTCGTGGCGCGGCCGCCGGGGGACGACGTGGCGCGCCGGCTGCCGGGCGTGACCGACGTCTGGGGCTACGACAAGTACGGCGCCGACAGGGGCCTCGCGGCCGCGCGGCGGATGGGCCTCGAGATCCGGACGCTCCAGCCGGACCTTTTCCTCTCGCTCCACGGCTCGGTGCGCAGCGGCTTCGTCGCCCGCGCGTCCCGCGTCGAACGGACCTTCGGACCGGCCGGGGCGCCGGGGTCGTTCCTCTTCCGCAAGCGCGTCCCCGTCGCCGGGCTGGGCTTCGCCGCGCGCGCGAAGGCGATCGCCGAGGCCGCGGGCTTTCCGGCCGACGAGGCGCTGCGCCTCGAGCTTTCGGACGTGGAGCGGGCCGAGGGCGCGCGGATCGCCGGCGAGGGCCCCGCGCTCGCGCTGATCCCCGGGAGCGCGTGGGAGACCAAGCGCTGGCCCGCGGCCCACGCCGCCGAGCTGGCGCGCCGCTTCCTCGCGCGCGGTGTCCGGGTGGTGCTGCTCGGGTCGCCCTCCGAGCGGCCGCTCTGCGCGCAGATCGCCGCGGCGGCCCCCGGCTGCCTCGATCTCTGCGGCGGTCCCGTGTCGGAGGCGCTCGCGGTGCTCTCGGCGTGCCGGGCCGCGGTCGGCGGCGACAGCGGCCTCGTCCACGCGGCGCGGGCGCTCGGCGTGCCGACCGCGGTGCTCTTCGGCCCGACCGATCCCGCGCTCCACCGGGCCGCGGACCGCGAGGTCTTCGTCCACCTCGGCCTGCCCTGCGCGCCGTGCAGCGACCACGGCGGCCGGCGCTGCCCGCTCGGGCACCACAGCTGCCTGCGCGATCTCGGCGCCGGGCGCGTCGAGGACGCGCTCGTCCCCCTCTTGGGCGCGTGAATGGCCTCGCTCCTCGGACGGGCGCGGGCCGCCGGCAAGGCCTTGCTGCTCGCGGCGGTGCGCGCGGCCTTCCCGCGCCGGGCCCCGGGCGGCCCGGTCGACGCCACGGCGATCCGGTCGGTCCTCGTCGTGCGGACGGACGACCGCGTCGGCAACCTGCTCCTCACCACCCCCCTCCTCGCCGCGCTGCGGAAGCGGCTGCCGGAGGTGAGGATCGGCCTGCTCTGCGCCGCTCGGCGCGCGGCGGTCGTCGAGGGGACGGGGCTCTACGACGAGCTGTGGCGCTTCGAGGAGCGCGACCTCTTCGTCCGCCCGTGGCGCTTCGCCGCCTTCTGCCTGCGGCTGCGCCGGCGCCGCTACGACGTCGCGATCGAGGCCGGCCACTGGCACGCCTTCTCCTTCACGGCCGGGATGCTGGCCCGCTGGAGTGGCGCGAAGGTCCGCGTCGGCCACCGCCGCGGCGAGGCGGAGCGGCTCCTGACCCACGCGGTCGAGCCGCCGCCCGAGACCGCGCACGACGCCGCGGCGAAGCTGGAGCTGCTCCGGCCGCTCGGGATCGAGGCGGCCGCGCCGGCCGCGCCCCGCACCGCGCTCGGCACGGCGCGGGCCGAGGAGTTCCGCGCCCTCTTCGGGCCGCGCCCGGCGCTCCTCGTCAACCCCGGCGGCCGCAAGGCCGACCACCGCTGGCCGCCCGACCGGCTCGCGCGCGCGGTCGAGGCGCTGCGCGGGGGGCGCGACCTCGGCGTCTTCGTGGCCTGGGGCCCCGGGGAGGAGCCGCTCGCGCGCGCGGTCGCGGCCGCGGTCCCGGGCGCCGCGGTCCTGCCGCCGACGGACCTCGACGCGCTCGCGGGGGCGATGCGCGCCTGCGCGCTGTTTCTCACCCACGACACCGGGCCCATGCACCTCGCGGCGGCGGTCGGGGTGCCGACGGTCGCGATCTTCCTCTCGGGCGACTGGCGCCGCTGGGCCTGGCCCGGGGTGGCCCTCGCCGCCGTGCCGGTCGCGGGCCTGCCCGAGGCCGCGGCCGTCGCGGCCGTCGCGGCCGCGGCCGAGCCGCTGCTGCCCCGTCGGTGAAGGGCCTTGACGGGCCGGGCGTTCCGCCCCTACAGGTGGCCCACCGGGACGGCCGTGGCACCGACGATGGAAGACGTGCCGCAGCAGGCACGCTGGAGACGCGAGGGTCGCGAGGGCATGGTCCAGAGCATGACAGGGTTCGGCGCGGCCAGCGCGACCGTCGGGTCCGAGCGGATCGACGTCGAGATCCGCTCGGTCAACCACCGCTTCTGCGAGGTCAAGGCGCGGCTGCCGCGCGAGCTGGCCTCGCTCGAGCCCGCGCTGCTGCGCCAGGTCCGGGGGAAGATCGCGCGCGGCGCCGTGGACGTGACGGTCTCCCGCAATCGGGCGGCGGGCGCGGGATCGGTCCCGCGCGTCGACGTCGCGCTCGCGCGCGAATACGCGGCCGCGGCGCGCCAGGTGGCCGACGCCCTGGGGCTGACGGAGGCGCCCTCGCTCGCCTTCGTCCTCGCCGCCGACGGGGTCCTCTCGCTCGAGGAGCGGCCGGCGGACCTCCGGGCCGCGGGCGAGGCCGTCGCGGGCGCGATCGACGAGGCGCTCGGCAAGATCCTCGCGATGCGCGCCGAGGAGGGGAGGGCGCTCGGCGAGGACATCGGGCGGCGGATCGATCGGGTCGAGGCGCTCGCCGCCGAGGTCGCGCGGCAGGCGCCGGCCCTACTCGCGGAGCTGCGGGCGCGGCTCGAGCGGCGGCTCGCGGAGCTGATGCCGGAGGGGCCGCCCGCCGGCGACCGCGTCGCGCAGGAGATCGCGCTCTACCTCGAGCGGACCGACGTCGCCGAGGAGCTGACGCGGCTCGGCAGCCACCTCGCGCAGTTCCGCGCGCTGCTCGGCAAGGGCGAGGCGGTGGGGCGCCGCATGGACTTCCTCGTGCAGGAGGTCCACCGGGAGATCAACACCGTCGGCAGCAAGTCGCAGAGCGCCGCCATCGCGGCGACGGTGGTCGAGCTGAAGGCCGAGGCGGAGCGGATCCGCGAGCAGGTCCAGAACGTCGAGTGACGCCCGATGACGCCCCCCGAGACCCTCCCCGCGAAGCCCCCGCTGCTGCTCGTGCTCTCGGCGCCCTCGGGCGCCGGCAAGACGACGCTGGCCCGCCACCTGATGGACCTCGAGCCCGGGGCGCGCCTGTCGATCAGCACGACGACGCGGCCGCCGCGCGGGCGGGAGGTCGACGGCCGCGAGTACCACTTCGTGGACGAGGCGACCTTCCAGCGGATGGTGGCGGCCGGCGAGTTCATCGAGTGGGCCGAGGTGCACGGCCACCACTACGGGACCAGCCGCAGCGTCGTGGCCCGGGCGATCCGCGAGCCCGGCTCCCTCACCCTCTTCGACATCGACGTGCAGGGCGGCAGCGCGATCAAGCGGCAGTTCCCCGAGGCCGTCACCGCGTTCATCCTGCCGCCGAGCTTCGCGGAGCTGGAGCGGCGGCTCCGCGGCCGGCAGACGGACGCCGAGGCGGTCATCCAGCGGCGCCTCTCGGCGGCCCGCTCCGAGATCCTCCGCGGCGTCGCCGAGTACGACTACCTCGTCGTCAACCGGACCCTCGAGGAGGCCACCGCGGACCTGCTGGCCATCATCCGGTCCTCGGGCTGCCGCGGCGCGCCCTTGCGCGACGCCCTCCGCGCGGCGTTCGGCGTCTCCCCGCCCGACGACGGCTAGCGCGCGGCCGAACCGGCGGGCCGCGTTTGATGGGGGAAGGTTCGGGATGTTAATGTCCCGCCCGTGGGGTGACGGTGCCCCGCAGGGATCCCCGGCGACGTGAGCCTCAACCTGAAACAGTCGAGTGTGTGCCCGAGCTGCAAGGCGCCGCTGGTGGTGCCGCTGCCGGCGGCCTGTCCGCGCTGCGGCAAGCCGCTCCTCGCGGCGGTCGTGCCGCGGCTGGTCTTCGGCAAGCCGGACGGGACCCAGCAGGTCCAGCCGCTCGGGCAGCGCTGCACGGTGGGGCGCCACCCCGCGAACGTGCTCCAGATCGAGGACCGCGAGGTCAGCAAGGAGCACGCGGTCATCGAGCAGATCCCGGGCGGGGCGTTCCGCATCAAGGACCTGCACAGCAGCAACGGGACGTTCGTCAACGGCCGCCGCGTGCAGGAGCTGCAGCTCCGCGACGGGGACGAGATCCGGCTCGGCACGACGCGGCTCCAGTTCCGCTCCGGCGCCGGCCCCGCACCGGCGAGCCGGACGAGCGGCTTCACCGTCATGCAGGGGGCGAACGTCCTCTCGAACGTCCTCGCCTCGGTGCGCGGCGACGAGTCGGCCGAGTTCAAGCCCGAGGCGGCCATCCGCGACGACGAGGCGCTGCGGCGCGACTACGAGAAGATCCGCGCCGCGCTCGAGTTCCAGCGGCAGGTCGGCGTCGAGACCGAGCTGTCGGCGGTGCTCGACAAGACCCTGGCCGCGGCCTTCGACATGCTCAAGGCCGACAACGGCGCCGTGCTCCTCAAGGGGGCCGAGGGCCGGCTCCACCTCGAGTCCGTCCGGCGCCGGTCCGGGCAGCAGACGCAGGACGAGGTGGTGGTCTCGGCGACGCTCCTCGACCGGGTGATGAAGAGCCGCGAGGCGGTGCTCACGGCCGACGCCATCATGGACGAGCGCTTCGTCAGCTCGCGCAGCATCGTGGCCCAGGGCATCCGCTCGGCGATGGCGGTGCCGCTCATCTCGAAGGGCGAGGTGCGCGGCGTCCTCTTCCTCGACACGCGCGAGCGAACCGGCGCCTTCACCGACAAGGACCTGCGCATCCTCTCGGCCATCGGCAGCCAGGCCGCGGCCGCCCTCGAGAGCGCGGAGCTGCGCCAGCGGCTCGCGGCCGAGGAGCGCGAGCGCGACAACCTCGCGCGGTTCTTGCCGCCCGTGCTCGTCGACCAGGTGGCCAAGGGAGAGCTGCAACTCCAGGACGCGGGCGAGCTGCGGCCGGTGACGGTCCTCTTCTCCGACATCCGCGGCTTCACGTCGATGGCCGAGACCTCCGAGGCGCAGGCGGTGGTCTCGATGCTCAAGGAGTACCTCGAGCTGATGGCCGAGGCGGTCTTCTCCCACCGCGGCATCGTCGACAAGTTCATCGGCGACGCCGTCATGGCGCTCTGGGGCGCGCCCGAGCCGCTCGACGACGCGCCCGCGCGCGCCTGCCGGGCCGCCATCGAGATGCAGGAGCGGCTGCGCGAGTTCAACGCGCAGCGGCTCGCCTCCTCGCTCGAGCCCGTCGGCGTCGGCATCGGCATCAACACCGGCCTCGCGGTCGTCGGGGTGATGGGCAGCTCGCGCCGGCCGGAGTACACCGCCATCGGCGACACGGTGAACGTCGCCTCGCGCCTCTGCGGCCTCGCCGGCGCGGGGGAGATCCTCGTCTCGGCGGAGACCGCGCGCGGCGCCGGCGACAGCGTCGCCTGCACGCCGCTGCCCGCGGCGCAGGTGAAGGGGCGCACCCAGCGCGTGCAGGTCTTCAAGCTCCTCCAGCCCTCGGGCTTCGAGGAGGACAGCACCTTCGTCCGCTCGTAGCGGCTTGTCCCACGGGGCGGGGCGTGGTCAGCTAGCGCCGTGGCGACCACGCAGCGCTGCCCGAACTGCAACGAGCCGCACGACGTCTCGGTCCACGTCTCGGGGCAGCGCATCCCGTGCCGCCGCTGCGGCCTCAAGTTCGACGTGGTCCGCAAGGACGTCGCCGCGCGCGAGAGGCAGAGGGCGGGATCGCCGTCCTCCGCCGCGGCCGCGCCGAAGCCGGCCGAGACGGCGGCGGCCGCGCGGCCCTCGCCCGCGCCCGCGGAGGCGGCCCGCGTGGGCGGCGACCTCGAGGCCACGCTGACGCGCGGCGGGACCGTCGCGGTCCCCGCGAACCCGACGCCGCCTTCGATCGCCGGCTACGAGCTGCTCGGCCTGCTCGGGCGCGGCGGGATGGGCGAGGTCTGGCGCGCCCGGCAGCTCTCGCTCGGCCGCACCGTCGCGGTGAAGACGCTCTCCGCGCAGCTCGCCTCCGAGCCCGACTTCATCCGCCGCTTCGAGAAGGAGGCCGCGGCGCTCGCGGCCCTCTCGCACCCGCACGTCGTGTCGATCTTCGACCGCGGCACGGCGGGCGGCCTCTACTACCTCGTGATGGAGCTGGTCGAGGGGCCTTCCCTGCGCGAGCGCGCGGCGACGCGGAAGCTCGCGCCCGAGGCGGCCCTGGGCGTCGCCCGCCAGGTCCTCTCCGCGATGGACTACGCCCACCGCCGCGGGGTCGTGCACCGCGACCTCAAGCCCGAGAACATCCTGCTCTCGGGCGGCGAGCACGCCAAGGTCGCCGACTTCGGCCTCGCCGCGATCCTCGGCCGCGAGTCGAGCCTCTTGGTGACTCGGCCCGCCGTCGCCATGGGGACCCTGAGCTACATGGCCCCGGAGCAGCGGCGCGACGCCCACGCCGTCGACGGCCGCGCCGACCTCTACTCGGTCGCGGTCATCCTCTACGAGCTGCTCGTCGGGGAGCTGCCGATCGGCCGCTTCCAGCTCCCGTCGCACCGGGCCGAAGGCGTCGACCCGCGCCTCGACGACGTCCTCGAGCGCGCCCTCGATCAGGAGCCCGATCGGCGCTACCCGACCGCGGCCGAGCTGTCCGCGGCGCTCGACGCCGCCTCGGCGCCGCCCGACCCCGCCCCCGGCCTGCGCGGCCTCCTCCGCCGCCTCCGCCGCTGAGGGGCTTCGGCCGGGTGCGGCCGCCGCGGCCATGGGCGCGGCCGCGGCTCGGTCGCGGAGGATGTCGGCCCATGCGGGCGCCTCCCCGCTTCGTGCGCGCAAGTCGTCGGCGCGGGCGAGGGCGCGGTCGGAGACATCGCGCCAGTGGCCGGCGATCTGGCACCAGTGGTCGTGGGCGATGCGGCAGTCGTCGACGACGACGCGCCCGCACGAGGCGACGACTCGCCCGCACGAGGCGACCGCGCGCCCATGGGAAGGGAGGACTTGGACGCCGTCCGCGCAAGCGCCCGGGATCGCGTCGAAAATCCGTCCGCGCGAAAAGGGCTGTCACGCTTTTCGATCTTCGCCCCACCTATGTCTGTGAAGGCCGCAGAAAAGGCCGTGGCGGTCCAGGGCGCCGGAATGGGTCTTCAGCCGGGCAAGTCTCAGCCGGCCGTCGCCCTGGACCAGGTACGGAGAAAGGAAGAGCAAACCATGAAGGGATTCAACAAGACCAACGAGAAGGTGAAGCTCACCGCGGTGATCAACGGCGTCAACACGCAGTTGCCGGCGAACACCCAGGTGACCCTGCTCGGGAAGGTCCTCACGCCGCAGCAGTTGGCGCAGATCTTCCAGGCGGCTCTGGCGGCGTTCGAAGCCGTCACGGACGCGAAGGCGTCGTACCAGGGTGCAGTGCAGGCCCAGGCGGCGCCGCACGAGCAGGCCCACGCCCTGTACCTGGCCCTGGAGCAGTACCTCCAGGCCCAGTTCGGGAAGGGTAGCCCCATCCTCGGGCAGTTCGGGTTCAGCACGGCCCAGCGCAAGACTCCGTCCGCCGAAACCAAGGCGGCCGCCGCTGCGCAGGCGAAGCTGACGAAGAAGGCCCACGGCACCGACAAGGGGAAGCGCCAGAAGCAGGCGATCACCCCGGGTGGCAAGGGTGGGCTGGTCTACGTCGAGCCCGACGGCAAGCAGGTTCCGGGTGTGACCCGCGGACCGATCGCGCCGGCCGGCACGACGCCCAGCAACTCCGGGACCCAGGGCTCGTAACCCCTCGGGGCGGCACGGCGCGGTCCGTGCGACGTGAGCGGTTGCCCACGATCCGGCAGCCGGCGGGCCCGGGAGATCGCCTCTCCCGGGCCCGTTTCGTTCCGGGGGGCCGCGGTCAGACGCCCAGGAAGAGGCGCTTGCCGAAGTTGAGGGCGAGGTCGGCGTCGAAGATCTTCTGCGCGGAGGCCTCGATGTCGTACTCGACCCGCAGGTACTGGACGGTGCGGGTCTCGGTGTCGAAGACGACGCAGCAGGCGCGGTTGTCGTAGTCGCGCGGCTGGCCGACGCTGCCGACGGAGACGATGTAGCGGTAGCCGCGCCGCAGGGTGAAGCGCGGGGCGACGACGTCGGCCACGTCGGCGGGCCCGATGGCGAACGCCTTGCACAGGTGGCTGTGGCCGATGAAGGTGATCTCGGGGAGGTCCTGCGTGAAGGGCAACAGCTCCTGGGCCTGCTCGATGGCGAAGATGTACTCGTAGGCCTCGGGGTCGATCGGCGAGCCGTGCGAGAAGCCGACGTCGCCGATCTGGTAGGTGAAGGGCAGGCTCCGCAGCCAGGCGAGGTGGGCGGCCTCGAGGCGGGTGGCGGACCAGTCGAGCGCGTGGCGCGCGGCCTCGTAGTAGAACGAGTAGTCCATGCGGCCGGCGACGGCGGCGTCGTGGTTGCCGAGGAGCGTCACCTCGCAGAGGTCGCGGACGATCTCGCAGCACTCGTTCGGGCTCGCGCCGTAGCCGACGACGTCGCCGAGGCAGACGTAGCGGTCGACCTTCTCCTCGCGCAGCGCGGCGAGGGTGGACGTCAGCGCCTCGATGTTGCTGTGGACGTCGGAGATGATCGCGATCCGCACGGCTCAGCCCCGCCCCCCGTCGCGGCCGTGGACCGTCTCGACGAGCGCGCGGATGCCTTCGAGTGCTCCGGCGGGCGCGGCGGTGAAGCGCAGCCCCATGCCGGGCGGGCCGCCGGCCCCGCGCCGCGACTTCCAGACGACCACGGCGGGGACCTCGTGCTCGACGTCCCCGAGGCGGAAGCGGAGCACGGCCTTGGCGCCAGGGCGCAGCGGGCGGGCGGTCCGCACGAACATCCCGCCCTCGCTGACGTTGCCCACCTGCGCGAACACGCTCACGTCCCGGGCCTCGCACCAGCAGCGGCCGTTCAAGAAGATTCGCGGGTACCGTCTCTGCTCGCGCTCCACCTGGGACTCCCGAAGCGAGGAGAACGGCGGCCGCCGCCCGGTCCCCCCGCCGCTCGGAGGCCGAGTTCCGTCCACTGCGCCGACAGTTTAGCGCGCCGCCGCCTGCCCGGTCAAACGGAGCGCGGGCACGGGGCCGCCCATCAGGCGCGCGAAGAGGTCGACGCGCCCCTCGATGTCGGCCGCCTCGAGGCTCCGGAAGCGGTCGAGGCTGAAGTCCTCGACGGCGAAGCTCGCCATGGCGCTGCCGACGACCGCGGCGCGCCGGAGCGAATCGGCGTCGATGCGGGGGGCGGAGGCGAGCGATCCGAGGAAGCCGCCCGCGAAGCTGTCGCCGGCGCCGGTCGGGTCGCGGACGTCCTCGATGGGCAGCGCCGGGACGGCGAAGAAGTCGAAGCCCTCGCCGTGGTCGGGCAGGAAGAGCAGGGCGCCGTACTCGCCGCGCTTGACGCAGACGATGCCCGGGCCCATCCGGCGGATCGCCCGCACCGCCTTGACGATGTTGCTCTCGCCCGCGAGCTGGCGCGCCTCGGCGTCGTTGACGAAGAGCAGGTCGACGCGGGCGAGGAGCCGCCGCAGCTCGGCCGGCTTGCCCGAGATCCAGAAGTTCATCGTGTCCGCGGCGACGAGCCGCGGGCGCGCCACCTGGTCGAGCACCTGGAACTGCAGCGCCGGGTCGATGTTGCCGAGGAAGAGGAACGGGGGCTGCCGCAGCGGCGCGGGGATGGTGGGCGCGAAGCGCTCGAAGACGTTCAGCTCGGTCGCCAGGGTGTGGGCCTCGTTGAGGTCCCACTGGTACTCGCCCTTCCAGCGGAAGGTGCGGCCGGGACGCTGCTCGAGGCCCGACAGGCCGACGCCGCGGGAC
>DAIDIT010000052.1 GCA_027451705.1 Pseudomonadota bacterium
AGGCGGGGGCGGCGCCGGGGGCACGGGCGGGACGATCGCGCTCGTCGCCGCCCAGCTCGACGTCGGCGTCGGCCTCGTCCACGCCTCGGGCGGACCCGGGGGCGCGGCCGGCGCCGCCGGCACCGCGGGGACGAGCAACGCCTCCGCGACCGAGATGGGCGGCGGCGCGGGAGGTAGCGGCGGGAGCGGGGCCCCCGGTGCGCCCGGGGCCGTCGTTCTCGGCGGCGCGGTCGTAGGTTCGACGATCCCGCAAGCCGGCGTGCCTCCGGCGGCCTGCAGCGGGAACGGGAGCGGGAGCCCGGCCTCGACCTGCGGCGCGCTGCACGCCGCCTGCCCGTCACTGGCTTCGGGGATGTACTGGCTGGCGCCTCCGGGAAGCCCGACGCTCTACCAGACGTACTGCGACATGGCGACCGAGGGCGGCGGCTGGACCCGGATCTTCGTCGAGGGCGCGGCCGACCTCGACTCGACGACCCTCGACTACGCGATCGACGACCCGGCGTTGCGTGCCGCGTCGAGCGAGGTGCTGCTCGCCTACGTGAATCCGCAGGGTGCCGTTACCGGTACGACCGCCCACTTCCCGCTCACCTCGAACTGGCTCTCCCAGAGTCCACTCGAGTACCCGGGCACGGACGAAGCCGTTCCCGTCCTCGTCGGCGGCGCCGACGCCGGGACCCAGACGGTCCGCTACGGCTGGGAGAACTTCTCGTCTCTCTGCACGGACCCCTGGGCGCCTTGGGCCACCGCGGCGCCTTACGGCCGCGTCTGCGTGGAGGGCACCGCGAGCCCGTTCTTCAGCGCCTTCGCGACGTCGGCGGCCGACGACTGCGTGACGTCGACGCAGGCCTACAGCGCCTCGACGTGCTCGGCGGCAGCGGTCGCGTTCTCGATCGCGGTACGCTGAGCGCCACCTACGCGAGGAAGCGGTAGACGACCTCGGCAACGCAGGCCGGCTTCGCCTCGCCCTCGACCTCGATGGTCGCGGGCATCAGTGCCTCGACGCCGCCTTGGACGTCCTTCAGCTCGGCCAGCTTCAGCACGAGCCGATAGCGGGCGCCCTCCTTCAGCGGGGCCGGGAAGCGCACCTTGTTGAGGCCGTAGTTGATCACGAGCTTGAAGCCGCGCAGCTCGAGCAACTCCATGAACAAACCGGCGACGAGCGAGAGCGTGAAGTAGCCGTGGGCGATCGGCGCGCCGAACGGGGACTCCTTCAGGGCGCGCTCCCGGTCCACGTGGATCCATTGGTGGTCGCCGGTCGCGTCGGCGAAGCGGACGATGTCTTCGAAGCGCATGGGCCGCCAGTCGGTTCGGCCCAGTTCGGCACCGACCTGCTTGCGGAGTCCAGAGATCCCATCGATGGTGGTCTTCATGGCGCGCCGGTCTAGATCCGCGGCGCGCCCGCGTCAACCGGCATCGACCGAGGCGTCCGAAACGCCTCCGTCGTCGACGCCTGCGTCGGCAGGTCCCGCGTCGACGAACCCTGCGTCGACACCCGCGTCGGAAGGTCCCGCATCCTCGGCGCCCGCGTCGGCGCCGGCGTCCTCGCCCCCGGCGTCGACCGACGCGTCCGCCGTGCCGCCGTCTTCGACGCCGGCATCGGCGATTCCCGCGTCCTCGCCTGCGTCCGTCCCGGCGTCCACGGCGCCTCCGTCTTCGCCGGCGCCGGCGTCGGGGCCCGCGTCGGACACCACCCCACCGTCCGAGCCGCCGTCGCCGACGCAGTCGAGACACACGCAGACCGAGTCGACGCACGTCTCCGAGGCCGAACAGACGGTCCCGCAGCTCCCGCAGTTGTGCGGGTCGGACGTCAGATCGGGACAGGCGTCGCAGGCGCTGTCCTGCACGCAGTACGCGCTAAAGGCCGCACTCTTGCAGCTCGAGAAGCAGTGCCACCCGCTTCCGCAGTCGGAATCCGAGGAGCAGTGGAACTTCTCCCCGTCGGGGTCGACGCTGTAGCGGCAGGCGAAGAGGGCCGCGGCGACGAGTGCGACAGGCCAGGCCAGCCGTCGGCTCACGGGAACCCCCACGAGAGCGACAGCGGACCGGACCCGGTGGCCGAAGGCGCCGTAATGTCGCGATCGGGCTGCAGGACCGCGAAGACGACCGTCACCGCGAGGGCGGCCCCCGCACCGATGAAGAGGTAGTTCCCGAGCCGGGCGTCGTTCAAACCCGTGACCGCCTGTGCCCGCGTCAAACCCTGGTCGACCCCGTTGGCATCGACCTGCCCGGCCTGGTGATCGATGGCATTGGCCTGGAGTCCGAAGTAGAGACCGGTTCCGAACGCGGCGGCGCTGAGCGCGAGGGCAACCCAGCCCGCCGGCGGCAGCACTCCTCCGCGGCCGACCGGCGGCCCGTGCGTGGCCGCCTCGGGCGCCTCGGGTGCCGGGTTCGGCAGGTGACCGTCGGAGGGGACGAGCTTCTCGTCGAGCCGGACGACCTGGTTCGGGGCTACCTCGACCCAGCGCTCGGTCGTCAGGCGCCCCTCGGCCTGGATCACGACACGGTGCTTGCCCGGCGCGACGGCCTCCTTCAACTCGGCCCCCGAACCAGCCGGAACGTCGTCGATTGTGACGAGCGACGCGGGGGGCGAGGCGTGGACGACGATCTCCCCGTTGGCCTCGGCCTTGCCGGCGAGCAGCGTCGGGATCGCCTCGGCGAGGTCGGGCTCGAGCCGCCGCGACGCGATCAGGATCGACCGGTCCAGTCGGCCGACCAGCTCGCGGCGGGGAACGTCGAGGAGCCAGAGCCGCACCTCGTAGGCGGTGTCGCTCTGGTCGAGCGTGCCACCGAGAACGAACTCGGTGCCGAGGCCCGCGAGGATAGGCGCCCGGCAGTCGATGTCGTCGCCGCGGCAGGCCGTGAGCTTGGCCACGCCGTCGTCGCCGATCGCCTTCGACGCAGCCTCTGGCCCGACGACGCGGTAGCGCTTCTGCCCGGCCTGGACCGCGATGCGGGCGATCTCCTCCGCAATGCCGACGAGGTAGGGCGGGCTCGACGGCGGTAGGACGGCGAGCGATGGCTTCTCGGCGCGCGCGGGAACGGCCGGCGCTGCGGCTGCGGCGACCACCGCGGCGAAGATGCACGGGCAAATCGACATCAGCGGCAATCCTAGCACGGCGCGAAGGCGCGCCACCCTCGAATCGTGCCCAGAGAACCCGGGGGCGTTCATCGCAGCGCCGAAGTCTTCGGGCCCGGGTGCTAGAGTGGAAAAGATGGCCGAGACCCTCGTCGTCGACTTCTGCGTGGAGCCCGAGTTCGACGGGGTGCGGCTCGACGCCTACCTGGCGACAAAGATCCCGCGGATCTCGCGTTCGAGGATTCGGGCGATCCTCTCGACGTCGCTTCGCTCTCCACCCGGCCGGAACCTCAAGGCCGCGACGATCGTCCCCCCCGGCCTGCGCTTCTCGCTCGAGCGCCCCGCGCCCGACGAGCCACCCCTTCCTCCGGTCCGGATCGTCGCCGAGGACGACTCGCTCCTCGTGCTCGACAAACCCGCGGGCCTGGCCGTCCACCCGACGGCCCGCCACCACCGCTGCACGGTCACCGGATTCCTAAGGGCGCGTGGCGGGGGCCGGTGGGACCCGGCGCACCGGCTGGACCGCGAGACCTCGGGTCTCTTGGTCTGCGGCCGCGGACGCGAGGCCACCGCGACCCTCAAGACCCAGTTCGCCGCGGGCACGGTGGAAAAGCGCTACCTCGCGATCGTCGAGGGCTGGCCCGCGCAGGACGATTTCGCCGTGGACCTCCCGCTCGGCCTCGGCGCGGGACCGGTCCGCGTCAAGATGCAGCCCGGGATCGGCAAGCCCGCGCGGACCGAGCTGCGCGTCCGCGCCCGCCTCGCCTCGCCCGAAGGCGAGCGCTTCGCACTCCTCGAGGCCCGCCCGCGCACCGGCCGCCAGCACCAGATCCGCGCCCACCTCGCCGCGACCGGACATCCGATCGTCGGCGACAAGCTCTACGGGCCGGACGAGCGCTGCTTCCTCCGCTTCACGGAGGGCGCGATGACCGACGACGATCTGCGCCGCCTG
>DAIDIT010000053.1 GCA_027451705.1 Pseudomonadota bacterium
GGGGCGGGCATCGCACAGGTGGCGGCCCAGGCGGGGGTGGAGGTCACGCTGATCGACGTCACCGCGGAGGCGGTCGCGGCGGGCGTCGACAAGATCCAGACGTCGATCGGCAAGCTCGTCGAGAAGAAGAAGCTCGACGAGGGAGCCGCGAAGGCGGCGCTCGGGCGGATCAAGCGGGCGACCCGCATCGCGGACGCGCTGGGCGTGCAGTTCGCGGTGGAGGCGGTCACCGAGAACGAGAAGCTCAAGAAGGATATCTTCGTCGAGCTGGACAAGGCGGCGGCGCCGGGCGCGGTGCTCGCCTCGAACACCTCGTCGATCCCGATCACGCGGCTCGCGGCGGCGACCAAGCGGCCCGACTCGGTCATCGGGATGCACTTCATGAACCCGGTGCCGCTGATGGCCCTCGTCGAGATCATCCGCGGCGCGCAGACCTCGGACGCGACCTACGAGACGACGCGCGCGCTCGCCGCCCGCATGGGCAAGACGACGGTGCTGTCGAAGGACTTCCCGGGCTTCATCGTCAACCGGATCCTGATCCCGATGCTCAACGAGGCCTGCTTCGCGCTCCAGGAAGGGCTGGCCTCGGCCGAGGACATCGACCAGGCCATGAAGCTCGGCTGCAACCACCCGATGGGGCCGCTCCAGCTCGCGGACTTCGTCGGCCTCGACACCTGCCTCTACATCGCCGAGGTGCTCCACCGGGGCCTCGGGGACGACAAGTACCGGCCGGCGCCGCTGCTCCGCCAGTACGTGGACGCGGGCTGGTACGGCAAGAAGTCCGGCCGCGGCTTCTACAGGTACTAGGCGAGGTCCGCGATGGCCTACCAGAACCTCCTCATCGACCACTCGGACGGGATCGCGACGATCACGATCAACCGGCCGAAGAGCCTCAACGCGCTCTCGACCGCGACCGTGGCGGAGCTGAACCTCGCGGTCGAGGGCGTCGACGGCGACCGCGAGGTCAAGGCGCTCATCCTCACCGGGGCCGGCTACAAGGCGTTCGTCGCGGGCGCGGACATCTCCGAGATGACGCGCATGGGCACGCCGGCGGCGCTGACGTTCAGCGAGCTCGGCCACCGGCTCTGCGACGCGCTCGAGGCGCTGCCGATCCCGACGATCGCGGCGGTCAACGGCTTCGCGCTCGGCGGCGGCTGCGAGCTGGCGATGGCGTGCGACCTCGTGTACGCGAGCGAGAACGCGCAGTTCGGCCAGCCCGAGGTGAACCTGGCGGTGATCCCGGGCTTCGGCGGCACCTCGCGCCTCGCCCGCCGCGTCGGCCCGCACAAGGCCCGCGAGCTGATCTTCACGGGCGACCGGATCGACGCGAAGACCGCCGCGGCGCTCGGCCTCGCCCTCGCGGTCCTGCCGTCGGACGGGCTGATGGCGCACTGTCGCGCGGTCGCCCAGAAGATCGCGGCCAAGGGGCCGCTCGCGGTCTCGCAGGCGAAGAAGGTCATCGCCGCGGGCTCGGACCTGCCGCTCCAGGCGGCGAATGCGCTCGAGCGCCAGGCGTTCGCGGCGCTCTTCGGCTCGCTCGACCAGAAGGAGGGCATGGCGGCCTTCCTGGAGAAGCGGCCCGCGCACTTCCAGGGGCGGTAGATGGAGGCGCGGAGCATCGCGGCCCCCTCGCCCGGCCTCTCCCCCGCTGGGGGAGAGGGGAGGACCGGGACCCTCTCCCCTCCAAGGGGAGAGGGCAGGGTGAGGGGACCTCGCATGCTCCTGCCGCTGTTGTTCCTCGTGACGTCGGGCTGCCTCGCGAGCGTGCAGTTCACCCGCGACCAGCTCTGGGCGCTGGCCGGCCTGCCGGAGGGCGGGACGCGCACGCTGCTCACGCAGAACGGGCCGTTCACTTTCCACGGGAACCTGCCGGTCTCGGTGGTCACCCCGGGCGGGGCGCTGCCGCCGGCGCCGCTCCACGCGATGCGGGTGGTGCGCGCCGAGGACGGCGACGCCCTGTCGGTCGACCCGCCCGGCGGGACCCCCGCGCTTGTGAAGCGCGCCGACGTCGTGCGCGGCGAGGCCGAGGGCTACGCGGCGGGCCGCACGCTCGGCGCGGTCTCCGGCATCGCCTTCGGCGCGGCCACCGCGATCGCCTGCGCCGCGGGTTTCGTCTTCCTCCTCGTTCCCTGAGAACACGAAAGGAAATCCCATGGACCTCGCGCTGACCGCCGAACAATCCCAGCTCGCCGAGACCTGTCGCGCCTTCGCCGACCGCGAGCTGAAGCCGCACGCCCGCCGCTGGGACCGCGAGCACCACTTCCCCGCCGAGGCCGTGCACAAGCTCCGCGAGCTCGGCCTGCTCGGGGTGGCGATCCCGGAGCGCTGGGGCGGGGCGGGGATGGACACGGTCGCCTACGCGCTCGCGATGGAGGAGGTCAGCCGCGGCTGCGCCTCGACCGGCGTCATCATGAGCGTCAACAACTCGCTCTACTGCGCGCCGGTGAACCGCTTCGGCACCGACGCGCAGAAGGAGAAGTGGCTCGCGCCGTTCGCGCGCGGCGAGAGGCTCGGCTGCTTCGCGCTCACCGAGCCCGAGGCGGGATCGGACGCGGCCGCCCAGAAGACGACCGCGGTGCGGCAGGGCGACTCCTACGTCCTAAACGGGAGCAAGAACTTCATCACCAACGGGCCGAACGCCGCCGCGGTGCTGGTCTTCGCGATGACCGACATGAGCAAGGGGCACAAGGGCATCTCCGCGTTCCTCGTGCCCGAGGGGATCCCCGGCCTCGTCCGCGGCAAGCCCGACGACAAACTCGGCATCACCGCGTCGCAGTCGTGCAGCCTCTTCTTCGAGGACTGCCGCATCCCCGCCGAGAACCGGCTCGGGGCGGAGGGCGACGGCTTCAAGATCGCGATGTCCACGCTCGACGGCGGCCGGATCGGGATCGCGGCCCAGGCGCTCGGCATCGCCCGGGCGGCCTTCGAGGAGGCGGTCGCGTACGCGAAGGAGCGCAAGTCGTTCGGCGCGCCGATCGCCGACCACCAGGCGATCCAGTTCATGCTCGCCGACATGGCGACCGAGATCGACGCGGCCCGCCTCCTGATCTGGAAGGCCGCGACGCTCGAGGACCAGGGCGCCCGCCACTCCGCCGAGTCGGCGATGGCGAAGCTGTATGCTTCCGAGATGGCGAACCGGGTGACGAACAAGGCCGTGCAGATCCACGGCGGCTACGGCTACCTGAAGGACTTCGACGCGGAGCGGCACCTGCGCGACGCCCGCATCACCGAGATCTACGAGGGCACGAGCGAGATCCAGCGGCTGGTGATCTCGGCCTCCGTGCTCAAGGACTAGCGCGTGGACTTCGCGCTCACCGAGGAGCAGCGAGCCGTCCGCGACGTCGCGCGGCGGATCGCGCGCGAGAGGATCGCGCCGCGCGCCCGCGACCTCGACCGGAGCCACACCTACCCGTCCGAGGCGCTGCGCGAGCTCGCGGAGCTCGGGCTGCTCGGGGTCAACGTGCCGGAGGCGTACGGTGGGAGCGGGGCGGGCGCGGTCGCCTACGCCGCGGCGATCATGGAGATCGCGGAGGCCTGCTGCGCGACCTCCGTCGTGACGGCCGTGACCAACATGGTCGCCGAGCAGATCGTCGCCTGGGGCACGGAGGCGCAGCGGAAGGCGTGGGTGCCGAGGCTGACCTCGGGCGCGGCGGTCGCGGGGGCCTTCGCGCTCTCCGAGCCGCAGTGCGGGTCCGACGCCGCGGCGTTGTCGACGACCGCGGTCCGGCGCGGCGACCGCTGGGTCATCGACGGGGCGAAGCAGTGGATCACGAGCGGCGACCACGCCGGCGTGGTCCTCGTCTGGGCCCGCACCGGCGGCCCGGGGCCCAAGGGCGTCTCGTGCTTCGTGGTCGAGGGCGGGGCGAAGGGGATGGCGGCCGGGAAGCCCGAGCACAAGATGGGGCTGAACGGCTCGTCGACCGTGCCGCTCGTCTTCGACGGCTGCGAGGTGCCCGCGGATCGGCTGCTCGGCGAGGAGGGCGGCGGATTCCGGATCGCGATGTCGGCGCTCGACGGAGGGCGGATCGGCATCGGCGCCCAGGCGGTCGGCGTGCTGCGCGCCTGCCTCGCGGCCTCCAGGCGGTACGCCCGCGACCGGAAGGCGTTCGGCAAGCCGATCGCGGAGCAGGAGGCGATCCGCTGGAAGCTCGCCGACATGGCGACGGAGCTCGCCGCGGCGGAGCTGCTCGTCTTCCGCGCGGCCTCGCTCAAGGACCTCGGCCAGCCCTTCTCCCGCGAGGCGTCGATGGCGAAGCTCTTCGCCTCCGAGGCGGCCAACCGGGCGACGTCCCAGGCGGTGCAGATCCACGGCGGCTACGGCTACCTGGACGAGTTCCCCGTCGAGCGCTACTTCAGGGACGCGCGGGTGCAGACGCTCTACGAGGGGACGAGCGAGATCCAGCGCACGGTGATCGCGCGGCAGATCCTGAGGTAGATTCGGAGGAGCCATGAAGCGGGCGCGCCCGAGCAAGAAAGCGCAGCGGAAGGAGTCGGCGCCCCGCGCCGCGGCCAAGCGGGCGGTGCGGCGGCGGGAGCGGCCGGCGGCGCGCAACCGGGCGCCGGTGCGGCGAAGCGGCGGGGCGGACGCGATCGCCGCGGCGCGCGCGGCGTGGGAGAAGGGCGTGTTCGCGCCCGCGGTCGCGAGGGCCCCGCTGCGGCGGACGGCCTTCGCGACCGACAGCGGCATCCCCATCGGAGACCTCCTCACCCCGGTCGACCGGCGGCACGAGGACTACCTGCGCGACATCGGCTTTCCGGGCGAGTACCCCTTCACGCGCGGGCCGCAGGCCTCCATGTACCGCGGCCGGCTCTGGACGATGCGGCAGTTCGCGGGCTTCGGGACCCCGGAGGACACCAACCGGCGCTTCCACTACCTGCTCGGGCAGGGGATGACCGGACTGTCGACCGCCTTCGACATGCCCGCGCTCATGGGCTACGACTGCGACCACGCGATGGCGCGCGGGGAGGTCGGGCGCGAGGGGGTCGCGGTCAGCTCGCTCGCGGACTTCGAGGTCCTGTTCGCCGGCATCCCGTTCGGAGACGTCACGACGTCGATGACCATCAACGCCTCGGCGGTGGTGGCGCTCGCGATGTACGTCGCGGTCGCGGAGAAGGCCGGGGTGCCGCGGTCGGCGCTCGGCGGCACGCTCCAGGCGGACATCCTCAAGGAGTACATCGCCCAGAAGGAATGGATCGTCCCGCCGCGGCCGGCGGTCCGGATCGTCGTCGACATGATCGAGTTCTGCAGCGAGCAGATGCCGCGCTGGAACCCGATCTCGATCAGCGGCTACCACATCCGCGAGGCCGGGGCGACGGCCGTGCAGGAGCTGGCCTTCACCCTCGCCGACGGCCTCGGCTACGTGCAGGAGTGCGTCGGGCGCGGGCTCGACGTGGACGACTTCGCGCCGCGCCTGTCGTTCTTCTGGGACGTCCACAACGACTTCTTCGAGGAGATCGCCAAGTTCCGTGCGGCGCGGCGCATCTGGGCGCGCGAGCTGCGCGAGCGCTTCGGGGCGAAGAGCCCGCGCTCGTGGATGCTGCGGACCCACGCCCAGACGGCGGGGGTGACGCTCACCGCCCAGCAGCCGCAGAACAACGTGGCCCGCGTCGCGGTCCAGGCGCTCGCCGCGGTCCTCGGCGGGACGCAGTCGCTCCACACCAACTCGCTCGACGAGACCTACGCGCTGCCGACCGAGGAGGCCGCGACCATCGCGCTGCGGACCCAGCAGATCCTGGGCTACGAGACCGGCGTGGACCGGGTGGTCGACCCGCTGGCGGGCAGCTACTTCGTCGAGCAGCTCACCGACGAGGTCGAGCGCCGCGCGCGCGAGTACCTGCGCCGGATCGACGAGATGGGGGGCATCGTCCGGGCCGTCGAGGAGGGATTCCCGCAGAAGGAGATCGCGGAGAGCGCCTTCCGCCACCAGCGCGAGGTCGAGACCGGCGACCGGGTGATCGTCGGCGTGAACCGCTTCCAGTCCGGCGGCGCCGAGAAGATCCCGACGCTCGAGATCGACCCGCGCGTCGCCGAGCACCAGGGAAGGCGGCTCGCCGAGGTCAAGCGGACGCGCGATCCCGCGGCCGTCGAGCGGACGCTGCGCGCGGTCGCGGACGCCTGCCGCGGGCCCCGGAACCTCGTCGAGCCCGTGCTCGAGGCGGTGAAGGCCTACGCGACGCTCGGTGAGATCTGCGACGTCTTCCGCCGCGAGCTCGGCAGCTACCGCGAGACTGGCACCTTCTGACGTCCGGCCGCGGCGCTCGCGCCGCGCCTCTTCACTTGGCGGATTTCAGAAGCGGATGACGCTCAGGGGTTCATTGCCGTTGACATACAGGTTGCCCGCGGGATCGAGCGCGATGCCTGACGGAGCATCGACGTTGGCGGGCCCATTCGGCGGCAG
>DAIDIT010000054.1 GCA_027451705.1 Pseudomonadota bacterium
CCCCTGCTCCGCCGGGCAGGCCCACGCGCCCGAGCAGTGCCCCGACCTCGACGAAGACGGCGACGGCGTCCCGAACCGCGACGACCGCTGCCCACGCGTCGCGGGACCGGCGAAGTACCATGGCTGCCCGCCGCCCGACCGCGACCACGACGGACTCCCCGACGACGAGGACCGCTGTCCGGACCAGCCCGGGCCCGCCGCCACGCACGGCTGCCCGGACCGCGACTCCGACGGCGTGCCGGACGCCGAGGACGCGTGCCCCGACCAGCCGGGCCCGGCCGCGACGCACGGTTGCCCGGACCGCGACGGCGACGGCGTCCCCGACCGAATCGACAACTGCCCCGACGAGAAGGGCCCCGCCAGCAACCAGGGCTGCCCGCCGAAGAAGAAGCAACTCGTGGTCATCACGCGGGAGAAGCTGGAGATCCGTGACCACATCTACTTCGACACCGGCCGGGCGCACATCCAGAAGCGGTCGTTCGGCCTGCTCGACCAGATCGCGAGCGTGATCGGCGCGCATCCGGAGATCCCTCTCGTCGAGGTGCAGGGTCACACGGACGACCGGGGCCGCCCCGCCTTCAACAAGAAGCTGTCGCAGGACCGGGCCGAGGCGGTCGTCCATTACCTCGTCGGCAAGGGCGTGCCGGCCGGGCGGCTGCGTGCGGTCGGGTACGGCATGGATCGGCCGATCGCTGGCAACGGAACCGAGGCCGGCCGCGCCCAGAACCGGCGCGTCGACTTCGTGATCTTCGACGACCGCGCGCCGGCCGGCGCGGCGCCCCGGGTCGTCCCGCTCGTCCCGGCAGGAGGTAAGCCGTGAATCGCGCTCTGGTGATCGCACTCGCCGTCCTGCCCGCCGCCGCAGCGCGCACGCAGACGTTCCCGACGAGCACGCCCCCGTGGCAGCCGCTGACGATGGACGGCGGAACGGTGCTGGCCGACACCGACCAGGACGAGACGCAATGCGGGATCCTGCTGGAGGGCGACACGACGACGCCCTACCCGTCGATGTACATCGCCGACGACGGGACGTACCTCTATTTCCGCGAGCGCCTGGCCTGCGCCCCGCTCGCGAACACCGCTAGGCTCATCTCCGACGGTTGGGGCTGCGAGATCGTCACCGTGCCGAACACGAATCCGGCCTCCGCGACCTACCAGTATCTCGCGCTGCTCGACGGCAAGAACGGCAGCGTCTTCTGGTACAGCGGGGCGTCGGGTACGCCCCCCAACTCGCCGACCCAGACCGCGACCACGTTGCTCAACACCTACGCGGTCACTTACCCGCTGTCCGGCACGGACTACGCTGACGTGGTCCAGGCGCCCTCGACCCTCGCGGGGCAACAGAACTACTTTGTCGAGTGGGCCGTTCCTCTCTCGGCGATAGAGGCGGCCGGGATCACCGCCACCACGCAGATGCAGTTCATCTGCGGGACGACGGACAACGCCCGCAACCTGAGCAAGGACATCCTTGACCCGTCGGGGGCCGACACGCTCCTGAGCGCCGCAACCGATCCGGTCGTCTGCGGCCCGACCGGCTGCAACAACTGCGGCCTCCCGAACGCCTGCGGTCCGACATGCACGCCTTGCAGCGCGCCGACGTCGGTGTGCAACAAGGCTCTCGGGCTGTGCGTGATCTGTCTCGCGAACGCCGACTGCACGACCCCTTCCGCACCGGCTTGCGTGAACGACCAGTGTGTCGCCTGCACCTCCGATGCGAGCTGCAACGGGCACACCGGCACCCTCGCCTGCAACTCGCAGTCCGGCGAATGCGTTCAGTGCACGCAGGACAATGCCACCGCCTGTTCCGGCGCCACTCCGGTCTGCGACCTCTCGACGAACCGATGCGTCGCCTGCAACATCAACGCCGACTGCGTGACCCCCTCCGCGCCCGCCTGCATGAACAACGAGTGCGTCGCCTGCAGCTCCGATTCGGGCTGCACGGGCCACGCCGGTACCCTCGCCTGCGACACCCAGTCCGGCGAGTGCGTCCAGTGCACCCAGGGGAACGCCGCCGCGTGTTCCGGCGCCACGCCGGTCTGTTACCTCTCGACGAACCGGTGCGTCGCCTGCAACGTCAACGTCGATTGTACGACCCCCGCCGCGCCCGCCTGCGTGAACAGCCAGTGCGTTGCGTGCAGCTCCGATTCGGGCTGCACCGGCCACACCGGCACCCTCGCGTGCAACACCCAGTCCGGCGAATGCGTCCAGTGCACCCAGGGGAATACCGCCGCCTGTTCCGCCGCCACGCCCGTCTGCGACCTCTCGACAAACCGGTGCGCCGCCTGCAACGTCAACGCCGACTGCACGATCCCCTCCGCGCCCGCCTGCGTGAACAACCACTGCGCCGCCTGTAGCTCCGATTCGGGCTGCACCGGGCACACCGGCACCCTGGCCTGCGACACCCAGTCCGGCCAATGCGTCCAGTGCACCCAGACGAACGGCACCGCCTGCGCCGCAGGGCAGAGTTGCAACGCGTCGCTCGACACCTGTGGCTGCGCCTCCAACGCCGATTGCGCCGACCCCGTCCCCACCTGCAGCGCGGCGACAAGGACCTGCCAGAAATGCGCGCAGGACGCCGATTGCGCGGGCCACCCCGAGACGCTCGCCTGCGACGCGACGAGCGGGCTCTGCGTCCAGTGCACCATCGCGAGCGCCACCGCCTGTTCTGGCGCGACCCCGGTCTGCGACGCCGCGACGGACCAGTGTGTCGCGTGCAACGTCAATTCCGACTGCCCAGGTGCTGCGGCGCCCAGCTGCGTCACGAACGGCTGCGTCGCCTGCACCTCCGACAGTGGCTGCGCCGGGCATGACGGAACGCCCGCCTGCAACGTTTTCTCTGGCCGATGCGTGCAGTGCAGCGCGACGAACGCGACCGGGTGCTCCGGTTCGACGCCCGTCTGCGATCCGGCCACCGACGTGTGCGTGGGCTGCAACGTCAACGCCGACTGCAAGAGTCCGGCAGCGCCCGCCTGCGTGTCCGGACAGTGTGGCCCCTGCGTCTCCCAAAGCGGCTGCGCTGGCCATACCGGAACTCTCGCCTGTGACGTTGCGACCGGCAAGTGTGTTGAGTGCACCCCGACGAACGCGTCCGCCTGCTCGGCCAACCAGGGCTGCGTCCCCACAACCGGCACCTGTGGGTGCGTCTCGAACCTGGACTGTTCCAACCCGACACCGAAATGTGACCTCGCGACCGGTTCTTGCGCGACCTGCGCGCAAGACTCCGACTGCTCGGGTCATGCGAACAGCCCAGCCTGCAACGCCGCGGGCCAATGTGTTGCCTGCACGGGGTCGAACGTGACGGCATGCTCGGGGGCGGTGCCGCTATGCGATGTCGACGCGGGCCAGTGCGTCGGCTGCCTTGCGGACTCGGATTGCCCAGGTGCCGCGCCGGCCTGCATCTCGGGAACCTGTCGGAACTGCACCTCCGACCTCGACTGCGCGGCCCACGCGGGAACGCCGGCCTGCGACGTGTCGAGCGGGAGGTGCGTGCAGTGCACGGCGGCCAATGCGACCGCCTGTTCCCCGGGGCAGGCCTGTAGCATGTCGACCAACAGTTGCGCCTGCGGGTCGAGCGCCGAGTGCGCCAACCCCACTCCCACCTGCGTCAGTTCGACCGGGAGTTGTGGAAAGTGCGCGCAGGACCCGGACTGTGCCGGGCATCCAACGACGCCGGCCTGCGACAGGGCCAGCGGCCTCTGCGTCATCTGCACCGGATCGAACGCCTCCGCGTGCACGGGTGCGACCCCCTTGTGCGACATCGATGCCGGACAGTGCGTTGCTTGCCTCGCCAACGCGGACTGCCCCGCCTTCGCACCGACTTGTGCCGGAGGGACGTGCGCCGGCTGCACGGGCGATCCCGGGTGCGACGGACGCACGGGAACCCCGGCGTGCGACACCGCGAGCGGTCGGTGCGTGGCCTGCACCGCATCGAACGCTTCGGCTTGCGCCGGCACGACTCCGCTCTGCGACGTGGACGCCGGCCAGTGCGTCACCTGCCTCTCCGACGCGGATTGTCCTGCGACCGCGCCCGCGTGCAACGGGGGCCGATGCGCGGGCTGCACGAGCAATTCGGACTGCTCGAGCCGCTCAGGCACGCCAGTCTGTGACTCGGCCGACGGTCAGTGCGTCGGCTGTCTGACCGGTGCCGACTGCAAGGACCCCTCCCAGCCCGTCTGCTCGGGAGGTCATTGCGGCCCCTGTACGACCGACGCCGAATGTCCGGCGGACGCCGGCACACCTGCCTGCGACACCGCGACTGGCCAGTGCGTCCAGTGCACGGCGACGAATGCGTCCGCCTGTACCGGGGGATGGAACTGCGACGCCCCCTTGCATCAGTGCCGCTGCGCCGACGACACGCAGTGCGCGAACCCAGCGCCGACGTGCAGCCCGGCGACCGGGAACTGCGTCGCTTGCGCCTCCGACATCGGCTGCGTTGGGCACGCCGGCACGCCGGCGTGCGACGTTGGCAGCGGCAGTTGCGTGCAGTGCACCGCCGCGAATTCGACCGCCTGTCCACCGGGCGAAAGCTGTAACGCGACGACCGAGGCGTGCGAGCGGTCGGGGAAGACGGTCTTCCTGGGCGGCGGACTCTCGTGCAGCACCGGGGGCGACGCTGCGGACGACTTCGTCCTGCTGGCGCTGGCCCTCGTTGCTGCGAGGCTGCGGCGCCGCATCGCCGCCTTGGCCCGCTAGCCTAGCCCGGCGCCAGCGCCGGGCCAAACGAGCGGGTCCAGCCGCTAGGGCAGGCATCCGTTCTGGCTGGAGTTGACCGGGAGGCAGTACTGGCCTGACGCGCACGCGGTCGACAGGATGCCGGAGCAGCTCGTCAGGCAGGCGCCCCAGTCGAAGTAGGCCGCGTCGATCGCCCAGCAGAACTGACCGCCTCCGCAGCCGGGTCCGCTCGGTCCGGGCGAGGTCGCCTCGCAGAGCGTCTCGCATCGGCCGGTGGTCTGCCCCGGCCCGTCGGGGATGCAGATCCCGCCGGCCGCGCACGCCTGCGCCGCGGACCCGCCCGCGCCGCGGACGGTCGAGCAGGCCGCGCCCTGCGGCGGGTTGCCGTCCTGAAGGCAGGCCCCCACCGTGCCGCCGCCGGGCGCTGGGCTCGGCAGGCACGTTCCGTCGCCCGACAGCGCGGCGTTGCAGGCCGCGAAGTAGGTCGTCCCGTTCGAGGTGCCGGGCCCGCAGGGGTCGTAGAGGCAGTACTGGCCCGCGCCGAGCGGCTGGCAGGTGCTGAAGAGGTCGGGGCAGTCCGCCGTCGTGCCGCAGGCGCGCACGCAGAGCGAGCCGTTCCCGACCGAGAGGCACTGCAGATCCGAGGTGGCGCAGCCGACCGAGGCCAGGCAGGGCAAGAGCTCGGTCGGAAGCGCGCATTGGCCGCTGAAATCGCTCTGGAGCGTGCAGACGTAGCCATAGGGGACGCAGGGATCGGGCGCCGCACCGGGGGTACAGCTCGACGGGGGGCTGCCCGTCGGGCCGCCCGTCGTTCCACCGGTCCCGCTGCCGCCGCCCGTGCTGCTGCCGCCGCCCGTGCTTCCGCTCCCCGACGCGCCGCCGCCGCTGCTGCCGGAGGCCGCCCCGCCGCTTTGCCCTCCGCCGGTGCTGCCCGTGCCTCCGGTGGTGCCGCCGCTTCCCGAGCCGCCGGAGTGCGAGCCGGTCCCCGTCGGAGCGGTTCCTGCGTCCGACGTCGTTCCGCCGCCGCTGCACGAAGAAACCATCGCGAGGCCGCACAGGGCAATCCATCCGAGACGTGCAGACCGGACCAAGTTCGCTCCTCCGCTCACGCTCCGGGGAACATCTTACCCGGATTCAGGATCCCGGCGGGGTCGAAGAAGGCCTTCAGGCGCCGCTCGAGCGCGACGACGTCCTTCCCCTGCTCGAGCTCGAGGAATTCCTTCTTCGCGAGGCCGACCCCGTGCTCGCCGGTGATCGTGCCGCCGAGGCGAATCGCCGCGCGCAGGAGATCCGCGACCGCCTCGTCCACCCGCGGCCGCTCCTCGGGCCGGTCGTAGAGGACGTTCGCGTGCAGATTGCCGTCGCCGGCGTGGCCGTAGCACGCGACGGCGAGGCCAAGCCGCCGGCCGATCGCCTGTACCTCGGCGACGAGGTCCGGGATGCGCGAGCGCGGGACCGCGACGTCCTCGCTGATCTTGAGCGGGTGGAGCGCCTTGAGGTTGATCGAGATGCGGCGCCGCGTCTCCCAGAGATCGCGCCGCTGCGACTCGTTCTGCGCGAGAAGCACGTCGATGGCGCCGTGGCGCTCGCAGACCGATCCGACCCGCTCGATCTCCCGGGCGCAGGCCTCGGGGACGTTGCCGTCCACCTCCGCGAGCACGGCCGCGCCGCAGCCCGGCGGAAACTGGTAGGGCGCCCTCGCCACCGCGCTGGCGGCGATGGCGACGTCGTCGATGAACTCGAGCGCCCGCGGCAGCACTCCCTCGGCGAGGACCGCCGAGACGGCGCGGCTCGCCTCGGCCGTGTCGCGGAAGAGGCAGAGCGCGGTCTGCACCTCGCGCGGCAGCGGCAGGAGCTTGGTCGTGATCTCGGTCACGATCCCGAGCAGCCCCTCCGAGCCGACGAAGAGCGCGGTCAGGTCGAACCCGGCGACGCCCTTGATCGTCTGCTTGCCGACCCGCAGGATCTCCCCGGTCGGCAGGACGACCTCGAGGCCCAGGATGTACTCCCGGGTCACCCCGTACTTGAGCGCCCGCGGGCCGCCGGCGTTCTCGGCGACGTTGCCGCCGAGGGTACAGAAGGCGAGCGAGGCGGGGTCGGGCGGGTAGAAGAGGCCGACCGCCTCGACCGCTTTCATGTAGTCGCCGGTGACGACGCCCGCTTCCGCCCGGCCCACGAGATCCTCGCGGCGGATCTCGAGAATGCGGTCGAACCGCTCCATGCTGAGCGCGACGCCGCCGCGCACGGGCAGCGAGCCGCCGCTCTTTCCGCTGCGCGCCGCGCTCGGCGTGACGGGCACGCCCAGGTTCCCGCAGAGTTTCAAGACCTGCGCAATCTCGCCGGCCGTCCGGGGCCGGACGACGATCTCCGGAAGGTGATCCCCGAGGTCGGACTCGTCGTGGCCGTAGGGGAGGAGCCGCTCGCGTTCGGTCAGGACGTGGTCGCGCCCGACGATCCGGCCGAGGTCCTCGGACAGCCCGGACTGCCGCGCGCTCATCCGAAGACCTCGACCCCGGACCCCGTCATGGCGAAGGGCGCGTCGGTGGCGAGGAACGTGACCACGCGGGCCACGTCGTCGGCGGTCATGTCGGGCTCGAAGCCCGAGCCCACGAGCATCTCCGTATCGACGGAGCCGGGAAGCACCGCGGCGACGAAGACGCCGGCGTCCCGCAGCTCCTCGGCGAGCGCCTTGGTCAGTCCGAGGAGGCCCCACTTCGAGGCGCAGTAGGCGGTCAGCCGCGGCGTCCCGAGCGTGGCGGAGATCGACGTGATGTTCACGATCCGCCCGGAGCGCCGTGCGATCATCCCGTTCTCGCCGCGGAGCGCGGCGCGCGCGCAGAGGAAGGCGCCCTTGAGGTTCACGTCGAGGACGCGGTCCCAGGCGGCCTCCTCGAGATCGCGCAGTTCGGTACGGTCGACCACCCCGGCGTTGTTGACGACGACGTCGACCGGGCCGGAGCGGCCGAGGAGCGCGTCGACCTCCGCGGCGCTCGATACGTCGCAGCGCTGGGCGGAGAAACGACCGCCCGCGGCCTCGATCTCGCCCGCGACGGCGTGGAGCTGCGCCTCGGTGCGCGCGGCGAGGACGACGCGGGCACCCTCGCGGGCCAGCGCGAGCGCGATGGCCCGACCGATGCCGCGGCCCGCGCCGGTGACGAGCGCGGTCTGGCCGGCGAGGCGGCTCACGGGGCGACCTCCCGCGGCAGGGGCCGTGCGCCCGCCGCGATGGCACGCTGGAAGTGCGAGAGGAGGTCGGGGCCGAGACGACCCGCGACCGCCTCGACCGTCGTCCGCGCCGCCCTCCGCGCCCTGCCCCGGCAACTCAGGCAAGCCTGTTCTGCCTCGAGCACGCAGGCGGCCCCTGCCGCGCCGGTGACGCTCCGCAGCGAATGGGCGATCTGCCGGGCCAGCGCCTCCTGAAGCACGAGCCGATGCGCCAGCGCGTCGACGAGCCTGCCCAGCCGCGAGAAGCCGACCACGCGCCCGGACGGCAGGTAGGCGACGTGCGCGAGGCCGCGGTAGGGGAGCAGATGGTGAGGGCACGTCGAATGGAAGTCGAGGCCGGTGACGCAGACGAGGCCACTGCCGCGGGCCTCGATCAGCGGCCCCAGAGCGTCGCGCGGCGCGATGGCATAGCCGTCCAGGTAGTCGGCCACCCAGCTCTCCGCCACCCGTTCGGGCGTCCCCTCGATCTCGGGACTGCCCGGCACGCCCGCGGCCCGAAGGAAGGCGGCGACGGCGCCGGCCATCGCCGCCCGGTCGGGCCGCCGCGCCCGCTCACGCGCCGCGGTAGGCGACCGCATACTCGGGCGTTTCGTGCAGGCGCAGCTCGCAGAGGCCGGGAAGGTGCGGCGCGATCTCTTTCCACATCCACTCGACGATGCGCTCTGCGGTCGGGTTCTCGAGGAAGTCGTTGAGCGTCTGGTGGTCGCAGCGCGCGAGGATCGTCTCCCGCACGATGCGGCCCAGCTCGACGAAGTCGAGGATCATGCCGCTCTTCGGATCGGGTGTCCCCTCGACGGCTACGATCAACCGGTAGTTGTGTCCGTGCATCCGGAAGCAGGGTCCGTCGTAGTAGGGCAGCCGGTGGGCGGCGGCAAATTGGAACTCGGCTTCCAGGCGCATGGGGCGGTGGCTCCTGCGTCAGACGTCGGCGGGCTGCGATTCGGCGTCGGGGTTGGTTTCCACTTCGGGAGGGACGGCGATCTCGACCCGGCCCTCGACGACGCGGACGGGGAAGGTCTCGACGGCGGCGCGCGGGTTGCCCGGCGACACGCCTGTCCGGAGGTCGAAGCTCCAGGCGTGGAGCGGGCAGTACACGACGCAGCCCGTCACGTCGCCTTCCGCCAGCGGACCGCCCCGGTGTGGACACGTGTTGTCGATCGCGAAGAGCCCTTCGTCCAGCCGGAAGAGGGCGACGTCGCGGCCGCCGAGGGCGACGCACCTTCCCTTGCCGATCGCGAGCTCGTCGAGGGGTCCCACCGAGACAAACGAGGGCATGCCGGCCGATGTACGCCAACAGGTACGGCCGGTCAAGCCGCCGTTCTCCCGATGGGCCTCTGGTTCTCGACCCGTGAGCGGTTACGACCCAAACCTCGGGGCGAGTCGCCCGAACTTCGGGGCCCGCTCTGGCATGCATGTCATACCGGCCCGCGCGGCTTTCAGCCCCACGGACCCAACGGGTTGAATCCACGGTGCCGGCCGGGGCTACCGGATGGCACGCCCCGTGCCTATCCGGTGAGCATGGGTTTCTTCGCGGAGTGGGCGACTATGGCCGGGGCGGCGAGGTTGGCGTTGGCGGCAGTGGTATTCCTCCTGCCGGGCGGATCGGTGCTGCTCGGCCTCTACGCCGCGGCGCAGACGTGGCGGCAGCGTCGCTTCGCGGCGCTCCCACGGCCGCCCCATCCCGCTTCGATCACGCGCTGACCCGCCCAGACGAAAGAGGCGGGCCCAGTGGGCCCGCCTCGAGCTGCTCGCAGACTTACGGCAGGTCTAGAAGCACTCGCCGTGGCCGTGGCAATGCGTCGCGCGCTCCATCGGCATCATACGGTGCATGGCTCCGAACGCGGTCGGACCGCGCTGCATCGAATGAAACGCCCCACCGCCCGCGCTTCCGCCGGAGAAACCGGACACCTCGCGGCGCGGCGTCTCGTTGGCCGGCTTGCCCGCATTGTTCTTCTCGGCGTGCGCCCGCGCGGCCTGGGCAACGATCTGGGTCCGGCGCGCAGCGGTGCCGATGGCCGACATCGACGAGGACGCATCTGCCGCGGCGCCCGAGTGGCCGACCGACGCCGCCGACATGCCGTCACTTCGCTTCCAGGAGTGCGAGACCACCGCTTCCCGGACGACTTTCAATTCGGCCGCCTTGGTCGAGGAGGGCGGAAGCTCCGACCGGCTCCCGAGGCTCGAGCCGCCGGAGGCGAACGCTGCGCTCGCGCCGCCCTTGGCCTCGCTGTGCTTCCACGAATGGGAAATAACGGCCTCTCGGACGACCTTGAACTCGGCGGCCTTCGTCGACAAGGGCGGGAGCGATTCGCGAGACTGCGAGCCACGGTAGCTCGGAGCAGTCGCCGCCTGGGCCTGGTGCGATTCGGCCTTCGCCGAAGAAGTAGCCGTGGTGGCAACCGAACGAGTCGCCTGTTCCGCCTGCGCGAGCGGAGCGACGGCCAGAATTCCGAGGGCCGCTGCCGATCCGTGCAACCAATTCTTGAGCGTCATGCATCCTCCGTGGGAAGGCCCGGTTGAGCCGAGGGGCAGGCGGAGCTTAAGCAACATCGATGCGAGATGCAAGCGCTTGAAACCCTTGGGCCCGCTCACCAACAACGCCGCAAATCTGGACGTTCCTGTCACAGATGTGTCCGAAATGAAGGCACTCGGGCTCGAGGATGCGGTCCCGCGAATCCCCGGCACGTGACCGCCGCCGCCTATCTGGGTCCAGAAACAGCCGAGGCTGGACGGGCGAGTACCCGTCCAGCCTCGTAGATTCAGAGACGCGAGACTTCAGGGTGTAACGATCACCCTCCGCCGCCGAACGGGCTCGACCCCGGATAGCCGCCGCCGTTCGCGTAGTTGTCGAAGCTCCAGTAGTAGTAGATGCCGCGGAGAATATCGAGGAAGGCGCCCGCTCCGAGCCCGACGGAAGTGCCGTTCGCCTTCTGCTGCGCCGCGAGCTTCACGAGCTGGTAGCCGGTCGAATAGTAGCTGTTCACGCCGGCGTTGACCGCGGTGATGTCTCCGAAGTCCGGCACGTAGCGGATCGCGTAGTAGTCCGCGCCGCTCTGGTCGTCGAGCACCTCCGCGTACCGGTCCGCATCGCAGGTCGTTACGGTCGGGTTCGTCGAATCCACGCAGATGCCGCCACCTGTGAGAGGGTTCGAGCCGTCGGCACAGACGAAGCTGTTCTGGCTCGCCCGCGGTGCGCAGACCGAGTGGTCTTCGCAGGTCCCCTGCGAGCACGGATCGCCGTTCTGACAGGTCGGCGCCAACACCTTCGGCGCACTTCCGTCGGCGCAGGCCATCTGCGGAACCTTGATCGCCTCGAACGTGTTGCCTTTCACGCCGATCCGGATCGACTGGATGAAGCTCTGGTTGTCGATTGGCGCGGTCAGCCAGACGGCGCCCAGGTACGCGGCGTAGAGCTTCTCGAAATAAACCGGTCCCGGGTCGAGGGTCAGGATGTCGTAGCCTTGGGCCTGGAGCGCCGCCGGATCCATCTCGAACTCGGTCGACGAGGGGTCGGTCGCGATGCAGAGCGACGAGCCCTTCGGGCACCACGGATTGTACGTCGAGAAGAAGCCGTTCGGAGCGACCGGCTGCTGCGCCAAACCCTGCAGCGCCTTGCTGTTCCGGTACAGGGTGATCGGCGGGTGCGTGGGATCCTGTGGGTTCGCGTGGTAAACGGCGACCTTCGGCGCCCAGTTCGGGTCGTCCGACAGCAGGCCGCCGATCGATCCCTCGATGTCGCTGAAGAACAGGTCGTTCATGCTCAGGAGGAAGCTGAGCGGCTGGCTGTTGAGCTGGCCGATGATGTAGCTGTCCGGATCCGACAGGGCCTGGACGGCCATGATCTTGTCAATCCAGACCCCGAGGACCGTCGGCTTCCAGAGGAACAGGTGGCCGTACTGGTTCAGGTCGTACTGCGACAGGTCGTACTTGGAGCCGCGGCCCGGCAACAGCGTGACGGACGTGACCGAACCATCGGCGTTGCCCGGCGAGTAGCCGTCCTGCCCGCAGAGACCGTACGAGGAGGGGCAGTAGACACCCGGCGTCGTGGTGCCGGCCGGAGTGAACGACCGGTCGAGCAGGTAGGTGTCTGTCGTCGGCGTCTGGAGGATCTTCGTGAAGAAGTCCACCGTGTCGACCATCGCCGCCATCCGGTCCAGGCCGCACTGCACGCCCTGGATGTGTTCGAGGTTCGTACCCGCTTCCGGACAGAGGAACTTCGGTTCCGTCCCGTCCATTTGCGGGTTGCCGTATCGGGCAATGAACTCATCGTTGAACGCCTGCTGGAAGATCGTCACCAGGATGTTGAAGTTCCGCTCCCAGAGGTGCGACTGGTACGAGATCATGTTGTCGAACACGTCGAAGTTCTCGTTCCCGCGCTTGAAGTTGTTGAACAGGTAGTTGAACTGGTACTCCTGCACGAAACCGTTGACCTGCTCGTAGGGATCCGCGCCCTCGTCGAACCAGAGGCAGTGGGCCTCGCCGAGGTTGTAGATGTCGCTGCAGAACCGGTAGGGGACCATCAGCGCCTTGGCCAAAAGCGCCGAGGTCATCCCGTCCCGAGCTTTCGCCGTTCCATCGTCGATCGTCCCGGCGCTGCCCTCGAGATCCTGGAAGTTCACCCAGCGGCGGGCGTGGATCATCTTCTGGACGCCCTCGGCCAGCGGAGTCTGCTTGCCGCCGAGCCGCTCCGACGCGAGGCCGTCGTTGATGAGCCACGGGTACATCGTGTAGTGGCGGTCGAACGGCACGAGCAGGGTGTCGTCGACCTGGTGGGTGAACGGCGTTTCGGAGCACTGGCTGCTGCCGAGGACGCAGCCCGCGCCTTGCTGCCCCTGGTTCGCGGGCACGTTCGGGAGCTGCTGCGGGTCGAAGACCTCGACCTGGTTCGCGTACTGGAACATGTGGCAGGCATGGTCGTACTTGCCGAGCCCTTGGAAGTCGCTGTTGAACTTGGCGTTGTAGTCCATGATGGACGTGTACTGGTACTCGCGCAGTCCTTCCTCGAGCGTCCGCTCGGACGGTGCCTGCATCCACTCGGGAGCGAGGACGTCCGGTTGGCCGACGTTCGGGTCGTTCGGATTGGCGCTGACCGGCACCGACCCCAACTCATGCGCCAGGAAACCGCTGTTCGTCGTGGTCGGCTGGCTCGGGTCGACGACGATCGTGTTCTCCTGCCGGATGTTCCAGTAGGGGTCGAAGTAGTTGAGCGCGTCGGTCGACCCGGCGAAGTTGTGGTACTGGCCGAACGTGTGGCCGACCTCGTGATCGGAGTAGCTGCGCCACAGGTTGCCGATGATCTCCTGACGCGCCAACTCCCAGACGCAGGTGCGGTAGGACGGCGACTGGTCGCCGATCGCGGCGTTCCCGGCCTGCGTCGTCGGGGGCGGCGGCGTCCAGAGCGTGGCACACGTGTTCGCGGGCGACGGCTTCTTGGCTCCCGTCACGGGGTCCGTCACGTAGAACTTCTGGTCGTAGTACTTCGCCAGCCGGACGGCAGTCGGCTCGATCTCGTCGTCACCGAGGACGTGCCGGTCGTCGAGCATCCGGCGAACCTGCGTGTACTGCTGGTTCCAGGTGGTGACCGGCGGCGGCGCGAGCATGTTCCCGAACGAGACGCTCTGCGTGGCCGCGGGAGGAATGTTGGTGTACCCGCCCTGGGCGGCGTAGCTCGGCAGGAAACCTTTGTAGACCTCGTCAAAGAGCGGCATCTGGAGGTTTGGGGACCGCACGTGGTTGACCGGATCGACCGACGGCGCCGGCGGCATGCTCATCAGCCGTTCCCAATTCTGGACGGTCCAGTCCGACGCCCCCGGATCGCGCTGGTGACCCTCGACCTCCGCCATGACCTGGCGAACTCGACGGTCCGCGACCGTGGGCTGTTCTCCGGGCCGCGCGAAGAGGTGGGACAGCTTGTCGGGGGCAAAGATCGGCGGGCCCGGGACGGCCGGGTTCCCCGGCGTCGCGTAGCCGTTGACTTGCGACTGGACGTAGTCCTGCGAAACCGCGCCCTGGATGAAGGACGAGATCGGCTCCCAGCCCTCCATGACGGCCACCAGGTCGGCGCCGTAGCTCGCGAGGTTCTCCACCGCGCGCGCGTAGATGTACGCGTGCGCCGAGATGATCTCGCCCGTCACCGGGTCCATCGCCGGTTCGCCGATCCCACCGGGCGAATTCGCGTCGGGCTGCTGGACCCACGAGAGCATGTGGTAGCGCAGGTCGCCCATGACCGGGTGCAGCGGCGACGAGAGGCGCTGGTCGTCGGGCCGGGGGTCGCAGACGCCCGGGTCGCCCAGCGTCGAGAAGTCGTAGGAGGCAGGGTTGTTGGGATCGCTCTTGTCGACGAGGACATTGCCGTTGCTGTCCTTGACGATCCGTGGCTGCACCGGGTTGTGGCACATCATGAACATCCGCGGGACCACGTAGTACGGCACGTGGCCGATGCCCATGCAGTACTGGAGCTTCGGGTTGCAGGCCGAGCAGCCACCGGCGGCGATGTCGGCGGAGGTGCAAACCGGCCCGGCAGCGGTGGCGACGCCGTTGGCATCCCCCGTCGCCTTGACGAAGGTCTCGTTGGCCCGCACCCCCTCGTAGCCGAAGTGCGACGGATCGAGGTAGCGGGTGTCCGGCGGGTACGCCAGGTAGTCGAGGCCCGTCGTCCCGCCGTAGTCGACCGTTCCGTCGGCCTTGTAGACGATCTGCGAGGGGTCCGGAGTGGGGATCTGGGCCGCCGTCATCCAGTCGGACACGGTCATGTACGGGCAGGTCCCGCTCGCGCCATTGCTCGACACTTCGCTCTGGATGTCGCTCTGGCTGCAGATCGCCGGGCACTGGCTCGCCCCGGCAGCGACCTGGGCCGGCGTGCAGCCGGAGGGATCGCCCTTGAGGCTCGGGCCGCCGCGGCGCGCAGCCGCCACGACGCCGCGCATGTCGTCGTCGTAGTCGCGGGCGAGCAATTCGGCGTGCGTCCACATCGCCTGGTGGGCATGGTCCCCGTAGGCCGGCCAGGCGTCGTTCGTGTAGTAGATGATCGGCTTCGGGAGACGCTGGTTCAGCGGCAACACGCACTCGGGCGCGCCGTCGATGTTGTTCGGGTCGCAGGCGGTCTTTCCGCTCGGGTCGGCCGGGTCACTCTGGTAGTGATCCTTCTGCCAGATGTGGTGCATCACCGCGAACTGGTTGGCCGCGAGGTTCGCCTCGAGCATGTTGCGCTGCGAGTCGTAGACGCTGCGCTCCTGCTGCCACACGCCGAAGAGCGCCTCGTCCTGGTCGTTGTAGACCTTGGGCGCGTAGTCGTGGCCGTCGGGAATCTTCTCGAACGAGAGCCGGACCTTGACCTCGCCCGGGCCGCAGTCGCCCGCGCTCGTCCCGACCAGCGCCGTCCAGTCGAAGCACTTGTTGACGGTCATGCCGTAGTACGCCGAGACCTGGCTGTCGACCTCGGCGGTGTAGGACAGCTTGTTGACGATGCCGATGTAGCTCGGCTTGATCTCGGGTGCGTCGCTCGTCGGATCGCCCTGATCCGGGTAGTAGGCCACGGGACTCACGATCGTGGCGCTCGGGTCGAAGCCGCTCCCGAACATCCCGTAGCCCATGAAGTCGAAGCCACCAAAGCCGTTGTTCGACCAGTCGACGCGGACGTACTGCCGCTCGTACCATGGCCGGTCGGTCGTGTTCTCGGTAATGACGTTCGTCTGCTCGCCCGTCGCCGGGTTGTACCCGCGCTGCACGTCGAAGTGGCTCAGGATGGCGTAGGCCGCGACCGGGGTCCCGAAGTATGGGCTCTTGGACGTCCCGGTAATGTCCTGCTGGTCGACGGGCACGCCGCTCGTCTGGCTGGTCCCGAGGGTCTGGGTGTAGGGAACCGTCTGCGCGCCGGCGATGAACTCGTAGTTCCGATAGGCGATGAGCCAATTTTCCTGGACGTCCCAGACGATCCGGTCGGGCGGGAACGAGGACTCGCCGACGAAGGTGAACTGCGTCGAGGGCGGCACGTCGATCACCGTCTGGAGGAACCACCAGGGTTTGCCGTCGGCGAAGATCGAGACGTCGATCTTGTCGGGCTGCGTCTGGTCGATGTCGCCGACGTTCTGCGCGCAAGAGGCGAGACAGCCGGCCGCACCCGCAACCGCGGCCAAGAGGACGATCCGAAGCCGATCCGACATCACTGCCTCCTGAGGAGTATCGACGCCGAGCGGCGGTCCTACCACAGCGTCCTGACGATTCGCAAGCCGAGCCGCCGAGCGAGCTGAAGCCGAGTCAGGCGCCCGAGGGCGATCAGATCGGCCGGTAGACCCGCCAGTCGATCTCGGGGAAGAGGTTGTCGCGCCCCTCGACGTGGGCGAGCCAGCCTTCGTCCACCGCGCCGCGCCGGATCTGCTCGTGCAGCCGGAGCAGCCGCAGCACGTGCTCCTTGGTCCGCCGCACCGCGTAGTCGACCATCGTCCCGGTCTTCATGATGAAGGCCCAGTCCGACGATTGCGCGAGCAGGAGCTCGCGCGCCGCCTGGTTCAGCGCGCGCCGCTGGACCCCCGAAGCCTCCGGATAGTCGCGCGCAAGTCCGATCATCAGCTCCGCGCCCTTGTGGAGGTGGCGGTAGATCCAGTCGTTCGTGCCGTTGAGCCAGACCTCGGCGTAGCCGCCCGCACCCCAGGAGCAGAACGGCGGCGTCGCGACCTGGTGCTCGGGCAGCGCGCGCAGCACGTCCGACGGGGTCGAGAGCCGGAAGACCTTCTGATCGTAGGCCGCCTTGCGGACGAAGAAGTCGAGGAAGTCGGGCCCCTCGTACCACCAGTGGCCGTAGAGCTCGGCGTCGTAGGGGGCCACGACCACCGGCGGGCGGCCAATGGCGCCGCGCAGGTACTCGATCTGCCGCTCCCGGTTGAACATGAAGTTGCCGGCGTGGGCGGCGGCCCGCTCGCGCGCGGCGCCCGGATCGTACGGCTCCTTGTGCGGGGTCTTGCCGGTGATCCGGTGGTACTTGAAGCCGACGTTCTTCCGCTCGCCCGTCGCCTGCACGTAGGGGCGGACGTACTCGAGGTCGAGGTCGTAGCCGATGTCGCGGTAGAACTCGCGGTAGATCGGGTCGCCCGGGTAGCCGTGTTCCGCGCTCCAGACTTGCAGCGACGACTCGGGGTCGCGCCCGAACGCGGCGACGCCGGCGGGGGTCACGAGCGGCGCGTACGCCCCGAAGCGCGGCCTCGGGGTCGCATCCAGGATGCCGTGCGTGTCGACGAAGAAGTAGCGGATGCGCTCGTCCGCGAGGTAGCGCTCGACGCCCGGGAAGTAGCCGCACTCCGCGAGCCAGATGCCGGAAGGGTCGCGGCCGAAGTTGCGCCGGTATTCCTGTGCCCCGACGGAGATCTGCGCGCGCACGGCCTCCGGGTGGACTTGGAGCAGCGGCAGGAAGCCGTGGGTCGCGCCACAGGTGACAATCTCGAGGCAACCCGCGTCTTGCAACCGTGCGAACGCGCCGACCAGGTCGCGCCGATAGCGGTCGTGGAAGTGCGACCGCGCCTGCCAGAATCGGTCGCGATAGAAGCGCGCGGTGCCGGCGAACGAAGGCTCGTTCCGCGTGCGGTGCACCTCCTTGTCGGCCAGTTCGCACATCCGGTCGAGTCGGCGCGCGTAGCGGGAGACGAGGAGTTCGTCGCGCAGCATCGCGACGAGCGTCGGCGTCAGGGTCAGGGTGACCCGGCACGGCACGCGCTCGTCGGCGATCCGGTCGAAGACCCCGAGAAGCGGCAAATAGGTCTCGGTGATGGCCTCGTAGAGCCAGTCCTCCTCGAGGAACTCTTCGTGCTCGGGGTGGCGCACGTACGGCAGGTGCGCGTGCAGCACGAGGACGACGTGGCCCAGTGGTTCCACGCGATCGAGACCTCGAGGCTACCTGCCGTCGCCGGAGAGCGCCCGGCCGGAAGCGGCGCCACCCGCGAGCCAGGGCCGCAGCGGGGCG
>DAIDIT010000055.1 GCA_027451705.1 Pseudomonadota bacterium
GCGAGCCGCTCGCGGTGGGAGCGGCCGGCGGGGTGCGCGGGCTTGACCGGGCTCTCGCTCATGGTGTGGAGTGTCCATCAGACCCCGAGGCGGCCATGGAACGCAAGAGCTCCCGCAAGCCCGCGGCCCCGCGCAAGGGCCGGGCCGCGGCCCAGAAGGACGAGGAGGCCGCCGGCGCAGCCGACGCGCCGCCCGCGCCGGCGCCCGCCCACAACCACGTCGACGCGCCGTTCGACGTCAACGTCGTCGTGGCCGGCGAGCGCGCCTACGACCCGCTGCGCCGGACGCTCTACACCCCGGAGGAGCTGATGGCGGGCTATGATCCGGCCATCGCCGGCTCGAGCCTGGACGCGCGGATCTACGCGCACATCCGCCGCCACGGCCACAACCGCGGCCGGAGGCCCGAGCTGCGGGAGGCGCTCGCGCAGCGGGTCCACGACTTCTCGATCGACGCGGCCCTCGGCGAACTCCTCGACTACGGCCCGGACGGCCTTTCGCGGGCCAAGAAAGTCGTCGGGATCATGGGCGGGCACGAGGCGCTGCGCGGCAGTCGCGACTACCGCAAGGCCGCGCGCCTCGGCCGACTGCTCGCGCAGGCGGGCTTCTACGTCGTCACCGGCGGCGGACCCGGCATCATGGAGGCGGGCAACTTCGGCGCCTACCTCGCGGGGGAGGACGAGACCGCGTTCGAGCAGGCGCTCGAGACGCTCGCCGACGCGTCCGAGGTGGACTGGGCCGACGCGGCGGTCACCGCACGCTACGTCGCGGCGGCGCGCGAGATCCTCGCGCGCCACCCGAAGGGCCGAGACAACCTCGCGATCCCGACCTGGTTCTACGGCCGGGAGCCGACGAACCTCTTCGCGACCGCCATCGCCAAGTACTTCTCCAACTCGCTGCGCGAGGACGGCCTATTGGCCATCGCGAGCCACGGGGTGGTCTTCGCCCCGGGCAGCGCGGCGACTCGGCAGGAGATCTTCCTCAACGCCGCGCAGAACCACTACGCGGAGTTCCAGTGGTGCTCGCCGATGGCCTTTCTCGGCACCGAGGCCTGGCGGCTGCTCAGCAACGTCTTCCCGGTCGTGCAGGAGACCGCGAACGAGAACTACCGCGACCTGCTCTACCTCGGAGACGACCCGGCGGAGATCGTCGCCTTCCTGCAAGAGCACCCGCCCCGCCGCCCCCGCGCCCCCGCGAGCTGAGCCTCTGTTCGGTCACCCCAGCCGTCGAGAAGGGTGCAGATGCAAGGCGGCGAGGGAGCGAGGAGCGGAAGCGTACGCATCTGTACGCTGAGCACCGCAGCCCCGAAGCCAACGCAGCAGTTGCGCCCTCATCGGCGGCTGGGGTCAGCAGCCGTTGTTGCCGGCGCTGACCGAGGGCGGGATTCCGCAGCAGTCGCTGTCGATGCTGCAGTTGCTGTTGGGGACGATGCCGCCGTCGGGATCGGTGCAGCCGGCGCTGGCGCAGTGCGACAGGCAGCAGTTGCCGAGCATGTCGCAGATGCCGCGCGCGCTTCCGATCGAGCAGGGGTTGCAGACGATGTTCGGGCTCCACATCCCCGCGTCGGTCGAGGGGTCGCAGACCTGGCAGGGGTTCGACGGGTTGATCGTGCCCGCGTCGAAGACGCCCGCGTCGGCGATCGAGCATGCCGTCGGCGCCTGGCCGCCGCCGGTCGTGCCGCCGCTCGACGAGCCGGACGACGAGGTCGAGCCGCCGGAGGTCGACGACCCCGAGCCGCCGTCGGTGCCGCCGCCTCCGGGCGAACAGGCGAAGGCGAGCAGGCTGGCGGCGAACAGTGCGGTGACGTTCTTGGGGCCCATCATCCCTCCGGTTGCGGGAGCGGGCGGACCCTAAATCAGCCCCGCGCGCCAAGTCAACCGCCGGACGTCACCCCAATCCTTTCACGACCGCCCGGCCGCGGCGGGCTGCGGGCGGGAGTGCGAGGGGCGAGATTCGCACCGGATGGGTGAGGGGCGGGAACGACCGCGACCACGACCGCGCCCCCCGACCACGACCGCGACTTTCGGCTGCGACCACGACTGGGGCTTACGACGCATTGGAGAGGGTTCTGCCTCGAAGCCAGCGGATCGATGTGGCGCCGCGCGCACACGAGGTCGCGATCACGCCCACGCGACGCGTCGTCGCGTCCGCAGGATCTGCGCCTCGGCCCTCCGATGTTCGGCGGTCACCGAGTCGTCGACCGAACGAGAGTCTCCATGGCCCATACCCTGGCCGTCGAGACGCCCCGGGCGCGACCGAGCGAGGCCCAGAACGCACCGGGTCGGTTCGGTGAAGACCGCCGCGACCGAGCAACGAAGTGGACGAGCCCTCGTCGACGCCGGGGCTACGGGTGGCCGGGGTCGACGAAGCCCTTGCCGCCGCGACCTCCGGGGCCGCCGCGGCCACCGCCGCGCCCGCCAGGACCGCCGCCGCGGCCACCGGGGCCGCCGCGCCCGCCGCCCTTGACGTCGCCTCCGAACTTGCCGCCGGAGCCACCGTATTTCTCCTCGTCGGTGAGCTTCCTGGGCTTCGCCGGGGCCTCGGGGGCCTTCGGGGCTTCGGGTGTCGATTCGGGAGCCTTCTCTTCCGACATTGCGTGACCTCCGCCTGGGAGAGTGCGCAATGTAGCACCGGCGCGCGCCGCGGGATACGGTCGTGTGCGATGCCCCCCCGCTGGCGCCGGCTCCGCCCCCTGCTCGCCCTCCCCGGGGCGTGGCTCCTCTACGTCGCGCTCGCCAACGGCTTCCTCGCCTCGGGCCTCTTGCCGAAGCTGGTCGACGCCGCCGACGGGTCGGTCGCGCTCCGCTTCGATCGGGCCTTCACGCTTCTTCCCGGGCGCGCCGCCGTGGCCGGCCTGCGAGTCGTTGCCGAGGACAGCAACGTTCAGCTCGAGCTGTCGATCGACCGGGCGGAGCTCCGCTTCCGGCCGCTCGACCTCGCGCGCCGCACCTTCCACGTCACCTGGGTCCGGGCGCGCGGCGCGAGGTTCCGGATCCGCTTCAAGCGCGACGCCGCGGCGCTCGCGAACACCGACCTCGGCGCGCTGCCACCCATCGACGGCTTCCCCGGACCGCCGCTCCGCACCCCGCCGGCCCCGGACGGCGGGCCCGGCGGACCGTACTGGACGATCCACGTCGAGCACGCCGACGCGACCGCGACGGAGCTGTGGGTCGACGCCTGGCGCTTCGCCGGCGAGACCCACGCCGGCGGCAGCTTCATCTTCACGCCGCTGACGCGGGTCTGGGTCGACGCCGACCTTTCGATTGGAAGCGGCGGCCTCGAGGCGCTCGGCCAGCGCGTCGCGGAGGGGCTGCACGGCCGGCTCGGCTGCAAGATCGACGACTTCGACCCGCGGCCGGTGGCGACGATCGACGTCCCCCGCTACGTCCGCGCCTCGCTCGCGCTCGGAGGGGAGCTGCTCAACGCGTCGTTCTTCGACCGGTTCCTGCGCCGCTCGCGGCTGTCGGGGAAGGCCGGCGATTTCGATCTGGACGTCACCGTCGACCACGGCAAGCTCGCGCCCGGCAGCCGACTCGAGCTCGCGACCGCGGGCTGGACGGTCGGGGCGCACGGCTTCGACCTGCGCGCCGAACGCATCGCCGTCCAGGCCGCGGTCGACGCCGCCCCCCGCCTGCGGCTCTCCGTCGACGTGGGTCCGTACGCGCTCTCGCGCACCGGCGCCTCGGCGCCGCTTCTGCTCGGCAGCGGCCTCGCGGTCCAGCTCGGCAGCGGCCGCCTCGACCTGCTCGCCCACCCGTTCTCGGACCTCGGGGTCCACGTCTCGGTCGCGGCGGCGCGGGTACCGCACCTCGCGGACCTCGGCCCCCTCCTCCCCGCGGGGCTCGGCCTGGGCGTCTCGGGCGGCGACGCAGTTGCCGACGGCAGCTTCGATCGCCCCTCGCGCGGCAATGGATCGGGGACGCTCCAGCTCCACGCCCACTCCGCCGTCCTCGAGGTCCGACCCTACCGCGCCGGAGGCGACCTGGACCTCGCGCTCTCGCTGTCCACGGTCCACCCGGACGAAGCCTCCGGCGATCTGCTCGGCCGTCTCCGCCTCGGCGGCACGGTCGACCTCCACGCGCGGCTCGAGGTGCGCCGGCTGGGCGCGGCAGCGGCGCCCGCGCTCGCCCGCCTCGACGGCGCCCTCGTGGGCCGGCTCGCACCGTTCGAGCCGGGCCATTTCACGCCCGCGGGCCTCGTGCGCGCCGTCTCGGGCTCGCTGCGGGCGAAAGGCGAGCTGGCGGATCTCGCCGACGCCGGGCGGCTCCTCCTCCCCGCCGTCGCGCTCTCGGGCGGCCCGGCCCGCTTCGATCTCGACGGGCGGCTCGACGCGGGCGCGCTCGCCGCCGGCAGCCGGATTGCCCTCGCGCTCCGCCG
>DAIDIT010000056.1 GCA_027451705.1 Pseudomonadota bacterium
CGGTCGCGCCCGCGGGGCCCGGCAGCCCCTGGATGACCGCCACGCCGTTGCTCACCGTGACCGTGCCCGCGTCACCGGCGGCGATCAGCTCGGCCGGCCCCGTCGCGCCCTCCGCGCCGGTCGGCCCCATCGCGCCCGTCGGGCCGGCGCTTCCGGTCGGACCGGTCGTCCCGACCGCCGAGACGCCCGTCGGGCCCGTCGGCCCCGAAGGTCCTTCGGGCCCCGTCGCTCCCGAGCAGCCCCACATCCCCACTGCTCCCACGAGAATCGAGACGGCAACCTGTCGCATGCGAACCCTCCGGGCGAAGTGACGTCGAGCGTACGCTCGGCCGGGTCGTGCTGTCCAGCCGGAGAATCGGCATCAATCCGTCACGAACCGTCCGGCTACGGCGGGTTGCGGGCGGCAGTGCGGGGGAATTGAGAACTGCGACTGGGCCTACGGCGGAATGGGGCGCGACGAGTGCCCGACGGGCCGCACCGCCGCGGGTCAGGCGGTCTGGTACAGCGCGTCGAGGTGTGGCAGGTGCAGCGGGCCGTGGATCGCCTCGCGGAACGCCGGGCGGACCTTGGCCACCGTCTCCGCGACTTGCTCGGGGCCGACGCCCCGCGCCCGCGCCAGCCGCAGCCGCCGCCGCATGTCGGTCGCGAGGCGGAGGTTGCGCAGGCCCGTCGGGTCCGCGGTGGTGCAGCGGGCTTCGGGGCCGTCGCGCAACAGCTCGACGATCTGCCCCACCGCCAGCGCCCGCAGTTCGGCGATCTCCTCGTCGTCGAGCGGCATCTTGCGGCGGCTCGCCATCATCGTGCTCATCTTCTGCCAGCGCTTGAGCCTCGCGGACAGGAGCAGCCCCTCGAAGAGCCGCTTGGAGAGGCCGAAGGGGAGCACGGCGCTGTCCTCGAGCATTTCCTTCAGGAAGGCGTCGTGCCGCCGCAGCGCGCGCCGGCTCACCCGCCGGGCGGTCCGATAGAGTTCCGGCGAGAGCCGCTGGTCGTAGCGCAACTCCCAATAGGCGTGGCCGCAGCGGCGGCGGCCGTAGGACTGCACGGTCTTGTAGGGGACGTAGTAGTTGTGCGCGACCGTGTCGGCCGCGAGGTGGGCGAGAAAACCCCAGGCGAACGCGTGTTCGTCGTCGCCGCGGACCTGTTCGAGCACCTGGAAGCCGACGCGCCAGTTGTGGCAGTGGACGGCGTAGCGGGCGAGGTTCTTGCCGACGATCATGTCGGCGGCGAGCGTCCCGTAGAGGAACGAGTCGGAGCAGTTGCCGAGGAGCGCCCGCAGCGCCGCCGGCACTCCGTCGAGGCTCGCGAGCGCGCCCTCTCCGAATTCGAGGTGGGCCAGTGGACCCCACGCGAAGGCGTGGGCGGGCCAGAAGACGATCAGCAAGCCGACCGCGCCGCCGAGCAACGGCAACCAGCCCGGCAACCCGATTCCGCGCCGCGCGCTCACCCCTTTAGGATATAAGAAGTCCGGCCTCCGAGGCGAGGCCCCCATGGCGCCCTGGGATGACATCCTCGCCGACCTGCGCGGCCATCTCGTCTGGCTCGCGGACGCCGGCGTCGGGGAAATCCCCGCGCCGCCGCCCGCCCCCAAGCGAGCGGCGGCTCCGGCGGCGGCCCTCCCCGCTCCGCCCGTCCCCCACAGGGCGGGCGCTCCTCCCCCTCCCCCTCTCGCGGGGGAGGGAGGGGCGGGGATTCGACGCTCGCATCCCGTGTCCAATACCCATCCGGCCTCCTCCCCGGAGGAAAAGCTCACCCTTCTCCAGATCCGCGCCGACCTCGGCGACTGCCGCCGCTGCAAGCTCGCGCCCGGCCGCAAGAACCTCGTCTTCGGCGTCGGCAACCCGTCCGCCGAGCTGGTGTTCGTCGGCGAGGGCCCGGGCTCGGAGGAAGACCTGCGTGGCGAGCCGTTCGTCGGACCCGCCGGCCAGCTCCTCGACCGGATGATCGCCGCGATGGGTTTCAGCCGGGGGCAGGTCTACATCTGCAACGTCGTCAAGTGCCGCCCGCCCAAGAACCGCAACCCAGAGCCCGACGAGATGGACGCCTGCGCGCCCTTCCTGCGCGCCCAGATCGCCTCCATCCGGCCCAAGGTGCTGGTCGCGCTCGGCAAGATCGCCGCGCAGCACCTGCTCTCGGACTCGACGCCGATCACCCGGATGCGCGGCCGCTGGCGCAAGTACGCGGGCATCCCGCTGATGCCGACGTTCCACCCTGCCTACCTCCTCCGCAATCCCGCCGACAAGGGCAAGGTCTGGGAGGATCTCAAGGCCGTCGTCACCGCCCTCGGCCGGACGTTGCCCAAGGCCTAGGAGTCTCGCATGGATCCTTACGGAGTCTCGCGGGTCGTCGGGGAGCCGGGCGTGCTGCCGCAGCGGGCGCGCCGGCTCGACCCCTCGCTGCCCCTCCACGACGACGAGATCCTCATCGACGTCGAGCGGCTCAACGTGGACGCGGCGAGTTTCCGCCAGCTCCGCGAGGCCGCTGGCGGCAATCCAGAGGCCATCGGCGCCGAGATCGCGCGCATCGTCGAGGAGCGCGGCAAGCTGCAGAACCCCGTCACCGGCAGCGGCGGCATGCTCCTCGGCCGCGTCCGCGAGGTCGGACCGCGCCACCCCGCCGTCGGCGACCTCGCGCCCGGCGAGCGGATCGCGACGCTGGTCTCGCTGACCCTCACGCCGCTCGCGCTCACGCGCGTGCGCGGCGTCGACCTGCGCGCCGACCGGGTGGACGTCGAAGGTCACGCGATCCTCTTCGGCAGCGGCCTGTGGGCGCGCGTGCCCGATGACCTCCCCGAGCCGCTCGTCCTCGCGCTGCTCGACGTCTGCGGCGCGCCGGCGCTCACCGCCCGCCACGTCCGGCCGGGCGACCGCGTGCTCGTCGTCGGCGCGGGCAAGAGCGGCGCGCTCTGCTGCGCCCAGGCCCGCCGTTCCGGGGCAGCCCAGCTCCTCGCCTGCGACATCAGCCGCGCGGCGGTGGACCGGCTGGAGGCCCTCGGTTACGCGCAGGGGCTCGCCCTCGACGCGACGGACGCCCTGCCCGTGCACGAGGCCGTGCGCGCGGCCACGGGCGGCGCCCTCTGCGACGTGGTCGTCAACGTCGCGAGCGTCCCCGGCACCGAGCTCGCGTCGATCCTCTCCGTCCGCGAGGGCGGCACCGTGATCTTCTTCTCGATGGCGACGAGCTTCACCGCCGCCGCGCTCGGCGCCGAGGGGCTCGGAAAGGACGCGACGCTGCTCGTCGGCAACGGCTACTCGCGCGGCCACGCGGCGCTGACGCTCGACCTCGTCCGCGGGGAGCCGAAGCTGCGGGCGCTCCTGCAAGAGCGCTTCGGCTAGGCCGCGGCGGCGGCGGCGGGCCTCGGCGGCGACTTCTCGAGGACGCGGACCGGAAGCACGACCATCGGCAGGCCGGCGAACTGCACCCGCTTCTGGATGGCGTGGGCGGTCTCGTTGTGGAGGAAGCGGTGGTACCAACGCTCCTCCTCGAAGATCAGCTTGCCGCCGAAGATGATCGTGTGGGGGTACTCCTTCGCGACGACCTCGCACAGCTGGCTCGTCGTGTCCACGACCTCGGTGCCGATGGCGGCGCGGCTGTCGGCAGGCAGGCCCAACCGCCTCGCGAGGTCGACGTAGCGCTGGAGGTTCTGCTGGGTCCTCTCGCGGAGCCGGGCGACCTCACCCTTCCCCTTGAAGTTCGCCGAGTCGATGACGCCCGCGGAGACGAAGATGAAGTTGTGGAAGTAGCCGGGGAAGAGCCGCTGGACGTTGAGCAGCGAGTGGATGCCGAGCCCGCCGTAGTCCCCGACGAGGAGGAGGGCCGTCGGCAGCCGCGGATCGAGCGCGCGCGGCGCCGCGGTCCCCGAGGTCGGCAGGTTGCTCAGGATCTCGTTGAGCCGCTGGAGCTGCCCGAGGACCTTCCGGTAGTGCCAGCGGATGAGGAAGCAGAGCGAGATGACGCCGACGGTGATGACGAGCGTCAGCCAGCCGCCCTCGGTGAACTTCTCGGTGAGCGTGATGACGAGGATCGACGCGCACATCGTCAGGCCCGTGAGGTGGACCGCGAGGTGCCGCTTCCACGCCTCCTCGCTCTTCCGGTTGCGGACGTAGAAGCGGACCATCCCGAGCTCGGAGAGCGAGAAGGTGATGAAGACGTTGATCGAGTACATGACGACCAGCGCGTCCACCGAGCCGTCCGTCGCGAGGAGGAGCCCGAGCGCCGCGCCGCCCATGAGGACGACGCCGTTCTTCATCGTGAGCCGATCGCTCAGGGCGGCGAACCGGTGCGGGAACCAGGAGTCCGTCGCCATGTTGGCCATGACGCGCGGGCCGTCGATGAAACCGGTCTGCGCCGCCACGAACAGCAGCGCGCCCTCGGAGACGAGCGAGAGGATCACGAACCACGCGCCGAGGTGCCACGCCCCGAGGTGGAACCTCCCGAAGACGGCGTCCATGGCGATGGCGTTCATGGTCTTGCCCTCGACCGGGCGGATGCCGGTGAGCATGTAGACCAGGATGATCCCGCCGGCGGTGACCGCGAGCGAGGTCGCCATGTAGACCATCGTCCGCTGCGCGGTCTGGACCTTCGGCTCGCGCATGATCTGCAGGCCGTTCGAGACCGCCTCGATGCCGGTGTACGTCCCGCCGCCCAGCGAGTACGCGCGGATGAAGATCAGGAAGAGCCCCCAGAGGCCGATCTTCGAGAGCCCCTGCGCGGTGCCGACCCGCATGTCGTGGACCACCGCGCCCGCGTGGCCGGCGTGGCCCGCGATTCCGACCAGGATGAAGATGGCGTGGGTGATGAGGAAGACGACGAAGATCGGCATCAGCGCCGTCACCGACTCGCGGATGCCGCGCAGGTTGAGGATGATGAGGAAGACGATCGCGAGGACGTCGACGATCAGCTTGTAGTGGAGCCACGGGGCGGGCAGGAAGCTGAAGATCGCGTCCCCGCCGCTCGCGACGGAGACGGTGATCGTCAGCATGTAGTCGACGAGGAGCGCGCTGCCGCTGACGACGCCGAAGCGGTGTCCGAGCAGCTTGCTCGCGACGACGTAGCCGCCGCCGCCGCCGGGGAAGTGCTCGATGATCCGGCTGTAGGCGTACGAGATGACGAAGACCGTCACCGCCGTCGCGACCGCCAGCCAGAACGCGAGGTAGGTGTGCTCGCCGAGCGCGCGGTACGCCTCGTCGGGACCGTAGGCCGAGGAGGAGAGGCCGTCGGCCCCGAGCCCGATCCAGGCGAGGAAGGCGATCAGCGAGACCTGGTGGAACAGGCTCGGGTCTTCGAGGTCCCGGGGCTGGCCGAGGAGGAACCGGGTGAGGCGCTTCCACATGCGGGGGCCACTCTACCATCCTCTCGCGCGCCGCTCGTCGAGATTTGGACCGCGCTTGGCAAGCCGCTCGCCGCCGGTCCAGAATGTGGGAATGCCCGCCAGCACCGCCTGCGCGCTGCTCCTCGCGGCGCCACTCCACCTCGCCCCGGGACTGCCGGCTATCGCCCGCGCGTACGCCGCGCGATCGGGGGCGCCGGAGCTCGCCGGCGCGGTGGAGCCCCTCGCGATCCGCTGGCAGATCGAGGCGTGGGGCGCGACCGGCACCGAGACTTGGACGATCGCCCCCGGGCTCGAACAGGTCGAGGTCGTGCTCCCCGCCGTGCCGTACGACGACCTCGTCGAAACGGACGGACGGCAGGTCGCCGAACGCGACACCAACGGCCTCGTCCGGCCCCAGGGCGGCACGACCCGCGCGGCGGCGATCTCCGTCTATGCGCTCGACACTTCCGCCTGGCTTCTCGGCGGCGCGACGGTCTTCGAACGGCCGCGCGACGCCGGGGGCCGCTTCCGGCTCGAGGTGACCCCGGCTGGGGGACTGCCAATGGAGCTCGCTTTCGACGCCGACGGCACGCTCCGCGAGGCGAACTGGCGCGAGGGCGCGATCGAGGTCCGGCGCCGCTACCTCGACTACGCCTGGATGCAGGGGCACTACCTGCCCCGGACGATCGAACAGACGCGCAACTCGGAGAGGGGCGCGTGGCGGCGGACCTTCGCCGACGCAGCGGCGCCCGCGGAGCCACCCCGGTTCGCACCGCTCCGCGGCCGCGACGACCTTCACCTCGCGGCGGGCAGCGACCGGATCACGCTGCCGCTCTCGCTCTACGAGGGGCGCTGGATCCTCGTGCCGGTGACGCTCGGCGGCCGCGCCGCGACGTTCCTGCTCGACAGCGGCGCCGACGCGACGGTGCTCGACCTGGCCGCCGCCGGGCGGCTGGGCCTGAAGCCCGCGGCGGACATCCGACAGGCCGCGGGACTCTTCCCGGACATCGACCTCGTCCGCACGCCCGCGATAGCGGTGGGCGGGGCGCGGCTCGATCCCCAGACCGTCGCCGCCATCGACCTCTCGCGCGGCGGCTTCGCCGAGAACTTCCCCGAACTGGACGGCATCCTGGGCTTCGACTTCCTCTCCCGCTTCGCCGTCGCCATCGATTACCCCGGCTCGACCCTGACCCTGATCCCGCGCGCGGCCTTCCGGCCAGCCCCCGGCGACGTCGACGTGGGCGCCGAGTTGGACGGCTCCTCGATCACGATCCCGGTCGCCGTCGGAGGCCGCACCGGGCGCTTCCTCGTCGATACCGGCAGCGGCGGCGGCATCCTCGTGCAGCACCTGCCGGACCAGGACGCGCTCGTGACGCCTGGGGAGCGGCGCCTCTTCACGCCCGGCGGTGCCATCTTCGGCGGCGGCGAGGCCGGCGTCTGGCCCGCGTGGGCGGACGTCCGGATCGGCCCCTTCGACTGGCCGCGCGCGCCCATCGGCGTCGTCGACAGGGCGACCGCGCGGGGCGGCTCGCTCGCGGTCGCCGGCAACGTCGGCGCCGCGTTCCTGCGCCACTTCCGCGTCACCCTCGACCTCGCGGGCGGAAAGCTCTGGCTCGCGCAGGAGCTGCCCTTCCGTTCCTCCGAGCGCGCTGCCACCTTCGGCCTCGGGCTCTGGCGCAAGGACGGCGCGTTGCAGGTCCAGTCGGTCGCCACCGGCGGACCCGCCGCGCAGGCGGGCGTGAAGCCCGGCGACCGCGTCGTCTCGATCGACGGCTGGCAGGCCGGAGGGGACGCCGCCGCGGGCGCGCTCGCCGAGCCCGTCCCCGGCGAGAAGATCCGCCTCGGCCTCGCCCGCGACGGCGGACGCCAAGAGATCGATCTCGTCGCGGCGCCGGTGCCATAGGAAGATGCGATGAGACGCCGTCACGCCGCGACCTGTTTCTTTCTCGGCCTCACGGCCTGTTGCTTTTCGGCTGCCTCCCAGGGGACCGGCGACTCCGGCGGCACGGGCGGTTCCGCGACCTCGTCGAGCGGCGGGGGCGGCAGGACGTCGGGGGCCTCGACGGTGTCGAGCGGGGGCACCGGCGGAGCGAGCAGCTCGGGCGGAACGACCTCCGGCGGCACGACCACGGGCGGCACGACCTCCGGCGGCACCAGTGGCCTCGGCGACGGAGGCACCGACGCCGGTGGCTGCGGGTCCGTGACCTGCGCCGCGACTCCCGTCTGTGCCTGCGGCGCCGACGGGGGTTGCCCAGCCGGCACCGCCTGCATCGGCGGCGCGTGCACCGGCGATTGCAGTCCGAACGAGGTCCTCTGTGGCAACTGCGCCCAGGTGATCTGCACCGACATCGCGACCGACCCGCAGAACTGCGGCTGCTGCGGCAACGCCTGCCCGCCCGGTTGGATGTGCGTCCAGGGGCTCTGTTCCGGCGAATGCCCGTCGGGGCAGACCTTCTGCGGCTGTCGCTGCTCCGACACCGCGGAGGACCCCCAGAACTGCGGAGCCTGCGGCCGCGCCTGCGCTTCGGACATCTGCGAGAACGGCGCGTGCGTGCCCGGCTTTCCGTGCGGCGACGCGGGCTTCTGCGACGCGGGGCAGTATTGCATGACCTTTTTCGCGGGCATGCCCGGCGGCGGAGGCCCCTTCTCGAACTGCGAGGCCATCCCCGCGAACTGCGGCGCCGCCGTCGACTTCGGCTGCCTCTACGACGCCGGCGCCTGCCCCTACGCCAACGCCGGCGCGCCCGAGGCACTCGCGGTCGACGGCAACTACGCCCGGTGCTACGGCTACTAGGACACGTCCCGCTCGTAGACCAAGTCGTCGGTACCCGTCCGGCACGCCGGACCCGGACGTCGAGCAAACGGTGGGGTTCGGCGGGGCCCCTCGCGCGTCAGCCGGCCAGCCGGCGGCTCACTGGAGCACGACGGCGTAGGCGTTCGGGTCGCCCTGGTGCAGCTCGACGAAGTGGCCCGCGGGGACGTCGTGCCAGCGCTCGGTGGTCAGGTTCGCGTCCGGCCAGCGGACCTCGATCTCGTCGACCGACCCGCAGGCGCCCAGCCCGAAGAAGAGCACGCCGATGTCGTTGCCCATCGCCATGTGCCCGTACCCGCTTTGCATTTCCTGCACCTGCGACACGCCGTTCGCCGTCACGGTGACCCGCGCGCCGATCCCCATCGTGTTCGCCGACGCGCCGCGAAGGCGAACCTCGAGCCACCCTCCGTGCCGGCTCGCGTCGTTCTCGTAGAGGTGGATCTCGTTGCTCGTCCAGCCGCCGCCGCCCGGCGCCGTCGAACTGCACGTCCGGGCCGTCCCCGAGCCCACGATCACGTCGAGGTCGCCGTCGCGATCGAAGTCCGCCACCGAGAGGCCGCTCATGCAGGGGTGGTGCAGCCCCCAGCTCTGGCCCACCTCCTGGAAGGTGCCGTCCGGCTGCTGCACGTAGACGAGGCCGAACTGGTAGTCGTAGTCGCTCGCCGCGACCACGAGGTCCGGGCGCCCGTCGTTGTCGAGGTCGACGGCGGCCGCCATGAGCAGCCCCTCGTCCCAGCCGGTCTGAGGATCCGGGTGGGGCACCACGAGGCCGCTCTGCGGGTTGGGGACGCGGTCGAAGGTGACAGGCCCACCTTCGGTCGCGTTGAGCAGGAGCTGCGCGGGGTCGGAGCCCTGTCCCGCCCACCAGTGGCGAATGATCGCCGAGTAGAGGTCGGGCCGGCCGTCGCCGTCCATGTCGCGGCAGACCGTCGTGAAGGTGTTGCCGTTGTTCAACCACGGCAGCGGTCCGTTCACCGGGTCCCAGGCCGAGTCGGCGGGAGACGGGCAGACGACGAGGGGCGCGCCCGCGTCGGCGCAGTCGGCGTCGCCCGAGTGCACCGTGCAGTAGCAGAGGAAGAACTGGTTGTCGTGGTAGTCGCGCAGGAGGTCGCCCGCGTAGCCGGCGTCCTGCCCCTCCTCGACATATGCGCCGCTGGGCTGGCTCTGGTAGAGCAGGTTCCACTCGCGGCCGTAGGCCCCGACGAGCAGGTCGTCCTGACCGTCGCCGTTCAGGTCGCAGGCCGTGACGCCGTAGGAGGGACGGGCGTTGGTGCCCGCGACGAGGCTCGCCTCCGAGCCCGTGCCGTCCGTCGCGAGCCCCAGTTCGTCCGTGACGTCGCCGAAGGTTCCGTCACCTTTGCCCTTGTAGAGCCGCGCCTGCGAGCCGACGTAGCTCGTGCCGTAGTGGTCGTACCAGAAGCCCACGAAGAGGTCCGGGATGCCGTCGCGGTCGAAGTCGAGGAAGGTCGCGCCCGTGGTCGCCCACGTGCTCTTCATCTGGCTCGGGTCCGACTGCGGCGCCAGCGTGAAGTGGCCCCGGCCGTCGTTGAGGAGGATCTCGCTTCGGTCGCCCGGGTCCTTCTGGGGGTTGTTGCCGTCGAGGTAGGTGCCGCTGAAGACATCCGGCGCGCCGTCGCCGTTGACGTCCGCGACCGTGGCGAGCTGGGCGTTGCGCAGCTCGGTCGTCGAGCCGCCGCGGATCTGGAAGAGCCCGCTCGCCACCGTGGCGTCGACGAACATCCGGCCGCCTCCCGGGCGCGGGCGGTTCATGAGCACGCTCACCAATCGGACGAAACCGCCGTCCGACTCGTTGTGCCAGCCGCCGTCCCAGTAGGAGGGCATCGGCTCGCGCTGCATCGTGTCGATGGCGTGGACGACGAGGTCCGGGTAGCCGTCGCGGTCGAGGTCGACGCTGACGATGCGGTTGCCCACCATCGCGAGCCCGCCGTCCTTGCCGAGCCCCCAGGCGTCCGTCGCGTCCACGAAGTGCGACGGCTGCTCGGCGTGGGCGTCGCAGCTCCCCGCGGGGGAGCCAGGCGGGAGCACGGCGAGCAGGTAGGCGCCCGCGTCGAAGGGCCCGGCGTCGCCCCCGCCGTCGCCCTTGCCACGACTTCCGCCGCACGCGGCGAGGAGCGACAAGGCTGCCAGGATGGCGGCGCGCGGCATGAATCCTACACCGGAAGCACGCGGAAGCCCTCGCGCCGGGCGGCCTCCGCGAGGCGCTCGTCGAGCGTGACGAACGGGAGGGCCGCCGGGGTCTCGTCGCTCGCAACCAGGGCCGCCGCGAGTTGCAGTGCATCGGCGGCAGGGAGGGAATGGAGCGCGAGAAGACGCCGCGCACGTTGCTGCACGAGGTCGGCGTCCACGACCGACGTCCAGGCGCGCTCGAGCTGGTCGAGTCCCTCGAGCGCCGCGCCGGCTTCTTCCGACGTCAACTGACCCGAGCGCGTGCGTCGCCAGAGCGCGGAGACGATCTCGACGGGGGTCAGCAGCCAAACGACGAGACCTTCGTCTTCGACGAGGAGCCGGTGGACCGTTTCGCCGCCGTCCTCCTGGACGAGCAATGGCACGAGCGCAGAGCTGTCCCAGAAGTTCATCGCCCCTCGCGGCGTTCATCGAGCAGCGCCGCGAGCACGCTCGCCCGCGGCCGGGGCAGCGGCCGGGCGGCGAAGCCCCGCGGGAGCTTTCCCGTTCCGAGATGCACAGTCCCGCGCCGCTCGAGGTCTGACAGCACGGCGCCGATCCCGGAGCCATGTTCGGCGGCGGTCCGGGCGAGCGGCACGAGGTCCGCGACGGGCAGGTCGCGGTCGAACACGCGGACCGTCCCTCCCCGACGGACGTAGTCCAGGTACCGGCTCAGGTTGTTCTTCAAGTCAGACACCTTGGCCTGTTTCACGAGGCTAAGTTAGCCCAGCTCGTGGCGCCGCCTCAAGCTTCGCTGGCCGAGGCCGGGTGACAGACACGGCGCCGACTCCCTTCCAGGATGACCGGAAGCCTCTCGGTTCCCGAGCGGCCGGCGCGGTCGACGGACTCGACAAGCCGTATCCGTCGCCTCGCGGCAGCCCTCGGATGCCCCATCAACATCCGCCTGCCCCCCGAGCTTGCCTCCGGCGGCAAGATTCACCTCGTGACGTCCCCCCGCCACGCCGCTTGACCTCCGAGGGCGCCGCGCGTGCGAGCCCCCCTCGGAGTGACCGCGGATTGCCCGGGTCAGGCATCCACCATCAGGGGCACGCCCTCGACCCATGCCGTGTACATCCCCCTGAGAAGGTTTTGAACTCCTGCGATTTGCCATTGAGGGGAAAGCTCGATCTGAATCGACGTTCTGGTTCGACGTTCCTCGGCCCCGAGCTTGTGAAGTCGAGACACGAGTTCGACATCAGAATGTGCCTTGGGGACTCGGCCATCGAAGGCAACGACCCCCAACCAGATGAGAACCATCATGCAGTGTGAGGGTTGTAGGCTACCCCCAACTGCGACAATCGCGTGCAGAAGTTGGTTGGAATCGACCGTCTTCTTCGAGAAGAGACCCCGGCTCATTGTCTTTGTGACTGGCTCCTTGCGCTCATACGCTCCGCTCTGGCGGATCTTCTGCGGAAGTTCGCCCGTGTAGTGGAGATCAGTGATGGCCTGAAGAAACGACCACCCGCCAAATTCGTTCGCGAGTTGGAGTCGTTCCATGAGCCATTCCTCGGCAGCGGCGGGCAGCGGGTAGCCGATCGCACCGAAGCACCCGAACGGCTGCTTCAGGAAATTCGCTGAACACCCCTTGCAATGACGCGAGAGGGCTGCCAGTGGCGCGGCTTCTGCCCGCAAGTCGGCGATGGTCACCTCGCGAGTTTTCGAGACTGCCGAAGTGCTGCCTTCGGGTTGCAGCGTGCGCACCTCGATCCGCATGATCGCGGGATCAATCCCCTTCTGTTTGGCCATCTGCTCCATCGCACCGGCACGGTTTCGAGCCTTGAGCCCGCCTTATTCACCGAGGGGGTAGGGTAGAAGGAAGAGACGCGCCGGCAAACCGTTGGTAGAAGCGTGTTGCGAGGCACGATTCAACCGGCGGAAGGAGGCGCGTCATGGGTGAAGAGCTTACGCTGTTCCCGGCGGA
>DAIDIT010000057.1 GCA_027451705.1 Pseudomonadota bacterium
CCGCGGCCCCGGCGGCGCCCGAGGGCCCGGTCGCCCCCGGCGTCCCCTGCGGCCCCGTCGCGCCCGGGCAGGCGGCAAGGGCCAAGCACGCCGCCAAGCCTGCGAGTTGCCGCTTCATGGTGGACCCCTTGATCGAAAGACCGACCGGGCCACGTTAGCCAAGCGCCCGCTCGACTGTCAACACGGTCGCGGCGTTGACATTCGTCCAGGCGCGCAGCATGCTCGAACCGCTTCCGGGTGGACGGGAGGTTTCCATGGCGGCGCGCACGCAGCTCCTCGGGTGGTTCGCGGCCGTGGCCGGGGGTATGGACCAGGCTTACTTCCAGGGTTGGATCTCCCCGACCGGCTCGCCCGCCTCGGACACCCAGTGGCACCTCTACGAGGCCGTCGGCGACGGCAGCACGGCGTTCATCTACAGCCGCGGGGCGCCGCTCTTCACGCGCACGACCTACCTCGCGCCGCCGAACGGCCTCGCGCTGACCTCCGGCGGCGGGACCGGCGAGTGCGGCGACGCGCAATTCGCCGAGCTGCCCGTCCACCCGTCCGCGGTCACGGCCTGCCAGCGGACGACCGTCGAGGACTGCCTCACCTCGAAGTTCGGCATCTGAGGCGTGGGTTCACCCGGAGAGGAAGAGGAGGCTTCGATGATGCGAGCGAGACGGACGGCGGGCTGGCGGGGACTTGCGATGGTCGTGGCGCTCGCCGGTTGTTCGGGCGCGACCGGGCCGGAGGGGCCGACAGGTCCGACGGGGCCGACCGGGGCCGCTTCCAGCCTGGCCGGGCCCCCGGGCCCGACCGGCCCCGAGGGGGCCACGGGCGTTGCGGGCGCCGTCGGGCCGACCGGCGACGCCTCGCAGATCCAGCTCGGCGCGGGGAGCAGCCTGATCCTCGACGGCGGCATCTACGTCGTCGCGGGCGCGGTGGGGCCGACCGGCCCCGCGGGCGCGACCGGCGCTGCGGGCGTCACGTGCGCGACCGGCGCGGCCGGCGCGATGGGACCGACCGGCCCGGTGGGACCGACCGGGCCAATGGGGCCGACGGGAACGGCCGTCGGCTGGGCCGAGAACGGCACGACGCTCTACACGACGAACGGCGGCCCGGTCGCGATCGACACCCAGACGCCCGCGCCCGGCGCCGATCTCTCGGTGGCGGGCGGGGTCGCGGTCGGCGTGAACGTCGCGAACGGCGCAGGCGGCATGCAGATCCGCAGCAACGGCACCGACAACTTCTCGATCCAGACCTGGGCCGACACGCCCAACCCGAACTTCGCGCTCGCGGTCGGCGACGGCGACGGCGGCGTCTCCGCGACGCCGATCATGTGGAACGCCGGGCTGAACCTCACCGGCTCGGGCACGCCGTGGTGCGGCTCCTGCGCGAACGGCGCGGGCGCGCGCAGCGACCTCTACATCACGACCGGCGGCGACGTCGGCATCGGCACGCCGACCCCGCAGACGAACCTCGACGTGAAGGGCGACATCAACGCCTCGGGCAGCTTCTTCCACGGCCAGGCCCTGACCGGCTTCATCCAGCCGCCGAACTGGAGCAACTCGGTCACCGGTCCCGTCAACGGCTGGACCGAGATGTGGTCGGGCAACGTGACCCTCCCGCACGCCTCGCTCCTCCAGCTTTCGGTCAACGGCCACTGGTCGACACCCGACTCGTGGTGCTACCTGAGCCTCACGGTCGACGGTGCCTCCCTCGCCAATGATTGCAGCACGGCGAACTCCGACTGCTGGGGCGCGCTCCACCAGAACAACAGCGGGGGCGGCTTCGGCGGCTGGATCCCGATGTCCTGGACCGGCTTCGCGCAAGTCGCGGCCGGAACGCACAGCCTGGGACTGGCCGCCGTGGTTCAGAGCGGCACGAGCTGCACCGTCAACGGCGCGCGCATCTTCTACGCCGCCATCCCGGACTGATCGGAGCGTCCGGCTGAATGCCGGGGCGGCGGCTGCGTCTTTTCTGGCGTATGGTCCGATGGATGGCGGCGTTCGGGGTGGTGGCGGTGCTGGGCGGCTGCGCGACGGTCCAGCCGCCCGACGAGTTCGCGCATTTTCTCCAGACCGCGCCGCTTCAAGGGCCCGCGCGGGCCGCCGATGCCGTCGCGGTCTACCGGGACGGCGCGCCGCCCGTCCCCTACCACGAGATCGGGATCCTCTCGGGGCGGGGACTGACCTACATGACGACGCTCCACCTCGTCCGCAAGCTCGCGGGCGAGAACGGCTGCGACGCGATCGGCCACCTCGTCGAGACGGTGAGCCCCGACACGGAGACGGTCTGGGGCTACGGCATCGAGACCTGGGACGTCTACCACCTCACCGCGAGCTGCCTCGTCCTCGACCGCCCCCGCGCCGCGGGCACGGCCTTCCAGCGCCTCTGAGCCTCCGGCAGACCCCTCGAGGTCTCCCGTCGGCACGGCCACGCCCTCGATCGATGCGTCGAAGGCTCCGGTCGATCCCTCCTCGCCCTTGGTCGAACCCTCGAGGCCTCTGGCCGGTGCTGCCGAGGGCTCGACCGGTGCTGCCAAGGCCTCGAACGCACCGATCGGAGGCTCGGTGGCATCGATCGAAGGCGTGATCGATGCCGCCGAGGGCTTCGAGGGTTCGACGAGAGGCTTCGACGGTACAGCCAAGGCCGTCGACGATGCGATCGACGGCGTGGCCGGTGCGACCGCGCGCCCGTCCGCGGCTCCCGAGGCCAGGGGACCATTTTGAGCCCCAAGGGCTCATTTTGAACCCCTTCCAGCGGCTCATTTTGAGCCCCTCCGCGAAGGGGTCTAGGGATTTCGAGCGCTTGGTGTCCGGCCGCCCGGCCTGGCACGCCTTGCAACGAGGCTTTTTAGAGGGCCGCAGCAAAAGCCGTGGCAGTCCCGGGCGCCGGAAGGGGCCTTCGACCGGCAGCTCAGCCGGCCGTCGCCCGGGACCAGGTACGGAGAAAGGAAGGCAGAGCCCATGTCGAACCAGAAGGTAGCGATCCAGGAGTTCACGGCGGCCATCGCCGGGTGCAACAAGCAGTTCCCGGCCAAGTCCAACGTGAACATCGCGGGTCAGAACCTGACCCCGGCGCAGCTCGTCGCTGTGTTCAGCGCGGCCATCGCGGCAATCAACGCCGTGACGCCCGTGCGCGCACAGCTCAACCAGCTCGTCGCGAGCCAGAAGACCGCGATCGAGGCCGCTCGTACCCTCTACACCGCCCTCAAGAAGTACTGCGTGGCGGTGTTCGGGAAAGGCAGCCCCACCCTGGCGGACTTCGGGTTCAGCCAGGCCAAGCCCCGCGTGCCCTCGTCGCAGACGAAGGCCCTCGCGAAGGCGAAGGATGAACTGACGGTTTGCCCAAACGGCGCCCGGCGGTCTGGGGCCCTTCTCCCCCTCCGGCCGGCTGCCCGTCCTCGAAGGCAAGGGCGCCCCGGATCTCGACGCGCCCGTCCTCGTGGAAGATCAGCCCGAAGCCCGGCGCCTTCGGGACCAGGGCTTCGAGGAGCGCCCGCCGGGCCGCGAAGCTGGCGCTACCGATCTGCCCCCGGAGGACATCGATCCGCTCCGCCAGGGTCCGCGCCGTCGAGCGCAGCGCGGCGTCCTGGGCCATGGCGCGCTCTGCCACCTCGACCGTCGCCTTCAGGTTCTCCCGCTGCCGCGCGATCTCCGACAGGCGGAGTCGGCATGCGCCCTCCGAGAGTTTTTCGTCGCTGCGCAGGCGGAGCACCTCGACCTCGTGGGCAGCAAGCTTCGACAGCTTGACCTCGGCCTGCACCTTCTGCTTCGCCCAGCTCTTCCCGCCGTCGTCCCGCTCGGCCTGCGACGCGGCTTCCTCGATCAAGGTCGAGTTCTCGATCTTCTCCCGGAGCAGGGCCCAGACCGCCGCGTCGACGTCAGCCGACCGGTGGCCGTTGCGGTGCTCGCATCGCGCGCCGCGGAACTGCGTGTGCTGCGAAGCGCAGTAGTAGTACCGGTACTTGCGCGCCTTGGTGAACACGTGCATCCCTGCCCCGCAGACGCCGCAGCGGCCGAGCCCGCGGCAGAGCGCGTCGAACGAGTAGCGCTCCTTGATGGGGATGTTCTGTCGAGCCGTCAGCCCACGCTGCACCTCGTTCCACTGCTCCGCAGAGATGATGGCAGGGACCTTCGCGGTGAAGCTCTGTCCCCCGAAGGTCTGCCGGTACTCGCCGCGGTAGGCGGGATGGCGGAGGATCTTGGCGATCACCGTGCGCGACCAGTTCTTGCCGCGCGGTGACGGGATACCGTCTCGGTCGAGGCCATCGAGGATTTGCCGCAACGTCCGCCCCTGTGCCGCCTCGTCGAAGATCCGCCGCACGATCGCGGCCTTGTCCTCGACGATAGCGTAACTGTTCGCCGCCTTGTCGAATGCGAGCCCGAACGCCATGTGCGAGTTGGCGCAGAAGCCCTGCGCCGCCCGGCGGCGACGGCCGTCCTCGGTCCGCTTCTTGATCTTGGCGCGCTCTTTCGCCGCGAAGAATGAGGACAGATAGAAGTCGATCTCCCCGATCCCCGACTCGTCCGCCGGGTCGAGTAGGCGCCCACTCGTGTCGCGAATCTTCGCCCCGGCGTCGAGGGCGAACCCGAAGACGGCGAACCGCTCGCGCGGATCGGCGTGGCGGGTGAGGCGGTCGATGGCGTAGACCCTGATCTCGTCGTACGCGCGCCCCATGGTCAACTCGCGCAGCCGGAGAAGATCGGGACGCTGTTCGACCGAAAGGCCACCCGAGACGCCGAGCCCTTCGATCCGCTCGACGAGAACGCCGGGGTACTGGCGCCGAAGCTCGTCCAGAGCGTGGCGCTGAAGCTCCGGCGTCTCGCGCTCGGCTTGCCCCTTCGTCGAGACGCGGACCAACTCGACAAATCGGACTGTCGCCGAGGCGAGCGCCTCGGGGTCTTGCGCTCGGGCGATCACTTGCGGCCCCTCTTTCGTTGGCGGACTGGAAGCGGCTCCGAGGACAGCAGGCCCAACTCCCGCAGACGGAGCTGAATTGTCCAGGAAATCCAACCGCCGAGCGATCGTCCCTCGGCGGCTGCGGCCTGTTCGACGCCCTCGAAGACGGGATCGGGCACCCTGCAACTCAGCAATTTTAGTCGGCTCGGCATCGTGCTCTGAAGTGTAGCACCAAGCGGAACCTCAAGTCAAGCGCCGGGGGGCAACCCACGTGCAGGGGACGGGATGCTCGGGTGGCCCCGAAAATGCCAATACATGATCATGGAGAGTTTCGGGGCCGGGGGGGGGGGCAGCCGGAGCCGAGCCTGGCCGTGCCGCAGCCGCCAGCAATCGTTCGAGGATTTCGGGCGACGCTGCCCGCTCTCCGTTCAAGTAGCGCCCGAGCGTGGTCCGCCCGATCCCGATCGCCCTTGCGGCGGCCCGACAGCCCCCCAGCCGCGCGACGGCCTCCTGGATCTCCGCCGGGGAGGTGCTCGACGTCTTCGCGGGGCGACCACGAGGGAGGGTGACGACCTCCGTCTCGTTACCCCAGCCACCGGGCGCGACGGCCCCGACGTGGAGGTGCCATGGCGCGTCGGTCCGCCGAACGTCGCGGAGTCGGCCGTGCACTTGCTCCAACTCGGCGGCGGCGGTCTGCCGGTAGTCCCTCTCGATCTCCTCGTCGTCGAGGCCGAAGAACCTGGCCACCTGCTCGTGTTGGTCGAGGTTCATGTACGGGTCGCCGACGGTCGCGCACCCGTCCCAACTCTCCCAGTCGTTCAGCCCGCGCACGCCGCCGAACCACCGGATGTCGATCTCTCGCCCTTCGGCGCGCCATTCATCCAGGGCTACGGCCACTGTAGGACACCCCGAGGTCGCGTCGGCAAGCGCCTTGTACATGACGAGCAGGAGGCGCCTGACGCCCGCGGCCCGGACACGCGCCAGGACGTCGATCAAGATCGGACCGGCATTCGTCCAGTCCGGCGCGCCGCAGGGCGAGAGCGCGCGCCGGCCGACGCGCGAGCGGTAGACGATCATGCGCCGCGGGGTCACGTGCTCGACGATAGCCGGCTCGACGACGGTGACGTCCGGGCGCATCTTCTTGATTTGCTCGACCGGCGCGGTGGCGTCGAGCATTATGACGCGCCGGTGCGTCTTGATGACCTCGCCAGCGGGCGTGAGGCACACCACGTGCAACCGGAAGTCCTTGACGACGGCCTTGCTCGGGTCGTGGGCAAAGATCTTCGCGACCCGAAGAACGCGGAGGAGGAGGGTCACGCGACGACGGAGAGCGTCGTCGGCCAGGCTCGTCGCATTGACCGCCCCCTCGAAAACGGTGAAGTCCTCCGTCTCTGATGCCCGAGTGAGCACGCTTCGCAGAGGGGCTTGGGGTCGGAACAGTCCGAGGCGGACAAGTAGCGGATCGACCGTTCGCCCGAAGGCTTCGGCCGCTGCGTCAAGCCCCGCTGAGGAGTTCGCGACGAAGAGCCGCAGGATCCCGATCAGCGGCTCGAGCCTCAGCGCATCGAACCAGGGAATCAGCAATGGCCGCCCGCGCTTCAATTCCTCCTCGGCCTCAAACAGGTCCTGGAGCGTGATCGACCGCTTCTCGACGGGGTCGACGCCCTCGTCGATCACGACCAACTCGTCGCTCGTGGGACACCTGCCCTCGCGAATCGCTTCGGCCCCTCCCTCGATCATCCGTGGCAGCATCACGTGCGGGCCGATATCGATCCCAGTCTTCGGGCCGAGAGGTTGCACTGCCTCGCACGTCGAGCGCCGGTCGCACTTCCTACACATGAGCATCGGGACGCTCCCGCCCGCCCGCTGCACATCCTCCGCGATCTTGAAGTAGGCGCAGACGGGCCGTCCATCCTCGTCCTTTATGGACAGCACGCCGCGGTGGCGGCGGTACTTGAGGCCGATCGTCTTGAGATGGTCCGCGACCTCGTCGCCCAAGCAGTGGGTCCGAGACGCGTAGATCCCGTTCTGGCGGTAAGCGATCCCTCTACTGGCCGCGCGCGTCTTCCCGACCCCGGGCGGCCCCCTGAATACAACAAGCCCCTCCTTCGCGTAGACGACCCCCTCGTAGACCAACCGTTGGAACTCCTCAGCCTCGAGGCGGCAGTGCTCGGACGCCAGCCGGGCGGAGGTGGAGCGGAGCTGCTCCTTCAGCCGCTGGAGACCAGCGGTCTTGCCGCGTAGTGACTCGTACAGGATGCGTGCGGTGAGAGGGAGCGCCTGCACCACGTCCCGCGCGTGCCTCCCGACGCAGTGCGCGTGCGAGCAGTGAAAGTTTCCGTTGGCCCACATCACCGTCGAGGTGTCGTAGTCGCTCCCGCTCGTGTGGTCGTTGCGCCATGGGCAGAGCACCGCGAACCTGTCGGCGGCGAGCTGCCGCCCAACCCAGCCGGCGTGCCGCATTGCGCGCAGCAGCGCCGCCTCTTCGCCGGTGGGCGCTCCTGCGACGGCGTGGGCGCCTGTTCGTGGGCCGCTCCCCCCGGTTGGCGTCTTGGCCTTCGGGGCGACGCCGAGACTGTCGAGTGCGGCGTAGAGCGCTTCGAGATCGAGTGCCAACCCATCCAGCCGGAACACCTCGCGCGGTGGCTCGTGCGCGTCTTCGGGACGGCGGTGGCCCGGATAAAAGCGCTGAAGCAGGGCATCTGTCGCGGGGTCAAAGCCGACGCCCGACAGCCCCGCGAGCGCGCCGAAGACGCCACGGGCCGCCGGGTACAGCTCGCGCTTCCACCGCGCGCGCGCGGCTAGTAGATCGGAGGGTGGAATCCAGCACTGGCGGAGAGGGAAGCCGAGGCGCCACTTCGGCAGCGCCGGCTTGTGACTCGTCGAGCGGTAGAGGATGGCCGCCGCACCATGCGCTCGCAGCCACTCGATCAGCGCGAGCCAGTCGCCGGTCGCGTCGCAGTCGAGGAAGAGCCACCCGATTTCGGCGCAGTCGCTGTCCTTCCGCCCGCCGTTTTTCGTGCTCCCCGGGGCGATGACGAGCCCCTCGCCCTTCGGATGGACGTCGTCAGCTTGGCCGCGGAGGAGTTGGTCCAGGTCGGCGAGTTCGAGCAGGTGCGTTTCCCCGAGCCGGAGGTGCTCCGTACCCGCAGCGTACAAGGAGACCGGCCGAGCGCCAGCCAGGTCGCCGTGTGCGTACGCCGCCTCGGCGGCATAGGCGGCGACTTCTTGCACGGCGGGGTGCCGAATGATGTCCGTCCCGTCCGACGCCGCCTTCGCGAACGCGCGGAGCAGGATCAGGCGATCGCTCGCCACGAGTGCTGACGGTGTGCTACCCTGGTTCTGCATCTCGGTCACGAGCCGAGGTGACGGCCGGCGGGTCCGGGAAAGACCGCGACGGCGGAAGGGCGATCTCGTTCGCGGCGAGGTCGCCCTTCGATTTGGTTAGCAGTTCGCCAAGTAGGGCGACCACGCGTGCGCGCACCTGCACGGCGTTCGCGGACGCGACCGAGACGTAGGTCGCAGCCGTCGCGTGGCTACGGAGCACGATGCGCCCCCTTTGCCCGTTCGACGACTCGCCGGAGATCGGCTGCATCGAGGAGACGCCGACCACCGATCCGGAGGGACGGCAGGACGCCGCTCCGGAGCCACCCGCGGACCGTCAGCGGGGAGACGCCGAGCTGCCGCGCGGCGGCGGTGACTCCGATAAGCTGGATCGCCTCGTCCATCGAGGACGAGGCTCGCACCGCCTGCGCTGATCTACCGCGACAGTTTGATCATTTCGGCGATCCGGTTGCAATCGCCCCGAGCGACGCCGCGACCGCCTCGTAGGTCAGGCGAAGCGATCGTCCAGGTTGGTCCCGGTCGCCGGTCTTCCACCCGACGGCCTTCATCGTCCTGTGGTGCGCACGCCTGAGCGCCTCGAACTCCTGCACGAGATCTGCCTCGTCCTCGAACGCGGTACAGATGATCTTATGGGCGTCGTCGACCGAGTTGCGCGATGAGCCGAAGATCGTCCGCAGGATCTCCACGAGGGCAAGTGCGAGTCCGCCTTCGGCTTCACGGGACTGGGCGGCCTGACGAGGCGGGCCGATGAACCTGCCGACGCCGGGGATCGAAAAGAAGATCGTCGTCCCTGGCCCGACGCGCTTGCGGGCTTCGGCTTCAAGCCACTGGCGGAATTGCCCGGCCTGGTCGGCTAGGTCGCCGGGAGGGGTTTCGAGGAGTGCGATCATCTTGCTGACGCCCTCGACGAACGGGCGCTGAAACGCGACACCCTGCCTTCGACTCAGCTCCTCCCAACTCGGATCCCAGTCCGTCAGGGTCGGGGAGTCGAGCAGCTTCCGGAGAGCTACGGCCAGCGCAGTGCAACCCTCCTTCGTGGCGAGGTGCCGGGCAAGACCTCGCGGTGCCAACAGGGCTAGCACTTCCTGAAGAAGTGCCCGTGCCCGCCGCGAGTCCTGGATGGCCTCGTAGTGGTAGCGGAACGCGACGAGGGCCGCGACGACGAGGGGCTGCTTGTCGGGAGGGACGCGGCTGTCCGACGACCTGACGGCACGCTTGTAGCGAAATGCGAGGTCCGCAGGGTTCCCGATCGGCCGGGGAACCGAGACCACAGGCGTTCGTCGCGGCAGCGCCCGAGTTGGTAGCCGAGCATCGCGGATGCGAACCGGAAGCACGATCTCGCCCTCGGTCCTCTGCGACTCGTCGCTCCCGGATACGCCGTCCGACGTCTTCAGCCTGGGATGCCGAATAGGAGATCGGGGCGGCGCCCGGGCCGGTGGAGCGCCCCCGCACCCGCAGATCGACGGGCAGTCACCGTGGTCGGGGCATGTCTTGCAGATCGGAGAGCGACAGGTCGGGCAAGTCCAAGGCGTCACGGGCGTTCCTCGCTGCGCTCTCATGCGGCGTGCCCTCGCGGCGAAGAAAGGAACTAACCGAGTCGAGGGAGTCCCGCGGTCTCTGCCGGTCAGATGCCGGCACGAGAGGCAGGATAGCACGCCAACTTGGCCGTCAGACGGCTGCAATAGAATCCGCGGCGTGTCCGTTCGAATGCAGGCGGTGAAGACTCACGAAGCCGACGATGGGAAACCCTTGCGCTGCATTTACTGCCGGAATCCGCTTACGCCCACAACCCGCGTTGCGCACGTCTGGCCGTACGCGATGGGTGGTCGGCTCGCGTCGAGGCGAATCTGCTGCGATCGATGCAACAACGCCTTCGCCCCAATCGAAGATGCGATGTGCCGGGCACTGGCCACGCCTGCGGCGCTCTTGGATGGGCGCCGCGGTGACGGTACGCCGATTGAGGTTCGCGCGAAGATGGAAGGCCTCGATGTAAAACTCGGGCGGGGTTTTGCAGACGTTCAGGTCCCCGGCGTCAGCTTCGACCGAGTGACTCGGAAGGTCACGATTCCGCTTCCGGCCGGCGGCATCGGGCGGTGGGCGGTAGTGGTCGCGAAGGCTCTTCAAAGCCAGGGACTCGGTCCCGAGAACCTGGATCGGTTCGACCTCGAACCCGCGGCACCGCCGCCGCTTCCCCATGGTCCACGACGGGACGAGTTCGACCTCTTGCTGAACTTCCCCGGACGGCGACCCTTCTTCCTGAAGGTCGCTCTCGAACTCATTGCCCACCACCGTCATGACCTTGCTCTACGGCCAGAGCTGTCCGTAGCGCGCCGCGCTGCGCGCTACGGCGAGGTGGACGGGTCGTCTTTCACCACCGACGGCGACTCGAACGGCTCGGGACTCTTGCCCGATGTCGAGCCCGACGAGCCCTACCACGCTGCCGAAGTCTGGTCCTGCGGTCGATTCGTCTCTTTCCGGATCGCGTTCCTGCTTCGTCGCCTCGCCACCACCGGCGTCCTCGCGACCGACTGGGGCGGCGAGCCGTTTCGCGTCGCCTACGCATTCCCGATCCGCGAACCTGCGCGCTTTCTTGCCCACGAGTTCCGCCCGGGCGATGGCCCCCGCATGGCGCTCTGGACGCCGGCCGCGAAGTCGCGCACAGAGCAGTCGGCCGCATCGGAGATTGAGGAGATGAGCTGGCGAGTCGGACAGACCATTCCGCGCCCATCGCGAGACGCCCAGCCGAACCTGGAGGAGCTACGCGCTGCGGTGCGGGAGGAATTGGTGCGGCTCGCGAGCAGGAGGCGGAAGAAGGGGACGTCGACACGCCGTGCCGACGATCTGCCGTCGATGACGACCGATTCCAACGGGAACTATCCGGACGCCGAGCGGCTGCGCTTGGAGCCCTCGCCGTCGACCGGGTCTTGATTGCCCGACGGACCGTCGCCGCAGACAGCCCGTTACCGGCCTCCGCGAGGAAAGCGTCCTCGGCGTGCCTTCAGCGTTCGCGCAACTGGGCGAGCGCTTCTGACCGCGCGTCGAGCATGTTCCCCAGCACGCTTCCGAGGCCGTACCAGAGAAGGGCGTGCGCGTCGTGAAGTTTCGCGGCAAGTTCGTCGAGGTTGACGTGCTGGGTCACAGGAAAGGACGGCGCGAGGGACCGATCCGTCCTCCTGCGCATAGCGTATCGAAAGCGCTGGCCGTTCGGATCGACTTTGGCCAGTTCCATCAGCGCGCGACGAACCTCCGCCGGAAGCGGGTCGACCGGAAGCTCCTTCAGCGCCTCTTCTAGCTGGGCAAGGATGCTCGCCAGATCGTGCGTAGAGCTGAAGTCGGACGGGTCCCGATCGAGAAGCGTCTCGGCGTCTCGGACGTTCACCTTGAGCGCAATCTCGATCGCCTGCCGGTAGAGCAGGCATACGGGATAGAAGTAGGCGTCGGGCGCACTGCCGCCCTCGCTCCTCGCCGCTCGAACGAGTGCGTCAGCGGCCCGGGCGAAGGCGGTCGTGTACCGGTCCTCGCCTGAAAGCCATCCGCCAAGGTGAGCATCGAGGTGGATGCAAGTCGTTCGCGAATGGAAGTGTCGGTCGCCACCCATGTGGCTGTCTGCCCTCTCGAATTGCCAGCCTCAAATCCGAGCACGGACACCAAGCTGCGGACATGGCATGCGAAGCGGGCACGCGCTGCACTGGGGCTGGCGCGGCCGGCACCACGTTCTGCCGATGTCCCACGCTGGCGCGTCGAGAGCAGCCGGGAAATCTGGCGCGAGGGCGCGGGCCGCTTCGACGACGTCGTCGTCCGTGGCCCCAAGCTGGACGAGCCCGCTCCGGCGGAACACGCGTGTCACCTGGACGTCCGGTTTGACGTCGAGCTGTTGACGGGCGCGCTTGCCACCCAGGAGCCCATAGTTTCGGGCCAGGATGAGTACGGCCATCCTCGCCAGCGCGGGGCCAACGGCCGGGATCGCGTCGAGCCGCCGCCGAACTTCCTCGACGTCGCGCTGATTGCGCCAGATCAGGCGTGGGTCGCCATCGTAGATGTCCAGAAGGTGCGTGGCGGCTTGGGGCAGCAGTCGGGCGAAGGTCTTGTAGTGGCGATGGAACGCCTTCCCGCCACTTCCGTATCGCAGGAATCCGCGTAGGCGCGACGGCTCCATTGCGGCGAACGCGCGCCAAAGTGCCGCGGGGTCATCGGTCTCACCGACCGCCCGACAGACCCAGTCGGCAGCCTCCCATGCCTGATCGGCATTGACGCCTGACGCATCCCCTCATATGACCCCCATCGATCTGGCTTCGTGGGGCTGGCGGGCGACGAGTTGAGCG
>DAIDIT010000058.1 GCA_027451705.1 Pseudomonadota bacterium
GCCGGGGAGCGCCTTCCCCTTGGGAAGGCCGTGGGAGATGTAGTTGAGCACGGCGAGACGGGTCACGCCCTGCTGGTCGAGCAGCCAGGCGGCGTGGGAGTCCTCCTCGCGCGTCAGGGCCGCGAGGACGTCGCCGAGGTCGATCCGCTGGCGGCCCGACGACTGCACGTGCGCGGCGGCGCGGGCGAGCACCCTGCGGAAAGCGAGGGTCTGCTCGGGCTCTGGCCGTTCGCCCTCGCTCGCCGGCAGCGGCTCGATCTCGGCGTCGAGCTGCCGTTCGAGATCCGCGTGCAGCGCCTTCGCGTCGGCGCCGCAGCCGAGCAGCAGGCGGATGCCGCTGCGCTGGCCGGACATCGCGAAGAGCAGGTGCTCGAGCGTCACGTACTCGTGGCGCCGCTCGCGCGCCGCCTCCACCGCGACGACGAGGACCTGCTCGAGGTCCTTGGCGATGGCGACGGGCATCTACTCGGGCTCCAGCGTGCAGAGCAGCGGGAACTGCGCCTCGCGGGCGAGCGACGACGTGCGGTTCACCTTCTCCTCGGCGATCTCGTGGGCGTAGACGCCGGCGACGGCAAAGCCGTTGAGGTGGGCCTGAAACATGATGGCGGTCGCATCGCTCTCGGACTTGTGGAACACGGCTTTCAGGATCTGTACCACGAACTCCATCGGGGTGAAGTCGTCGTTGTGCAGGAGCACTTTGTAGAGCTTCGGCCGCTCGAGCCGCTGCTCGGCCTTCGTCCGGGTCGCGACCCCGGTCTCGCCTCGCCGCCGCCCGCTCACGACGCCACCGGATTGGCGGGATGGCGGAGGATCGGCGAGGCCGCGTGCCAGCGGCGCAGGGCGTCGAGCCGCGCCCCGGTCTCTTCGGCGAGATGGGCGCGGAACGCGCGGTCGAGCCGCCGGTCCAGGAAGAGGTGGGCGCTGTAGGTCTCCGCGGGCAGGAATCCACGGGCGAGCTTGTGCTCGCCTCCCGCTCCGCCCTCGAACCGCTCGACGCCGCGTCGAATGCACTCGCCGATGGAGTGGTAGTAGCAGACGTTGAAGTGGAGGAACGGGTGCTCCTCCAGGCAGCCCCAGTAGCGACCCCAGAGTCGCCCGGCGGAGGCCACGTTGAACGCGCCCGCGACGAGCCGCCCCTCGCGGCGCGCTTCGACGAACTCGAGCCGCTCGGCCATGGACCGGAAGATTCTCTCGTAGAAGCCGAGGTTCAGCCAGCCCCGTCCCCACAGGAGCTTCTCGACGGTCGCGGCGTGGAGCGCGTGGGCTTCGCGCGCCCATCGGCCGGGGTCGCGCCCCAGCTCTTCGGCGCGGACGGTCCGCAGCGCGATCCCCTGGCGCGCGGGCGCGGCCATCTCGCGCCGGACCATGTGGCGCCGCTTCGCCGAGAAGCGCGCCCAGAACTCCTCCGGCGTGCGGTATCCCTCGTTGCGCCAGTGGAACTGCCAGGACACCCGCCGGGCGAAACCCGCCGACTCGAGGCGCGCGGCCTCGTCCGCGTCGGGGAAAAGGACCTGAACGGTGCCGCAGCCCTCGCGGCGCGCGAGGTCGACGGCCGCCTCGACCAGGCGGCGCGCCGCGTCGGCGACGTCCTCGCCCGGCGCGGCGAGGATCCGGCGGCCCGTCACGGGCGTGAACGGGACGCCCAGGACGAGCTTCGGGTAGTAGGGCTGGCCCGCCCGCTCTGCCGCCTCCGCTAGGTCGAAGTCGCGCGCGAAGTCGCCGTCGCTGTCGTCCTTCACGTAGGCTGGCGCCCCAGCGACCAGTTCGCCGTCGCGCCAGACCGTCAGGTGGCGCGGCACCCAACCGGTGGCGGGCGCGGCGCAGCCGGAGTCCTCGAGCGCGTGGAGCCAGCGCCAGTCGACGAAGGGCGTCGCGTCGGGGCCGAGCAGCGCGTTCCATGCCGCCTCCGGCAGCTCACCGAGCCCCGGCACGATCTTCGTCGTGACCACGCGGCGTTCATAACCGCCCCTCGCCTCCCCCCGCAACGGCGAGGGCGGCCCGACCGTCAGATCGGGCCGCCCGGAAGCGTCCGCTTCGGCCGAGGCTCAGAGCTGATCGGGAAGCGGGGCGCCGGCGGTCAGATCGACCATCGGCACGCCGTAGTCGCCGGACGGCAGGTAGGCGGTGTTGCCGCTGACGACCACGTCCTCGACCCAGCCCTCGGTCCGGATCGAGCCCTGCAACGACGGCTGGGCCGGATTCGAGAGGTCGTAGACGATGATGCCGCTGTCGCTCCAGTCGGCCTGCACGAAGAGCTTTCCGCCGGCGGCCTTCATGATCCACGCCCAGTCGGAGGTGAGCGCCTGGCTGTTCGTGACGGCGAGCGAGCCCAGGTCGACCGCGCTGAGCATCGCCTGGCTGTTGCCGTTTGCGTAGTTCCAGGTCTCGACGTAGGCGAAGTTGCCGTTGATCGACGCGCCGCCCGGGTCTCCGGCGAGCGCCACCGAGGCGTCGAGCTGGGCCAGGTTCGCGCCCGGCAGGAGCGTGAGCTGGTTGAGCCAGGTGGTGGCCTGGGTCCAGTCGCTCCCGTAGGTCACCTGCTGGGTGTAGAGGGTCGTGCCGTCGGGCGAGGCCGCGAAGAAGACACCGGGGACGTTGATCTTCGCGAGGAGCGCCGGTGCCGCCGGGTTCGTCAGGTCGATGCGGTCGAGGTAGTAGCGGACCTGGCCGTAGTTGCTGTTCGGGACCCACTCGTAGTGGGTGATCCAGGCGAAGTTGCCGACGGCCGTCAGGCCCCACGACCAATCGCTGTCGGGGAGCGTCAGGGGCGGGGCGACCGCCGGCGCGTCCGGGTTCGAGAGGTCGACCACGAGGACCTGGTCCAGGGGTTGGCTGCCGCCGCCGCACGGCCCGTAGCAGCCGTAGTAGCTGCGGTGGATGGCAAGCGCGTGGCCGGCGAGGACGGCTTCGTCGCCGTAGCCCCACGCGTACCAGCCGCCGTAGCCCGAGATGGCATAGCCCGAGTCGAGCGCGAGCTTGCCCCGCAGGACCGGCTGGAGCGGGTTTCCGACGTCGACGGCCTGCAGCCAGGTCGTGGGCGTGCCGCTCGTGTAGTCCTCCGCCAGGATCCACATGATGTCGCCGTCCACGAAGGTCTGCGCGTTGGGCGCGGGGATCCGCACGACCGCGGCCGGCACCGGCTGGTCCGGGGTCGACGCCGAGGTCACGGCCAGCTCGGTGTCCCCGATGGTCCAGTCGCCAGACAGTTCCACGGCCTGGTTGCCGACGATCGTGAGCCCGAGGACGGGCCGGGCGAGATCGAGCTGCGCGACGGTCGTCGGGTTGTCGCGGTCCGAAGCGTCGATGACCTGGAGGCTCCTGTTCGAGAAGGCCACGAGATCGTTCTGGGCGTTCCCCAATGGGAACGCGCGCTCGATGGACCCGGCCTGCGCGGCGAACCCGCGCAGGGTCAGGCTCGAACCCGCGAAGTCGATGAGCTGCGTCCCGCCGTTGTACTGGTAGTTCGTGTCGTCCCAGCTCTGGAACGGGACGAGGACGAGGTTCAGGCTCGGGAGCACCTGGAACGCCTTCTTCATGTCGTCGGCGTTGACCGTGACCGCGCTGTACTGGGAGCCGAACTCGACCCGCGAGGTCATCGTCGGCTTGGTCGGATCGGTCACGTCGAAGAGCGAGACCGCGAGCTGACCGCTCCCCTCCCACGCGGTGCAGCCGTTGGAATCGTGGCCGAGAGCGATGAGCTGGTTGCCCATCGGCTCCAGGAAGTCGAGCGCGCCCGACATGCTCACCGAGCCGGTCAGCCGCGGTTGAGTCGGGTCGCTCGTGTCGACGATCCAGAGCGGATCGGTGCAGTAGGAGGTCACGACGTAGGCGCGCGAGGTGTCGAAGCTCGCGGCGGTGACCGCCTCGGGCAGGTTCAGCACGAGCGCCCCGACCGGGGTGGCCGTCTTGACGTCGGGCGCGTTCCAGATCTCGAGCGAACCGCCCTGGTTGCCGTACTGCTCGTTCTCGAGGACCGCGCGGAAGAGGTTCGTGGACGGATTGAAGTCCATGGCCCAGCGGTCCTGGACCATCCCCGTCGCCTGGTAGCCGTTGCCGAGGACGAGGCTTCCCGCCGGATCGGAGATGTCGATCGGCTCGAACTGGGTGATGGGTCCCTGGCTGTTCGAATCCCAGCCCGACTCGGCGATGATGACGCGGTTCTCCGTCACGTTGGAGTGGATGTTCCAGCCGGCAGCAGGGAAGTCCAGGCGCGCGACAGGCGTCATCGACTTGGGGTTCGAAATGTCGAAGCTCGCGACGAAGGTCAGGTCCTGGTTGGACCCGCCGCCGCCACCGCCGCCGCTGCCACCCGGGACGGCGACTCCGCCCCCGGCCCCCCCCATCACCGGTCCCCCGCCGAAGCCGTAGTACGGGTAGACGTTGGAGACGACATAGAGGATGGAGCCGACGATCCGCGTGTCGTCGACCTCGCCGTCGACCGGGAGCGTACCGAGGACCACCGGGCTCGCCGGCTGCGTCACGTCGATCGCCCAGACCTGCGAGCCGATCCAGGGCATCGCTTCAGCGTCCCCGGCCGCGCCGTCGACGAGGCCGTAGTAGAAGTAGTCGCTGACGATGACGTACGCGGTGTTGCCCTCGACGTAGAGGTCGACCGGGTTGCCCACGATCGGCACCCGTGAAACGAGTTGGGGGTTCTTCAGATCCGTCACGTCGATGATCTGCAGGCCGCGAAACTGGTTCAACACGAAGAGGGTGTTGCCCGAGACCTTGTAGATGTCGGCCTCCTGGATCGTCCGCGCCGGGGCGGCGGCGCCGCCGCTCCCTCCGCTCGAACTGGAGGCACCGTTGGACGCGCCCGGCGCGGCCGCACCGCCCGCGGCGCCCATCGTCGCCCGGCCTCCACCTCCGCCCGGCGGCTGCGAGACGAAGTCGGTCGCGCCGATCGGGTTCGGCGTCCCTCCACTCGTGCCGCCGGTGGTCCCGGGGCCCTTCGAAGACGTGCCGCGGCAGCCCAGGCCACCCGCGACGGCAACGAGCGCGGCGGCGCGAACGAAGCTGGCAATGGTCTTTCTCATGGTGCGACCCTCCGACGTTGGGTATGTGGTCGTCCGACCCATCGGACGTCCCTTCGAGCAACGGCTGTGCCAGGCCGTTTGCTCGTCAATTCGACGGGTTAGAGCGCTCGGCGGCGTCGGTTCTCCGAAGACCACGTCAGTTTTCCACGGGTGCCACGCCATCGCCGCCGTCGCGCAGGGCCGCTGCAATTCTTGCGGCGACTGCGTCACGCTCCCCGTCGGTTGCATACCGGTGCCGCGGCCAGAGGAAGCCGCGCAATCCGTCGCCCCGGCGGCGCGGAACGACGTGGACGTGGAGGTGCGGCACGCTCTGCGAGACCTTGTTGTTGACGAGCACGAGCGTTCCGTCGGAACCCACGGCGCGCTGGACGGCCCTGCCGACCCGTCGCGCCTCGACCACGAGCCCGGAGAGCAAGCGGTCGTCCGCGGCGTCGAGGTCGGCGACGTGCGCCCGCGGCACGACGAGGACGTGGCCCGGGAAGACCGGCCGCTGGTCGAGAAATGCCACCGTCTCCGCGGTTCGCGCCACGACTCCCGCGGATAGCTCTCCGGCCGCGATGGCGCAGAAGACGCAGGGCTTGGCCGAAGCGGACACGGGTCACACCCCGAGCGCGCGCTGCAGCTCCTCCCAGCGCGCGTAGAGGGTCTCCAACTCCGCGGTCGCCCGGCGGTGGGCGTCCATGAACGGCTTCGCCCGGGCGAAATCGCGGTAGAGGTCGGGATCCGCGAGCGCGGCCTGCGCCGAACGGTCCTCGCCTTCCAGGACGGCGATCCGCCCCTCCACTTCGGCGAGCTCCGCGCGGAGCGGCTTCTCCCGTGCCGCGCGCGCGTTCCGTTCGTTGGCCTCGCGCCGCTTCCGCTCGCGCTCCGCGTCGGCCTTCCGCGCGGGCGCGTCGTCGCGCGCGGGTGCCGCACCCGACCGCTGCCTCAGGCGCCAGAGGTGGTCGTCGAGGTTCCCGGGCTGGATCTCCACGGCCCCGCCCCCGACGTCCCAGACGTGGGTCGCGAGCTGGTTCGCGAAGCTGTGGTTGTGCGAGACGAAGACGAGCGTTCCACCGTACCCGCGGAGCGCCTCGATGAGCGCCTCCGAGGAGGTGA
>DAIDIT010000059.1 GCA_027451705.1 Pseudomonadota bacterium
CGGCGGGTCGAGCGGGCTGGGCGGATCCTCGGGCGGTCTCGGTGGGTCGGGCAGCGGCGGCTCGGGCAGCGGCGGCTCTGGCGGGAGCTGCTCGCCGAGCGGCGGCCCGTGCCAGACGGTGGCCGACTGCTGCAGCTCGACGAAGTGTACGAGCGGCGTCTGCCAGTGAGGCGCGCGGTCGAGGCCGAGTAGGCCTCGCCGGCAGTTCGAGGCGGTGCCGGACCGCGGGGTCTGACGGAAACGTCAACGGCCCCGGGGCGGGGTCCCTTTACTTTTCCGAACGCTCCGTGTAGCGTGCGCCCGCTTTTCGGTTCCCGTTACGCACGCAGTCCAGGAGGCACCCCATGGAGCGCCGTCTATCCTACATCCTCTCTACCGCCGCGGCCTGTCTGGCCCTGGCGGCGGCCGGCTGCGCGCCCAAGGCGGCACCGACCGGCACGGACGCGGGCTGCGGTAGCCTCGCCTGCCCCTCGGGCTGCGATGTCTCGTCGGACTGCCTCCACTGCGTTCCCGAGAGCGCGACGGCCGGGCTCGGCAACGCCTGCGCCTCGAACCTCGACTGCTGCACCGGGACCTGCGTCAACAGCGTCTGCACCGCGACCGCGGACGCCGGCGGCGGCACCGGCACCGACGCCGGATCGGGGAGCGTCGCGGTCGGGGGTAGCTGTTCGTCGAGCAGCGACTGCTCGAGCGACTACTGCAGCAAGGGCGTCTGCAAGTGCAACGTCGGTGGCAAGGGCTACACCTGCCAGGTGCCGTCCGACTGCTGCCCGGGTGTGAGCTGTGAAGCCGGTGTCTGCGTGGGCGGCGGCAGCGACGGCGGCACCACCGGCACGGACGGGGGCAGCCCGCCGAAGAGCTGCACCCCGGCGAACCCGCCGACGGCGGCGAGCGACGCGCAGTGCGGCAACGTGAGCCAGTACGTCTGCGGTCCGACGGGCGTCTGCGTCGCGAACTGCCAGGCGAGCAAGAGCTGCCCGACCGGCGAGACCTGCCAGACGAACGGGCACTGCGAGGGCGCCCGCCCCGACGGGGGCGTCGGAACGAGCGGCGGCACGACCAGCTCGGGCGGGACGACGAGCGGCGGGACGACCAGCGGCGGAACGACCTCGGGCGGCTCGACCAGCGGCTCGACCTCCGGCGGCACCCCCGACGCGGGGAGCTGCGCGGCGCTCGACCCGAGCGAGTTTGCGACCTGCGGCGACGGCGGCACGGCGTGCGGGACGGGCCTCTCCTGCACCAACGACGCAACCCTCGGCGGCACGTTCTGCGAGTACAAGTGCACCAAGAGCGCCGACTGCCCCGACCTCGCCACCTTCTGCGTGAACGGGATCTGCGCCTACAACTTCTGCGGCGCCGGATCGTCGCCGGACGGCGGTACGGTCAACGGCAACTTCGACGGCATCTGCAACGCCGACCAGACCGGCGACGGGACCTGCGTCCCGATCGTCGACTCGGACGGCGGGCTTGTCGGCGGCCTCTGCATCGAGGGTGGGACCTCGACCGCGAAGTGCTCTCCGACGGCGACGGCCCGCTGCGCGGGCCAGGCCACGCTCTGCAAGGCGGGCGCTCTCTGCGACACCACGTCCTCGACCTGCACGCAGATCTGCGACCCGAACGCCGCGGCCAGTTCCTGCCCCGGCGGCGCCGCCTGCTCGGCGCAGGACCAGTACCTCGGCATCTGCCCGGCCGCCTCGACCTCGGGCGGCACGACCGGCTCGGGGAGCACGAGCGGCGGCTCCACGAGCGGCGGGACGACGGGCGGATCGACCTCCGGCGGCAGCACCTCGGGCGGGACCAGCTCGGGTGGCACCTCGGGTGGCACGAGCGGCGGCACGGTGAAGGTCTGCCAGGCCTGCCAGCAGGATTCGGATTGCGGCGGCGGCAACAACTACTGCCTCGTCGACAACAACAACTTCACGGGCTGCGGCATCGACTGCAGCACCGGCCAGACCTGCCCCGCGAACACGACCTGCCAGCCGGTCGTCGACCAGAACAACAACCAGATCGGCCAGAACTGCTTCCCCGCGTCGGACGTCTGCGGGGGCGGCAGCTCGGGCGGCGGCGGCGCGAGCTGCTCGAGCTGCACCAAGGACACCGACTGCGGCACCGGCGGCCTCTGCGTGAGCGATCCGGTCGACGGGAACGGCTACTGCGGCGCCGACTGCAGCAGCGGCCAGAGCTGCGGCACGGGTACGACCTGCCAGTCCGAAACCGACAACGACGGCGTGACGGCCATCCAGGCCTGCTACCCGTCGGGCGGGACGTGCAGCGCCTCCGGCTCGACCTGCGGCCACCCCGGCGCCCAGTGTGCCACGAAGTCCGACTGCTGCGGGCAGTACTGCTACGCCGGCACCTGCCGCTGCCGCAGCTCGGGCCACCCGTGCTCGACCGACGCCGACTGCTGCACGACGACCTGCAACACGGGCACCGGCGTCTGCAACTGACGAGGCGCGGTCCGGCGCCCCGCGCCGGACCCGTCGCGTTGCCATGGAAGACGTCCGGCGGTTCTGGACTCTCGATCCGGACGTCGCCTTCCTGAACCACGGTTCGTTCGGGGCCTGCCCGGCCCCGATCCTCCATCGGCAGACCGAGCTGCGGGCGCGGATGGAGCGCGAGCCCGTCCGGTTCCTCGGGCGCGACCTCGAAGGACTCCTCGACGGGGCGCGGGCCGCGCTCGCCGACTTCGTCGGCGCGGACGCCGACGACCTGGCCTTCGTGACGAACGCGACCGCCGGGGTCGGCTGCGTCGTGCGCTCGGTCGCGCTCGGCCCGGGCGACGAACTGCTCGTCACCGACCACGCCTACAACGCCTGCCGCAACGCGCTCGAGGAGGCGGCCGCGCGGCACGGTGCCCGGGTGGTCGTCGCCGCCGTGCCGTTCCCGATCGCCTTCCCGCGCCAGGTCCTCGAGGCGCTCCTCGCCGCGTCCGGCCCGCGGACCCGGCTCGCCCTCGTCGACCACGTGACCAGCCCGACGGCGCTCGTCTTCCCGGTGGCCGAGGTCGTCCGCGCGCTCGAGGGGCGCGGCATCCCGGTGATCGTCGACGGCGCGCACGCGCCCGGGATGCTGCCGCTCGATCTCGACGGGCTCGGGGCGACCGCGTACGCGGGCAACTGCCACAAGTGGCTCTGCGCGCCGAAGGGCGCGGCCTTCCTCCACGTCCGCCGCGACGCGCAGCGCTGGGTACGGCCCCCCCAGGTGAGCCACGGCCGCAACTCCGAGCGGACGGATCGCTCGCGCTTTCGACTCGAGTTCGACTGGACCGGCACCTGCGATCCGACGCCGTACCTCTGCGTGCCCGAGGCCATCCGCTGGCTCGGCGCGCTGCTGCCGGGCGGCTGGCCGGCGCTCCAGGCGCACAACCGCGCGCAGGCCGCGGCCGCCCGGGACATGCTCTGTGCGGCGCTCGGCATCGCCGCGCCGTGCCCCGACTCGATGCTGGGCGCCATGGCCTCGGTGCCGTTCGGCGAGGTCGCGCCGGCCGGGCCGCAGGGGCTGGATCGATTCCAGGCGGCGCTCGATCGCGCGCGGATCGAGGCCCCCGTCTTCCGGTGGCCGGGGCCGCCGCACCGGCTGCTCCGGGTCTCGGCGCAGGTCTACAACCGGCGCGAGGAGGTCGAGCGACTGTGTCGACTCGTCGCCGCGGAGGCCGCGTGAAGACCGTTGCGGCGCTGGTGGCGGCGCTGGCGGTCGCCGCGTGCGGCGAACGGGGCGCGTCGCGCGACGGCGGAACCGCCGCCGACGCGGGCGTCGACGGCGGCGCGACCCCGCGCGCCGACGGCGGGTTCGAGGACGGAGGGCCGCGCGACTCGGGATTCGACGCGGGGAACCCGGACGCCGGCGCCGACGCGGGACCGCGGGATGCCGGGAGCGGGGACGGAGGGGCCGCCGACGCGGGCGGGGACGCGGGCGCCGCCGATGCCGGCGCCGACGGCGGCGCCCCGGTCGACGCGGGCTTCTGCGGCCACCCGGCGGGCACGGAGGGCGTGTACGCGTTCTGCGCGCAGGACGCGGATTGCGCCTGCCCGTACGCGTGCAACCCCGACGACCCGCCGTTCGGCTTCTCGGGCGCCGTCGGGTCGGTCTGCGAGATTCCGTGCCGGAGCAGCGCCGACTGCACGGACGCCCTCACCGCGTGCCAGCGCGGCTTCTGCGCCTACGACCTCTGCGACGTCTCGCGGACCTTCTTCGGCCTTCCCCCCAACGGCACGGTCGGGGGGCCGTGCTCGGCGGGCGACGGCGGCGACGGAACCTGCGTGGTCGTCGACGACCCGCGCTTCGGACAGCCCGTCGCCCTCTGCCGCGAGGGCGGCGGCGCGGACGCCGGGTGCGATCTCGCCGCCGATCGCGCGGCCCCCGGGCTGCTCTGTACCGTCGGCAGCGTCTGCGTCGCAGTCGACGCCGGGACGGCCGGGACCTGTCGTCCCGCCTGCGACCCGGCCGACGGCGGCCTCTGCGCGGCCGGCACCACCTGCTGCCCGCTCGATTCGACCGGAACCTTCCCCGCCTTCGGCGCCTGCGGGTGAGCCGGCCTACCCCGCGTCGGGGCTGCCGGCGTCGGGCGGCAGGTAGTCCTGCGCCTCGCTGTTGGCCGGGGGAAGCACGACCGGCGAGAGCGGCGCCTGGGTGAAGTCGAAGTCGTTCATCAGGTCGCCGAGCACCGCGACGTCCTCGCGCACCGTCGGCCGTGGATCCGGCCGGCCGTCCGTGGTCGGGTCGAGCCGCTGGCCGCCGAGGAAGACGTCCTCGATGAACTTGAGGTAGGCGTCGGAGCTGAGCGTCTGGTGGTCGACGTAGCCGGGCTTCGCCCACGGGCTGATGACCAGCGCGGGCACACGCAAGCCGTAGCCGTTCTCGTCGACCGCCGGGGGCGGGACGTGGTCGTAGAAGCCGCCCCAGTCGTCCCAGGCGACGAAGATGACCGTCGAGCCCCACTGCGGCCCCTGCATGACCGCGTTGACGAGCGTCGTCACGTACGCCTGCCCCTCGGCGACGCCGTTCGGGATGTGCTCGCTGACCTCGATGTTCGGGACGATCCACGAGACCGCGGGGAGGGTGCCGTTCTTCGCGTCTTCGATGAACGCGTCGGCGCCGTTGTCCACGACGTTGCCCAGCTCGCCGTCCTGCGCGACGTCCACGAAGCCCGGCAGCGGGTTCCAGATCGAGACCGTGTTCCCTTGCAGCGGCACGGGCGGGCAGGTCATCTCGCCGTCCTCGCAGTCGGGCTCCGCGCCCTCGCCGAGGTAGTACTTCCAGTTCACGCCGGCCTTGTGGAGCAGGTAGGTCAGATCGGTCCAGGCGTAGACGTCGCCGGGCGGGGCGATGCCGAGGCCGCCGTCGATGGAATCGGTCTGGACGAAGTCGAGACCTTCGTCGTTCGTGCAGCTGAACGGGTCGAGGCCCGTGCACTTGGCGGCCCAGCCGGAGACCATGAAGAGGTGGGCGGGCGCGCTCCAGGTGTCGTTGGACTGGAACATCGCGTCCTGGAGCACGAAGCTGCGGGCGTACTGCCAGTAGTTCGGCAGCTCGTGGTCGGTGTGGTAGCCGACCGAGTCGTGGCGGGCGATGCCCGCCGTGATCGCGCCCTGGCACGCGGCGGGGTTGGTCTGGCCGACGCAGGGGGCGATGCCGACCGTGTAGACCGAGCCGACCGCCACGAGCGTGCCGTTCATCGCGCCGCCGTTCTCGTCGAGCAGCGCGTCGCCGGGCTCGATCGGCCCGCCGGCGTTGTAGTCGTGGACGTCGTGGAAGGGCTTGACGCAGTCGGCGTAGTCCCAGTTGCCGGCGTCGTCGGGCACGGGGATGCAGACCGTCGGCACGCCCGCGTCGTCCATCGGGATCCCGTCCGCGCCGGGGAACGTGCCGAAGTAGGAGTCGAACGTCCGGTTCTCCTGCATGATCACGACGACGTGCTGGATCGGGAACGACGACGCGTCCGGCGCCCCGCCGTCCGCGCCCGCGTCGAGGCCGGCGTCGGAGATCCCGGCGTCGCCGCCGGCGTCCGCGAACCCGCCGTCCGTGCCGGCGTCGAGGCCCGCGTCCGGGGGCGCGCCCGCGTCCGCCCCCGCGTCCGCCCCCGCGTCGCCGGCGCCGCCGTCGGCGATCGCGGGGCCGATGGGATGGCCGGGAACCACGCCGCTCGGCGCCCCGGGCAGCGGCGGCGACGTGCCGCCGCAGGCCGCGAGGGTGCAACCGATCATCCAGACGAACGTTCTTCGGCGCATCGCGACTGCCTCCGTCCCGCCGTCCCCTTATAGCCCATCTCTCGCTCAGCCGGCGTCGGCGCCCGCGTCCGCCGGCCCCGCATCGAGCTCGTAGCCGAGCGCCTCGCTGTCCTGCGGCGGCAGGACGAGCGGCGGCAGCGGCGCCTGCGAGAAGTCGAAGTCGTTCATGAGGCTCCCGAGGATCGCCACGTCCTCGCGCACCGTCGGGCGCGGATCCGGCCTCCCGTCCGTCGAGGGGTCGAGCCGCTGGCCTCCGAGGAAGACGTCCTCGATGAACTTGAGGTAGGCGTCCGAGCTGAGGATCTGGTGGTCGATGTGGCCCGGCTTCGCCCACGGGCTGATGACGAGCGCCGGCACCCGGATGCCGTAGCCGTTCTCGTCGACCACCGGCGGCAGGACGTGGTCGTAGAAGCCGCCCCAGTCGTCCCACGAGACGAAGATCGCGGTCGTGCCCCAGTCGGGCCCTTGCATCACCGCGTTGACGAGCGTGGTCACGAACGCCTGCCCCTCGGCGACGCCGTTCGGCGGGTGCTCGCTGACCTGGTCGGACGGGATGACCCACGAGACCGCCGGCAGCGTGCCGTTCTGCGCGTCGACCAGGAACTTGTCGGCGCCCTCGACGACGTTGCCGAGCTCGCCGTCCTGGTCGACCGTCACGAAGCCGGGCAGCGGGTTCCAGATCGAGAGCACGTCGCTGCGCAGCGGCTGCGGCGGGCAGGTCATCTCGCCCTCCTCGCAGTCCGGCTCCGCCCCCTCGGCGAGGTAGTACTTCCAGCTCACGCCGGCCTGGTGGAGCAGGTATGTCAGGTCGGTCCAGGCGAACGAATCCTGCCGCGGGGAGGTCGGCAGGTCGTTGAGGCTGCCGATCGGGATCGTCTTGACGAGGTCGGCCCCCTGGTCGTTGTGGCAGCTGAACGGATCGGTCGAGGCGCAGAGCGCCGACCAGGCCGAGACCATGAACAGGTGCGCCGAGAAGCTCCAGTCGGTGTTCGGCTGGAACATCGCGTCCTGGAGGACGAAGGCGCGGGCGTACGCCCAGTAGTTCGGTATCTCGTGGTCGGTGTGGTAGCCCACGACGTCGCCGTGGGCCATGCCGTAGGCCGGCGCGGCGAGGCAGAGCGCCGGGTTCGCCTGGCCGTCGCAGGGGATGGGGCCGACGCTGCCGGCGAGGGCGACGACGGCCAGAAAGCCGTTCATCGCCCCTCCGTTCTCGTCGTCGGTCGCGGCGCCGGTGCCGTGCGGCCCGCCGCCGTTGTAGTTGCGGACGTCGTGGTAGGGGCGGACGCAGTCCGCGAAGTCGAGGACGCCGCCGTCGAGCAGGAGCGGCAGGCAGACCGTCGGCACGCCCGCGTCGTCCATCGGGATGCCGTTCGCGCCCGGGAACGTCCCGAAGTACGAATCGAACGAGCGGTTCTCCTGCATGATGATGACGACGTGCCGGATCGGGATCCCTCCGTCCGGGCCCGCGTCGGCGCCCGCGTCCTCGCCCCCGTCGGGTCCGGCGTCCGGAAGACCCCCCTCGCCCGCGTCCGCGAGGCCGGCGTCGAGTCCCGCGTCCGGACCCTCGTCGGGCGCGGGGCCTCCGTCCCGCGGCCCACCGTCCGTTCCCGCGTCGGTGGCGGGGCCGGCCGGAATCGGCGCCCCGATCGTCTGTTCGACGCGCGTCCCGCCGCAGGCGGCGAGCCCCACCGCGAGCCCCACCGCCCACGACGCATTGCGCACCCTCCGGTTCTACCGCCGTGATCCGGGGAGGTCGAGCCGCCCGCCGTCGATTTCGACGAAAGGCACCCACCCCCAACCACACGCGCCGGCGGGAATCTCCGCGAAGCCGCCGAAGGAGGGCCGCCGCGCCTCGAAAGCGCAGGGGCCCGGTGGGTTTCCCCACCGGACCCCTGCGGTCCTACCCACCGGCTACTTCCCGGTGGTGCTGCTCCCGGACGCGGGCTCCGGGCTGCCGGCCGTGGTCACGGCGCCGGACGCGCCGGTGGGGTCGCCACCGGGCGCGGCCGTGTCGGCGGCCGACGGGACGATGCTCGTCCCGCCCGCGCCGACCTGCACCGTGGGGACACCGACCGCCTTGAGCGCCTGCTTCTGCTTCGCGCTCTTGGTGCCCCGCTTCTGCCGGGTGATCTTCGCCTTGGCGGCGGCGATCAGCTTCTGCTCGCTGGTCGCCACCCGGGGCTTGCGGGGATTGAAACCGAAATCCCGCAGGACCGGGCTGCCTTCGCCGAAGAGCGCCACCAGCGCCGCCCGCAACTCGCGGAGGAACTGGTGGATTGCCGGCTCCACGGACTTCCGCCCCGTCACGGCCTTCTCCAGCGCGGTGCGTGCGTCCACCGCGGCCTGGATCGTGCCGAGCCAGCCCTGGATCATCGAGACGATCTGGGGCTGGGTGAAGACCTTGCCGCCGATGGTGATCGGCGACTTGGCCGGGACGTCCTTCTGGACACCCGCCTCGACCTGGGTCAGCTTCGACGTCAGGGCGGACGGGGCCTTCGTGCTGCTGTTGTTCGTGGCCATGTTCTCACCTCCTTTTCGAACCGGATGAACCGCGGATCTGCCCCGCGGGTTGACCGCCGCGGGTTCGGCCTCTCGACTGCGGGGCCTCTAAAATGCACCGTTGCAAGGCGTGCCAGCGCGGGCCCTCTCGCGCCAAGTGGTCGAAATCACGCGATCGCCTCGCGCAGGGGACCAAAATGAGCCCCTGGGAGGGGCTCAAAATGAGCCCTTGGGGCTCAAAATGGTCCCGTGTCGCCGCGAGGCGCGTTCCTCGATGCGGAATGCGCGTGAACGTGCGCGGGCGGCGCGTTCCTCGATGCGGAACGCGCGTGAACGTGAGCGGGCGGCGCGTTCCTCATTGCGGAACGCGCGTGAACGTGCGCGGGCGGCGCGTTCCTCATTGCGGAACGCGCGTGAACGTGCGCGGGCGGCACGTTCCTCGTTGCGGAACGCGCGTGAACGTGAGCGGGCGGCACGTTCCGCAGACGGGAACGCGCCTTCCGGTCGCCGGAATGCGCGTTCCTCGAACGGGAATGCACCGTCCGCTCACCGGAAGGGACGTTCCGCAGACGGGAATGCGCGTTCCGCCGGCCGGACGACCCGTTCGGCCACCCGGAACGCGTATTCCTCCCCGCGGGCGCCCGCCTACTGCGACACGCAGGCCCCGTCGGCGTTCGACCACATCTCGGGCAGGCCCCAGAACGCGCCCTGGAGCTCCACGCAGGCGGGGAGTTGGCGAATGCAAAGGTCCCCAATCTCGCTGCCGTCTTTGGCCGGCCTGCCGTAGAGGTCGTCGGCCCACCAGGATTGGAGGGTCGGGTCGGTTACGGACTCCATCAGCTCGTGGGCCGTCATGTAGATCTCGGACTGGGTCTCCACGCTCATGCCGTCGCTGCACGCCGAATCCCAGAGGCAGCCGGTGGCATCGACGTCTCCTGGCATCCAGGCCACCGTGTAGGCGCCGTTCTGGCAACTGACGGCGCCGTGCGTGGCGCAGTAGAGCGGCACCCCGTTGCTCTCTTGCGGCGGCGTCGTCGTGTAGAGGAGGAAGAGGTCGCTCGGATCGCCGGCCGGAAGCGGCCAGAGGTTCTGGGGGATCCCGTTCTGGGCGACGATGCCGCAGACCTCGTTGTCGAAGTCGGTCTGCGACGGCGGGTTCGGGGGCGTCGAGCTGTCGTAGAACGCGCCGCCGTAGGTCATCGCGATCTGCGCGCCGCCCAGGTACTGGTTCGCGATCGACAGGTACGAGGAGCCCGGCAGCGCCTGCAGCATCGAGGTCACGTCGCTCTCGAGGTCGGGCGGAAAGCCGGCCGGGGGACCCCAGAAGATGGCGTAGACCTTCGGGCTCGCGAGCACGTTGTAGCCGGGCGAGAAGTGGTCGACGAGCGCGGGCGTGCCGACGTAGACGGTCGCCATCGCGCCCAGCGACGGGTTCGCGACGCTCGTCGCGACGACGTGGTAGGTGCCGGGCGTCGGCGGCGCCGTGTAGAGGCCGCTCGGGCTGATGCTGCCGCCCGAGGCGCCCTCCTGCACCGCATAGCTCACCCCGGGCCCGCTGGCGACCGCCTGGAACTGGACCGTGTCGCCGCTTGCCGGCGCGGGCGCCGCGTCGGCCTCGTTCGGCGTCAGGGAGACGCCGGAGCCGACGGTGGGCGAGGGCGGGCCCGCGACGATCTCCTGAGAGGTGGTCGAACTGGCGCCGGTGTCGTCGGTGACCGTGACCGTGACGGTGTGGACGCCCTCCGACTGGAGCGTGTGTTCGAACCAGCCGTCGGTCGAGGTGAAGCCGTCGTCGAGCTTCCACGCGAAGCCGGCGATCCAGCGGTTCGGGTCGTTCGAATAGCTCGCGGTCGCGTCGAAGTAGACGTTCAGCGGCGCGGTGCCGGAGAAGTAGCCGCCCTGGAGCACCGCGACGGGAGGCTGCCCTTCGACGTGGACGGCCTGGGTCGCGCTGCCGGTCGCGCCGGTGCTGTCGGTCACGGTGAGCGTCGCGGTGTAGGTCCCGATCTGCCGGTAGACGTGCGAGGTGCTCTGGAGGTTGTCGGTCGCCCCGTCGCCGAAGGCCCAGGCCCAGGCCACGATCGTAGCGTTGGAGGTCGTCGTGTGGCTCCCGCTCCCGACGAAGTCGGCGTTGAAAGGCACCGGGCCGGCGAAGTTGCCCTGGATCACCGCCACCGGGCCGCCTGGGCCGCCGCTCGTCGACCCGCCCGACGTCGAACCGCCGGAGCTTCCGCCGCCCGAGGTCGAGCCGCCGGTCGAACCGGAGACCTGGATCACCTGGGTCGCGGTCGAGGTCGCGCCGGTGCCGTCGGTCGCGGTGAGGGTCACCGTGTACGTCCCGGGGCTCGCGTAGGTGTGCGTCATCCACGCCTCCGTCGTGGTGGTCCCGTCGCCGAGGTCCCACGCGAAGGCCGCGATCCAGCCGTTCGGGTCGGTGGTGCTGCTGTTCGTCGCGTCGAGGTAGACCGCGAGCGGGGCGCTTCCCGAGTACGGGCCGCCGCTGATCACCGCGACCGGCCCCTGCCCGCCCGAGGAGCCGCCGCTCGTCCCGCCCGTCGTCCCCCCGGTCGAGCCGCCCGAGCTGCCGCCGGATGTCGAGCCTCCCGACGTCGAGCCGCCGCTGGAGCCCGAGACGACGATCTGCTGGGTCGCGGTCGAGGTCGCGCCGGTGCCGTCGGTCGCGGTGAGCGTCACCGTGTAGCTGCCCGGGCTCGCATACGTGTGCGTCATCCAGCCGGCGGTCGTGGTCGTCCCGTCGCCGAGGTCCCACGCGAAGGCCGCGATCCAGCCGTTCGGGTCGGTCGTGTAACTCGTCGTCGCGTCGAGGTAGACCGCGAGCGGCGCGGCCCCCGAGAACGGCCCGCCGCTGATCACCGCGACCGGCCCCTGCCCCGTGAGGGCGCGGGTCTCGTGGCCGAGTTGGGCGGCCGGCGGCGTGCCGCAGGCGAGCACGCCGAGCAATGCGAATCCGATCGTCGCTTTCATCGAAGTCCCCCCGTCCGTTCAGCGAGGCACGGCGAAGATCTGATCGAACTTCGCGACGTAGATCGACGACGCGTCGGCCCGGATGCCCGTCGGCTGGAAGTACGGCCAGCGCGACTCGGGGCGGCAGTTCGAGACCTGGAACAGCCCGGTGCCGTAGTAGCCGCCGTCGTTGAAGTAGACGACCCCGCCCGCGACGTCCATGTCGGTCGCGACGCCGTCGTCGAAGTCCCGGGTCACGACGACCGGCGTGCCGCCGCCGCTCGAGACCGCGGCGATCCCCGCGGAGGTCGATCCGTTCGAGCTGGCCTCCCAGCGGTAGTAGAGCAAGCCCCCGTCGAGCTTCATCAGGCTCGGAAAGACGAACCCGGTGCCCGCCGGCGCGACGATCGTGGGCGCGCCGCCGCCGACCGGGACGGCCTCGATCGCGTTGTCCTGGGAGACGTAGTAGACGACCGTCCCGTCGGTCGCGAGGCCGGGGCCGAAGGCGGCCGAGAGCTGGCAGCTCGCGTCGCTGGCGATCAGCTTCGCGGTCCCGCCGGACTTGGGCGTGGCCGCGACGTAGCAGCCCTGGGCGCCGCGCTGGTAGGCGTAGACCGCGGTCGAGTCGAGCGCGAACTGGCGGCTGTCGGTCGCGGCGAAGCCGATCGCGGCGCCCCCGCCCTTGGGCGCCCGGTAGAGGGTTTCCGTCGAGGTGTCGGTCCACCAGAGGTAGGACTCGTCGACGGCGAGGTAGTTCGGGTTGCCGTAGGCCGTCGCGAGCGTGGTCGCCGTTCCCCCGCCCTTCGGCACCGTCCGGACCGCGTAGTTCACGGATTCGTTCGGGAGGAGGCTCCCGTCCCCGAGTCCCGGGCCCTCGAGCCAGTAGACGCTGGTCGCGTCGAGGGCGAGGAACGCGACGGACGCGGAGCCGGTCGCGAGGAGCTGGGTGCCCGCCGGGGGAGGGACGTTCCCGCCGATCGTGACCGACTGGAACGCGGTCGCGGTGACACCGGTCCCGTCGGTGGCCGTCATCGCGACGATGTAGATCCCCGGGTTCGGGAAGGCGTGGGTCAGGTAGGCGTCGGTCGAGCGGGTCCCGTCGTCGAACTCCCAGAAGAACGCCTGGATCCAGCCGTTCGGGTCCTGCGTGTAGCTGGAGGTCGCGTCGAGGTAGACCGGGCTCGACGAGAACGTGCCGTCGGGGCCGCCGCCTTGGATCACGGCGACCGGATCCTGCCCGGCGCTCGGGTCGGGGCCGTTGCAGTAGTCGATGCCCCCGCCCGAGCCGGAGGCGACGATCTGCTGTGTCGCGGACGAGGTCGCGCCGGTGCCGTCGGTGACCGTCAGCGTCACCGTGTAGTTGCCGGGGCTCGCGTAGGTGTGGGTCATCCAGCCGGCGGTCGAGGTCGTGCCGTCGCCGAGGTCCCACGAGAAGGCCGCGATCCAGCCGTTCGGGTCGGTCGTGTAGCTCGTGGTGGCGTCGAGGTAGACCGCGAGCGGCGCCGCCCCCGAGAACGGCCCGCCCGTGATCTGCGCGACCGGCCCCTGCCCGGTGAGCGCGTAGCTGCCGCTCCCCTTCGCCGACGTCCCGTACGACGGCGACCCGCACGCCGCGAGCGCCCCTACCAGTGCCACGATTCCCGCCCTCGTCATTGTCGATTCCCTCTTCTCGTTCGTTCAGCGCCGCACGCAGGCGCGGAGCGCATTGGACCAGACTTCCGGAAGCTGCCACTGCGTCGCCGGCCCCCAGGCCTGCGGCTCGCTCACACAGCCGTCGAACTGGCCGACGCAATAGCCGCCGACTTCGTTGATCGTCCCGGTCGCCGGGTCGCTCTCGTACCAGCCGTTGCCGTACGGATCGGTCATCGTGTCCTCGAGCTCGCGGACGGTCTCGACGACCATCGTGTTGGTGGACTGCGACCACGGTTGGCCGGTCGCGCCCGGGCAGCCGAGGTCCGGCGTCAGCGACTGGCACCAGTCCTGCCCGTTCGACAAGGGCCAGACCGGCAGCGGGACGACGACGATCGGGATGTCGCAGCTCGTCGCGCCGTTGGCGCAGACGTTGGGGACGTTGCAGGTCCCCGTCACGTTCCAGGCGCACGAGGCATTTCCCGACTGCGCGCTCCAGACCTGGTCCGCGGGCGCGGCGACGAACAGCACGTAGATGCCGTTGATCGGATCGGCCTTCGTCCCGTTGGCGGCGAGGACGTTGCAGACCTCGTCGGAGGCGCGGGACGGCGAGATCGCGATGGCGGGCGGAGTCGAGCTGTCGAAGAACTGGCCCTGGAAGCTCGCGGCCGCTTGCTGCCCGCGCAGGTACTCGTCGAGCAGCCCGAAGTAGGCGGTGTCGGGCAAGCCCGCCAGGACGTCGTCGATCCCCGTGACGAGATCGGACGGGAATGACCCGGTCGGCCCCCAGAAGATCGCCTCCACGCCGGGCCGCGTGGCGTAGAGCGTGCCGCCCTCGTCGAGCGGGTTCGGCCGGTTGTAGACGTAGATCACCGAGGAGGCGACCTTCGCCGGATTGGCCACGCTCTGCAGCGTCACGTGGTAGGTCCCCTCGGTGGCCGGCGGCGTGTACCAGCCGTCCTGGCTCACCGAGCCGCCGTCGGGGCCCTCGCGCACGGACCAGGTGACCTGCGCGTTCGACATGTCCGAGCCGACGACCACGTTCGGCCAGAGGTACACCTGGTTGTACGGAGCGCAGTCGTCCGGGCAGGCGCCCGCCATCGGAGCGATCGAGACGGAGCCTTCGGGCGGGGCCGGCGGCGCGAGGACGATCTCCTGCTCGGCCGTCGAGGTCGCGCCCGTGTCGTCGGTGACGGTCACGACCGCGGTGTGCGTGCCGACGGCCTGGAAGGTGTGGGTGAAGAAGCCGGCGGTCGTCGTGAAGCCGTCGTCGAAGGTCCACGAGAAGGCCGCGATCCAGCGGTTCGGATCGGGCGAGTAGCTCGCCGTCGCGTCGAAGTAGACCGAGGCCGGCGCGGTGCCGGCGAAGGTGGACCACGGGGTCCCCGAGTTGCCCACGCCGCCCTCGAGGATCGCGACCGGGGCGTCGGTGTCGGACGAGCCACCGCTGGAGCTTCCGCCGCTCGTCGAGCCGCCGGAACTCCCGCCGCCGGAGGTCGAGCCGCCGGAACTCCCGCCGCCGGAGGTCGAGCCGCCCG
>DAIDIT010000060.1 GCA_027451705.1 Pseudomonadota bacterium
TCTTCAACTACTACACCGATCCCAACTGGCGTCGCTCCCCCTCCGTTCTCGACCAGATGCGCGGCTGGAAGATCTCTCGTGGCAGACCCAGAATCCTCAGCATATCCGCCGCCTCAGCTCCTTAAGCACTCATGCATGGGCTGCGACGATTGCACTTGATGGGCGCGGCTCGGCCATGGCAGAGTGGCCGCCCCACAGTGAGACGCGGGCGTAACTCAGGGGTAGAGTGCCATCCTCACACGGTGGAAGTCGGAGGTTCAAACCCTCCCGCCCGCACTGGAAGTCGAGCGGCAACGCATCGGGGGACAAACTCGAGGCACCGGAGGCAATGACGATGTCCTGGTTCGATCGAAAGGCCGCGCAGGCGCGGCTCGCGGAGATTGACAGCCGAATTGAAGAGCTGCGCCGCGAGCAGGCGGCGATTCACGCGATCCTGGGCGACGGCGGAGTGCCGCCGAGCCTCCCGAGTCGACCGACGCCGGCGGGTGGCGTCGCCCCGAAGCGCCGCGGCCGCAAGCCAGGACGCGGCGGCGCGGGCCCGACGATGGTGGACCTGCTCGCCGAAGCGGCCAAGACGGCGCCCTCGAAGGCATGGACGGTCGGCGAGCTGATCGCGGTCGTCCGCAAGTCGCACCCGGACCGCGTCTCGGGCGAAAACGCGAGCGCGCTGGTCTCGGCGGCGCTCGCCCAGGAGGCGAAGAAGTCCTCCGCACGGTTCACGTCCCGCAAGACGCCGGGACAGCGTGCGCGGCTCTACCGCCTCGCCTGACGAACCCGCGCCGCCTATGGCGCGGCCCCCGCGAGGACTATCTCGGTTCGCCGGGCGGGCGGGTCTTCCACCGGCGGTGCAGCCAGAGCCACTGCTCGGGGTGGGCGCGGATCTGGGCTTCCAGCGCCGAGCAGAGGGCCTGGGTGTGGGCGCGCACGGCCACCGCGGGATCGCCGTCGAGCGGGACGGCGAAGGGGCCCTGCACCTTCAACCGGAACCGGCCGTCGGGCTCACCCACCGCGACCGCGACGATGGCCGGCGCGCCGGTGCGTCGCGCCATGATCGACGCCGCCGGCGTCGTGCAGGCGGGGACGCCGAAGAAGTCCACGAAGATGCCGCGCTTCGGCAGCATGTTCTGGTCGAGCAGGTTGACGACCACCTCGCCGCGGCGCAGCGCGCGGACACCGGCCGCGAGCGCTCCGCGCGCGGGGATCTCGCGCAGACCGCTGCGGGCGCGGGCGGCGACGAGTTCGTGGTTGGCCCCGCCGCGCAGCGATCGCGTCACGAGGTTGAGCGGAATGCCGCGGCGGGCACAGGCGGCGGCGAGAAGCTCCCAGGATCCGAGGTGCGCCGATGCGACCACGACGCCGCGCCCCTCCGCGAAGAGCCGCTCGAAGAGCTCGAAGCCGTCGAGGATGAACAGCCGGTCGAGGGCGTCGGGAGGCAGGCGCCCGCCTCCGACGAAATCGGCCAGGCCCGCGCCGACGTTGCGGTAGGCCGCGGCCGCGATCCGGCGGCGCTCGGCGGCCGGCTTGTCGGGGAAGGCGAGCGCGAGGTTGCCGAGGGTGACGCGGCGGCGGATGCGGAGCAGCCAAGCGAGCCTTCCGAGCCCGCGACCGAGCGCGAGCCGCGCGCCGCGCGGCAGTATCCCGAGGGCTGCGGAGACGGCCTGGACGAGGAAGGACACCGGTGGGGTCAGAAGCAGTGGTGGTCCCAGACGACCTGCTCGCCCCACGGGACCGGCTTCGCGTGCGGGGCCGGCGTGCGCCGCTGCTCGCGGTAGATCTTGAATGTGTTCAGCTCCGAGCGCCCGGGCGGCCGGTCATTGTTCCATTCGCGGCACAGGAACCGGCCGAACTCGATGAGCTGCGCTTGCTGTGTGTAGGCGAGGTTGTTGATGAACTTCGTCCAGCGGTTGAACACGAACCGGGGCGTTGGCGGGGGGAGCGGGCCGCCGTCGAGGCCGTGCAGCACGTCGACGGTCGTCCCGTCCTTCAGCGTGCCGACGCCCTTGAGCCAGATGTCGGTGTCCATCGGGTTGGGCGAGAACATGTCCCAGACCTGCCACAGCTCGATCTCCTGGAGGAGGCCGTGGAAGCCCTCGGGCATGGCGGGGAGCCGCCGCTTCCATCCGGGGAAGAGCGTCCGGCCGGCGACCTGGATCTTCGGGACGAAGACCGTCGCGTCGGAGGGGAGCGCGAACCAGAAGCAGCCGACCAGCAGCACGGCGAGGCCGGCCCGCACCGCCCAGGTCGCCGCGGTGAGGAGTCCCGGCGGCAGCCGGTCGCGCCAGCTCCGCTCGGGCGGGGCGCTCGGCAGCGCGCACGCGCCGTCCTCGCAGCGATGATCGAGGCTGCGGCGCGCGGCGATCCGGTCGTAGAGTGGCCGGCCGACGGCACCTGCCCCGGGCAACTCCCCGAGCAACCCGAGGAAGAAGAGCGCCGGCAACCGCCGGGCGATCCGGATGACCGCGTCGAACCCCGCCACGACCTGGCCGTCCGGCAGCGCCGCGTGCATCCGGCGTTCGAGCGCCGCGGGGTCGAGGTCGGGCGCGCCGCCCTGGCGGAAGTCGACGAGCGCCAGGTTTCCGAACGGGTCGAGGCCGCGCAACAGCGCCGCGGTCCGCCGGCAGAGCGGACAGAAGCCGTCGTAGTAGACGCGGGTGAGCCCACCGCCGACGAGTCGGCGGGTGGCTCCGACGGCCCGCGCAGCCCACTCGGCCTCGAACAGCAGCGGGAAGGTGAGCGGCATCAGGTAGGAGAAGTTGCCGACGTTCATCGTCGCCCAGATCCCGAAGTGGAGCAGGACGCCGCTCGCGATGGCGATCGCCTTCAGCCACGGCTGAAAGAACGGGAAGAAGATCAGGAAGATGAAGGACGCCTCGGCGGCGATCGTGAAGTAGGTGCCCGGCACGTAGAACCAGGCCTGTTCGAAGAGGAATTGGCCGAGGTCCCGGGTGAAGAGGTGGCCGAGGCCGAGCGCGTAGTGCAGCGCGGTTCCGTCGTGCCACTCGTTGCCGCCGCCCCACTTGTGCATGAAGCTGTCGAGGTAGACCCAGGCGATCTGGATCTGGGCGAGCCGCATGACGAACGCCGGCGCGTGGGTGATCGGGGCGCGGCCAGAAGCGGCGCGCCGGACCGCGTCGACGGAGTAGCGGGCCCCGCTCGGCATGAACATCAGCCAGAAGAGCAGGACGCGGATGACGTTGTCGGCGCCATCGAAGGCCAGGAGATTCCGCTCGTGGAGACCTGTCACCAGCACGAAGGCCGCCACCGACGACAGCCGGCTGTGCCATCCGATCGTCAGGGCGACGCAGGCCGCGACCGCGATCGACCAGAGCGCCACGGTCACCCAGAACGGCCCGGCGACGTCGAAGACGCAGAAGCGGTTCTCCCGGACGATGCCGCCGAGCATCGCGGCGCGGGGCAGCAATCCCTGATCCGACAGGATCGGGTAGAGGATGTTCACACAGTCGACCGTCGCGACCGTGACGATGAAACCGAAGGTGATCCGGAAGAGGCCGAGCGGCCGCAGGTCCAGCGCGCCGACCCAGAAGTCCCGCGAGAAGGGGTTGTAGCAGCCGTCGGCCGAGCCGCGCACGAGGGCTACGAGCTATATCCGATCCCGCCTCCCCGGACCACCGGGCTGGAGGTGATCGAGCGACCATTCGGCCGCGTCGGCAACGGATTGGTCGGGATCCTCGGTGAGCCGCGCCGCGCACGCGGCGGCCTCGGCGTCGCCCTGGCGCGCGAGGCCGAGGGCCGCGCTGCGCCGCAAGCCGTCGAGCCCCGGGCGGCGCAGCGGGCTCCCAACCGAGAGCGGGGCGAAGCGCTCGGGTGAGAGCTCGGCCAGTTCGGAACAGCGCAGTGCGACCAGCGGGCCGGGACGGAAATCGGGCCAGTTCGCCGGCCGAGCCTCGCGGTTCCAGGGGCAGACCTCCTGGCAGAGGTCGCAGCCGAAGGTCCAATCCGAGCACGCCTCGCGCAGCTCGCGCGGGATCGCCGCAGCGGTCTCGATCGTCCAGTACGACAGGCAGCGCCGCGAATCGACCTGCCCTTCGCCGCGCAGCGCGCCCGTCGGGCAGGCCGGCAGGCAGGCGCGGCAGCTCCCGCACTGCTCGGAGTGGGGCCGATCGGGCGCCAACTCGGCGTCGGTGATGAGCGTACCGAGCAAGACCCACGAGCCGAACGGCGGCGCGATCAGGAGACCGTTCTTGCCGATCCAGCCGAGCCCGGCGCGCTGGGCCCAGACCTTCTCCATGACCGGGCTCGTGTCGACGGAGGGGTGGACGTGCGCACCCGGACAAAGATCGAGCAGTCGGAGCCGCAGCTTGCGCAGCCGCCGCCGGACCGAGAGGTGGTAGTCGCGGCCCCGCGCGTAGCGGGCGACGCGGCGCAAGCCGTCACCGGGGCGTCCGCCCTCGTCCGCGGGGCGGAAGTAGGAGACGGCGACCACGACGACGGACCGGGCGCCGGACACGATCTGGCGCGGGTCCAACCGCTCGTCGATGCGGCGCGCCATGTAGCCCATGTCGGCCGCGTAACCCCGTTCCAGCCAGGCCCGCAGGCCGCCGTCCTGGATCGGGCCCGCCGCGGCAACCCCGCAGAGGTCGAAGCCGAGCTGCAAGGCCAGGGCCTTGAGACGGCGAGCGCGGTCAGCCGGGTCGGCGGGCGATCCAGGGGACATCGGGGAGGCCCGCGCGCCGGTTGGCGAGGCGGGCCATCACGAAGAGTAGGTCCGAGACGCGGTTGAGGAAGACGAGCGACTGCGGCCCGATGGGTTCGGCCTCGCCCAGCCGCACGAGGGCGCGCTCGGCACGCCGGCAGACGGTCCGGGCGAGGTGGAGGGCCGCTGCGGCCGGCGCGCCGCCGGGGAGGACGAAGTGCTTCTGCGCCGGCAGCTCCGCGTCGAGCCGGTCGATGACCGCCTCGATCGCTTCGACCTCGGCCGCGCCGATCGGCACGCTGGCCTCGTTGGCTCTCCCGGGCGGCGTCGCCAGCTCCGCCCCCAGTTCGAAGAGGCGGGCCTGCAGCCCTCCGAGGATCGCATCCATCTCGCCGTCGGTGAGGGCCGCGCGGGCCAGGCCGAGGGCGGCGTTCAGTTCGTCGACCTCGCCGTAGGCGCAGACCCGCGCCGAGGCCTTGGACGCCGCAGCGTTGCCGTAGAGCGAGGTCTCGCCGCGGTCGCCGCGCTTCGTGTAGATCTTCAAGTCGGCCTCCCGAATCCCGAGCCGCGTTGTTATAGCATGGCGGCATGTCCAAGGTCGGAGCCGCCCTCGCCTCGCTCTGCCTGCTCGCGGGCTGTTTCAGCGATCGCTCGCCCGGCGACGTCGAGGGCCGCTTTCTCGACAAGTACTACGTCGAGATCGACCAGCCGGCGGCGCTCCGGCTCTGCGACGGCCCGGCCGCCCAGCGGGTCGAGGCGGAGATCCAGGACCTCGCCCAGGCGCGGCGGCAGGGCCTCGATGCGGCGCCCGTCCGGCCGCGCATCTCGTACCACAAGCTCGACGACCGGACGCCACCCGCGCCGGGGGAGCGGGAGGTCGAGTACACGCTGTCGATCGAAAGCGGGGGCGTCCGGCTCCGGAAGCGCGTCGACCTGATCCTCCGTTCGGCCGAGGGCCGATGGAAGATCTACAACTTCGGCGAAGCCGACGTGACGCAGGTTCCGTAGCGGCCGGGCCTACTTCTTCGCGTTCGGAAACGCCCGGACGTAACGGACCAGGTCCTCGATCTCGGCTGGGGACAGCTTGCCCTTCCATCCCGGCATGCGGCGCTGGCCGTCTACAGTGATGCCGTTCGCGATGGCCGAACGCATCTCATCGTTGGTCGTCTTCTGCTGATAGCCGGCGCGGTCGAAGTCCGGCGCGTGGAACTTCCTGCCCATCCGGGTGTGGCCGCGGCCGTCGTCCCCGTGGCAACCCGCGCACTTCTTCTCGAAGAGGCTCGACGTGTCGGAGGCCCGGGCCGGGATCGCCGTGGCGGCGAGGAGGAACGCGCAGAGGCAGAGACCGATTCGCATGGCGGCGGCTCAGCTTCCCGGATTGAAGACGACGCACTGGCCACTCGAGCACTGCACCTCGGTGCATCCGGCGTCGGGCTGCGGCGGCGAGACGTCCCCCTGCAGGATCCCGCCGTCCGCGAAGCAGGCCTGGCAGAAGCCGCAGAGCAGGTTCGCGAGCGCGGCATCCATCTGGGGCCGCTTGCCCAGGTTGATCGGCGGGGTGAAGCTGCGCTCGTAGCACTGGTAGGCGATCGGGGCTCCCCACAGGGCGCAGTCGGAATCCTGGCTGCACTGACCGGTACTCGTGAAGAGGTTCGTGACGTCGTTCTCGAGGGCCGCGACGCCGTTGCTGTCGCAGCCGCCCGTCCACGCCTGGCACTGCGGCGCTCCGGCGTCGGTCGGCTGCGAGATCGGCGCGGGGTAGCAACCGGCGTCGAAGGTGTCGGTCGGCGGCCGGCAGGCGAGGCCGAGCACAGCGAGGGCGGCGAGGGCGAAGCGGTTCCGGTTCATGGGCACCTCGAGGGTGCCCGAATCTACCGCCACCTCGGCGGCCGAACAACCGTCAGACGCGCATGAGATCCGGCCGCCTGCGGAGCAGGTGGTCGAGCCACGCGTTGCCGAGCTTCTCGAGCACGCCGGTCTGCGACAGGCGCGCCCGCAGGTAGGAGAAGTCGACGCGGTCCAGCTCCTGGTCCTGGTTGAAGCAGGAGAAGACGAAGCTCTCCTTGCCGGTCTGCGGGTCGACGTGCCGCTGCAGGCACTGCGCGCAGATCTCCTTCATCATGCACTGCATCGGCGAGTTGATTGACCCGATCGCCTTGTGCGGCGAGAGGAACGGGGCGAGGACGCCGTGCCGGGCCTGCTGCACCGCGGCCATCATCCGGTCGCTGCCGATGGCGATGATCCGGCGCGCGTCCGACAACTGCGCCACGCGCTCGCCGAGCTTCCCTTCCGCGAACGCGACCAGCGCCTGCACGATGTTGCCGACGAACGCGCGGTCCTGCGGCCTGCGCGGCACGATCGGCGCGCCCGCGTCGACGCTCCAGATCACCTGGTCGGTCGCGGCCTCGATCTCGTCTCGCTTGAAGAGGTCCTCCGCCTTCTTGTAGCCCGCGAAGTACAGCACCCGGTTTCCGTGGTTGCGGAGCGCCCGGGCGATCGAGAAGAGCACTGCGTTGCCGAGGCCGCCGCCGCAGAGCAGCACGGTCTCGCCCTGCGGGATCTCGGTCGGAGCGCCGGTCGGGCCCATCACGACGACGGGCTCGCCGGGGCGGAGCGCCGCGCAGAGGCGCGAGCTGCCGCCCATCTCCAGCACGATCAACGACAGCAGCCCCTTCTCGGGATCCGTCCACGCGCCGGTCAGGGCGAGCCCCTCCATGCAGAGCCGCGTCCCGTCGACCAGCGCCGCCTCGCTCTCGTAGTTCTGGAGCCGGTAGAACTGTCCCGGCTGGAAGCGGCGGGCGGCGAACGGCGCGCGGACGACCACCTCGACGATGGTCGGAGTCAGCCGGACGACCCGGTCGACCCGCGCGCGCAGCCCGTCGTCCAGGCGGGAGACCAGCGCGGCGAAGCGCGCGTCGCGCAGCGGCTGTTCGGCCGGCGCGACCGACCGCAGCTCGCGCGCGAAGAGGCGCGAGATCTCGCGGTAGCCGTCGCGCGCGGAGGCCATCGCCTTGACGACGCTTCCGGCGTAGGTCGGGTGGTTGTCGCCGTAGATGCTGATGCGCTGGCCGCGCGGGCCGGCGTAGGAGGTGAAGAAGCCGGGCCGGCCCTTGGCCAGCGTGACGACCTCCTTGGGCACCTTCGTGAACGACGGCTCGCCCGCGCCGTCGGGCCAGGACGGCGGGTACTCGGCGCGATAGAGCTGGAAGAAGTGGCGGCGCTCGTCCAGCTCGAAGCTGCCGGGGCACTCCTTCTCGTAGGTGACGTTCGGCGAGGTTCCGGCCGCGACGCACACGGTCCGTGCCGGCAGCTCGACGATCTCCCCGCTTCCCACGAGTTTGCCGTCGCGCTCGACCTGCCGCTCGAAGCGGACCGCCCGGACGGCGCCGGTCGGCCCCGCCACGGCCTCGACGGGCGAGAGCAGCTCGAGGTAGCGGATGCCCTCCTCGAGCGACTTGATGACCTCCTCGTGGTTGAGCCGGTAGGCCGGCGAATCCTGGAGCGAGCGGCGGTAGACGATGTGGACCCCGCCCCACGCGGCGACGAGCTTCGCGAAGTCGGGCGCCTCCCCCGCCGCGCGGGCCCGCTCGCGCTCCTGCCGCACCGACCGCCCGTGGGCGAGCAGTTCGTCGAGCGTCTCGGCCTCCTCGGGCGAGTAGCCGCGCCGGACCTCGGCCTCGGGCCGCTCGCGGCAGAGGGTCTCGTAGCGGGCGAGGACCTTCTCGGCCTGGAGCGGGTAGTAGGCGGCGAGTTCGGTCGCGGTGTCGATGGCGGTGAGGCCGCCGCCGATGACGACCGCCGGCAGCGCGACCTGGAGGTTTGCCATCGCGTCGCGCTTGAAGGCGCCCGTGAGCTGGAGCGCCATCAGGAAATCGCTGGCCTTGCGGACCCCGCGGATCAGGTTGTTCTTCATCCCGACGAGCGTCGGGCGCCCGGCCCCCGAGGCGAGCGCGACGTGGTCGAAGCCCAGCTCGAAGGCGTCCTCGGCGGTGAGCGTGCCGCCGAATCGGATGCCGCCGTAGGCGCGGAAGCGGTCGCGGCGGGCGAGGGTCATGTGCAGCAGCGTGAGGAAGTTCTTGTCCCAGCGGACGGTGATCCCGTACTCGGACACGCCGCCGAAACCCGCGAGGACGCGGTCGTCCAGCTCGCGCTCGAGCTCGCGGAAGTCGCGGATGGGCGGCGGCGGCTCGCCTTCACGGCCGACCAGCGCGGGCGGAAGCGGCTCGATCTTCAGGCCGTCGATCCCGACCACGCCGAAGCCCTCGTTCAGCAGATGGTGCGCGAGCGTGTAGCCGGCCGGACCCAGGCCGACCACGAGGACGTTCTTGCCGTTGTACGGCAGGGCGTGGGGCCGGGCGACGTTCAGCGGGTTCCAGCGGGTGAGCAGCCCGTAGATCTCGCAGCCCCACGGGAGGTGGAGGATCTGCGTCAGCACCGCCGTCTCGACCTGCGGGATGTTCACCGGCTCCTGCTTCTGGAAGACGCAGGCCTTCATGCAGTCGTTGCAGATGCGGTGCCCGGTGCCGGGGAGCATCGGGTTGTCGAGGCAGATCATCGCGAGCGCGCCGAGCGAGTCGCCTTCGAGCTCGAGCCGGTGCATCTCGCCGATCCGCTCCTCGAGCGGACAGCCCGCGAGCGGGATGCCGAGCGGGTTCTTGCGGAAGCCGCCGCCAGCTTCGTGGAAGCCTTTCGAGCAGGAGTCCTTCTCGCGCTCGTGGCAGTAGACGCAGTAGTCCACCTCGCCCTGGACCTCGAGCGCGGTGCCGCGACGGTCCGTCAGCTTGAAGCCGTCGCGGCGCCGCCGCGTCTCGGCCGGACCGACGAACGCCTCGGGCAGCGCGGGGTCCTGCCGCACCAGCTCGACGAGCGCGTGGTGGTCCACCGCGTGCGGCAGCCGGCGCGAGATCCAGCCGTGGAGTTTCGCCTTCTCGGCGGGCAGCTGGCAGCGGGCGTACGTGAAGCGCTCGAGCAGGTCGAGACCGGCGCTGTCGGAGCGCGCGGCGAGCTGCTGGACGGCGGCCGCGAAGGCCCGCTCGTCGTCGGCCGCGGCGGGCCCCGCGGGCGAGATCTCGGCGAGCAGCGCGCGGGCGCGCCGCTCGAGGTCGGGGAGGTCCGAGGCGGAGGGCCGGTCCTTGGCGCCCTTGCGGAAGACGCGCTTGGCCATGAAGTCGCGCCGCAGGTCGAAGCGGGGCCGTTCGGCCACGACCGCCGCCCGCAACCCGTCGACCTCCGCCTCGACCCGGAACAGCCGGGCGACGAACCGCGAGAGGTGTCCCGCGACCTCGATGAGGAGCTGCGACTCCTGGGGCCGCGACAGGCCGTGCGGCGGCCCCTCGCCGCGCTCGCCGGCACGGTAGGCGTCGAAACGGTCGGCCAGTGCGGGATCGGCCGCGCGCAGCGAGGCGTGAAAGGCCTCGGTCAGCGCGGGGAGGCGGTCGGTGCGGTGGAGATCGCCGAAGGTGAAGCCGGGGAGCCCGAGGGTCGGCACCTCGGCGCGGGTTTCCTGGGGAGAGATCATGGAGCGAGGCCTCGTCGGCATTTGCGGGCGACACTATAACAGCCCCAACAGTCGAGCGATCGCCCATTCTCGCCGGCGCGGCCGTCTTGATCCGCGCCAAGATCGTCGCAACGACCGTCGACGGAACGCGCCGAGATCTCGCCGGGGTCACCGATTCTCGAAGATCCGACCGGCCGGCAGGCCGAAGCGGAGGAGCGCGTCGCGGGCCTCCGCCACCATCTGCGGCAGGCCCGCCAGGTAGGCAACCGAGCGGGCGGCCTCCACGCCGCCGAAGCCGGTCGCCTCGGCCACTTTCTGCACGTGTCCGGTCAGGCCCGGCCACCCCGGCACCGGGCGCGACGCCACCAGGCGGACGTCTGCGCCGCCCCGCCGCCAGCCATCCCACTCCCGCGAGAAGGCGAAGTCGCCCTCCCCGCCCTCTCCGCGCTGCCCGTAATAGAGCACGATCCGCCGGGCCGCGCGCTCGACGAGGAGCTGGTGGAGCAAGGCGCGCAGCGGGGTGATCCCCGAACCGGTCGCGAAGAGGAGGACGTCCCGGTCGCGCGCCTCGGACGCCGGGAAGCCCGGCCCGAAGGGGGCGGTGACATCGAGCGTCTGCCCTTCCCGCGCGGCGTCGATCACCAGATCGGCGATCCGGCCGCCCCGCTTGACGAGCAGCACGGCCCGCTCGCCGGCGGCGGGAGGGCTGCCGATCGCGAAGTAGCCGGCCTGTCCCTCCGGGGGCCGGACGCGGAGCAACTGGCCGGGCGCGACGTGCTGGCGGACGAGGTCGGGGGCGAGCCGCAGCCGCAGGCCGCGCAAGGAAGGCGTCTCGTCCCATGCTTCGAGGACTGGAACCGCGTGGAAAGATTCGACCATGTCCACGGTGGCCATCCTAACGCGCGTCGGCCGGCGGAGGCGAGGAGATCGCCCTTTCGAATTGCCGGTCCTTCGAAGGATCGCGCGTTCCCCGGCCAAACGGGGGAGCGGTTGACAGGCGGGCGACGCTTGCCATATTTCGGCCTGGGTGGGGAACGGACCCGGAGCCGTCCATGCGTTCGATAGGCAACGCCCTGCTGGTCGCGGTGGCGCTCGTGGGATGCCAGAAGCCGGTCGAGCAGACCTGGGCCTTCCAGGGCGGCTCGGGCAGCCGCGGCAATCCGACCCTCACGAAGGACATGGTTCTCTTCGGCAACGAGGCCGGCTACCTGAGCGCGGTCGACCGGACCGACGGCAGCCTCCGCTGGCGCTTCGCGACCAGCAAAGAGGTGGTCGGCGGCGCCGCGGTGGACGGGCGGCACGCGTTCTTCGGCAGCACCAACTACAGCCTCTACGGGGTCGACCTCGCGACCGGCCGTTCGATCTGGGAGGTGCCGACGCACGACCGGATCAAGGGGACGCCGGTGGTCTCGGACGGGCTGGTCTACGCGGGCAGCTACGATGGCCACGTCTACGCGATCGGGGAGGCCGACCACCGGATCGTCTGGCAGTACCCGGCGGAGGCCGCGCCGCCGAACGAGGTCGCGGCGGTCCCGCCCGCGACGGGCAAGGACCACCGCGTCGTCCCCGCCTCGGCCGCGGCCCCGGCGCCCGCGCCGAAGGCCTTCTCCTACGCGCGGCTCCTCGCCGCGGAGGGGGTCGTCTACGCGGGCAACCTCGACGGCGGTCTGTACGCCCTCGACGCCAAGACCGGCGCGCTCCGCTGGCGCTTCGCGACCGGCGACGGCATCACCTCGAGCCCGCTGCTCGACCGCGGCGTCCTCTATTTCGGCAGCAACGACCACCGGGTCTACGCGCTGTCCAACCTCGGGGCGAGCGCGCCGTCCGTGGGCTGGACGTTCCAGACGGGCGATCAGGTGAACGCCGGCCCAATCCTCGCGGGCGGAACGCTTTTCGTCGGCGGAACCGACCACGTCTTCTATGCGCTCGACGCCGCGACCGGGAAGAAGCTCTGGAGCACCCAGCTCGCCGGCCCCGTCTTCGGGCGCGCCGCGGCCTACCAGAACCTCGTCTTCGTGGGCGCCGGCGCGGGCGACGGCACGCTCTACGCCTTCGACCAGAAGACGGGCCACCTCTTCTGGAAGTACGACGGCGGCACGAAGATCCAGAGCGACCTCGCGATCGACGGCGACCGCCTCTACGTCGTCACCGGCGACGGCCAGCTCCTCGCCTTCCAGATCCACAAGACCACGAACGGATAGGCCTGAACAACCCGGGCTAGCGGCAATGCCGGTGAGTTAAGGCCGCAAGTTCCAATGATGACAGGGGGATGAGCGATCGTGCTCTCAAGGAGAGGAGGGCACGACGATGGGCCTTGCGGCAGATCTCGACGCGACGATGGCGGTGCGCATCCCCGATGCGGCCG
>DAIDIT010000061.1 GCA_027451705.1 Pseudomonadota bacterium
CGGGCAGCGCGCCCCGGCGCGCGCGCAGTGCCGCGTCGCGGAAGCGCAAGGCTCCGTCGCGCCCGCGCAACCGCCTCCCTCGCGCGCGATCGGGCCCGCTGCCTTCCCGCCGCCCTCCCGTGCACGCAGGCATGGCCGCACTGCGCGGGTGCAACGCGGCCTTGCGCGCGTGCAGCGGGGCCTCGCACGCGCGCAACGGTCCAGAGCAAGCGGGCAGCGACGTCTTGCACAATCGCGGGGTTGCGCTGCACCCACGCACGGCCGCGCTACCCCCGCGCAGGGCCCGGTTGCGCGTGCGCAAGGCTCCTGTGCGCACGGGCGAACCGGCCCTGCACGCGCGCATCGGGCCCCTGCGGGCAGGCTCTCCGCTCGCGCGCCTGCGCAGCCGTCCCTTGCGCGCAACGGCCCCGGTTGCCGGCGCGCGCCTCGGCCGGTCGCGGGGGGCTCGGGCCGATGCCGCCGGTTCGGAACCCGGACACAAGTCCGGAATCGAGCCCGCGGCCCGGTCGGGCCGGATCAGGAAATACGGACGGTTAGGTCTGGCATGGCGCGTGAACAAGGGGTCCACAGGACGGCGCGATTGGGCGCCCTCGCTTGCAGAGGCAGTTGAACCCCACCGGGGATCCGGCACGGCCGGCTCTCCCCGAACGAAGGAGACACACATGGCAACGCTCCCCACGAAGCCCAAGGCCATTCGCCCCGGCGCCCTCGCACGCGACGTCCAGAAGTTCAACGAGGGCGTGCAGGGCCTCTCGGCCAAGACGAAGGTCAACATCAACGGGACGGTGATGACGAAGGCAACGTTCCAGGCCGTCTGCCAGAGGTACCTCGCGGCGCAGGCGGCGGTGGAGGCGACCAAGCAGGCGCACGTTGACGCGGTGAACAACCGGAACGCCATCACGCTCGAAACGTCGATGGTGATCAAGGAGGGCAAGACGGCCGTCAAGAGCTTGCTCGGCCGCCAGAGCACGCAGCTCGCGAGCTTCGGGATCCCCATGGACAAGGCACTGACCACGACGAGCCAGCAGCAGGTCGTGGCCAACGCCAAGCGCCGACAGACGCGCCAGGTCCACGGGATCATGGGCAAGAGGCAGCGGGCCGCCATCAAGGTCGTTGGAAACCCGCCGATACACCTGCCCTCGGGAGGCGAGATGGAGGTCGGCGCGCCCCCGGTGAACCTCCCCCAGGCGGCGAGCAGCCCCGCCGCCGCACCGGTGGCCCCGGCGCCGGCACCCGCCCCGGCCGGCGGCTCGGACCCGACCGGCACGGGGAACGCGTAGCCGCCGCGCGCGGCACGAGGGCGCCCGGCCCAAACGGCGGGCGCCCTCCGCGCTTCGGCAATCGCGTTGACACGGGGCCTTCGAACGCACACAGTCCGCCGTCATGGGACGGACACTCGGGATCGTCGGCTGCGGGAACATGGGGGAGGCGCTGCTCAAGGGCTGGATCGCGGCGGGGACGGCGGCGCCGGCGGACATCTGGGCGAGCGCGCCGCACCAGGAGCGGCTCGACGAGCTGAAGCACTACGGCGTCCACCTGACGCGCGACAACCGCGAGGTGGCGCAGGCGGCGAGCGTCGTCATCTTCGCGGTCAAGCCGCAGATCCTCGACGGGGTGCTGGAGCAGTGCGCGGCGCTCATCGACGCGGCCAAGCTGTCGATCTCGGTCGCGGCGGGCGTCCCCATCTCGGCCATCGCGCGGCGGCTGCGGCCGCCCGCGCGGGTGGTGCGGGCGATGCCGAACGTCGCGGCGCTCGTGGGCGCGAGCGCGACGGGGCTCGCGGCGGGCGGGCACGCGACGGCGGAGGATCTCGAGACGGCGACGGCGCTCTTCGACGCGGTCGGCAAGACGGCGGTCGTCGAGGAGGCGCTGCTCGACGCGGTCACCGGCCTCTCCGGCAGCGGGCCCGCCTACGTCTTCCTCGTGATCGAGGCGCTCTCGGACGCGGGCGTGAAGGTCGGGCTGTCGCGGCACATCGCGCAGGACCTGGCCGCGCAGACGGTGCTCGGGTCGGCGAAGCTCCTGCTCGAGACCAAGCTCCACCCGGGCCAGCTCAAGGACATGGTGACCTCGCCGGGCGGGACGGCGATCGCCGGCCTGCACACCCTGGAGGCGGGCGGGCTTCGGACGACGCTGATCGACGCGGTCGAGGCGGCGACGCGGCGCGCCCGCGAGCTGGGCGACCGCCTCCGGGGCTGAAAATTGGGCCTTTCCAAGGCCCGTGCTACAGTTGCGTCGCCATGAAAGTCACGCCGCTCGACATCCGCCAGAAGCAGTTCAGCCGCAAGATGCGCGGGCTCGATCCGCGGGAGGTCGAGGCCTTCCTCGAGCTGGTCGCGGCCGAGTTCGAGGAGGTCGTCCGCGAGACCCTCGCGGTCAAGGACGAGCTCAAGCGCAAGGCCGCGCGCATCGAGGAGTTCCGCGAGCGCGAGAAGACGCTCCAGGAGACGATGGTTACGGCCCAGAAGGTCTCCGACGACATCAAGGACGCGGCGAAGCGGCAGGCCGAGGTCGTGGTGAGCGAGGCCGAGCTGCAGGCGGAGAAGATCGTCCAGGGCGCGCACACCCGGCTCGTGCAGATCCTCGACGAGATCGCGGAGCTGAAGCGGCAGCGCGTCCAGTTCGAGACGGGCCTCCGCTCCCTCGTCGAGTCCCAGCTCAAGCTGCTCGAGGTCTTCCAGTCCGGCCCCGCCGCCCCGCGCATCGGCGAGAACGTCGAGTTCCTCGACGCGAAGCCGAAGAAGAAGACCGCCGCGGAATAGTCTCGGGATCGCAGGCGCGGCGGGCGGGGCTATTCCGGAACCAGCGGGCGGCGGCGGCCGCCGTCTTCCTCGACGAGGAGCAGGTGGAAGCCGTCCGCGGCGGAGGTCCGCACGAATCCCTCGCGGTGGGAGAGGACGCCGCGGAGCGATCGGCCGGCGCCGCGCAGCGCGCGCAGGTAGGCGTCGAGCGCCTCGTCGTCGAAGCGGGGGGCGAAGAGGACGGCGCCCCCGAGCGCGGGCGCGGGGCCCGACTTCGCCGCGCGCGCGCGTGCGGCGAACGCCTCGACCGCCTCCCGGCTGCCCGCGGCCACGCGGTCGAGCAGGTGGGTCGCCCGCCCCGCGCCGTCGAACGCCGCCGCGTCGAAGCCGCGCGCGCCCGGACCGAGGAGCGCGTGGTGCAGCCGGATCTCGCGCGCCGAGGCGAGGGGCTCGACGAGCTTGCGCCAGCGCGCGGTCCGGCCGAACTGGTCGAACTGGATCGGCAATTCGGCGAGCAGCCAGCGCGCGGCCGCCTGGGCGGGATCGCCCCCGACCAGCGCGTCGAGCATCGAGCCGCTGCGGTGCAGCGACGGGCCGCGCGGCTGGAGCCGCAGGGCCTGCGCCTCCGCGACCGCGTCGGAACGCAGGGCGCCGCCCGCCGGCGCGGCCGGCCGGACGATGTCGAGCGCGCACTCCGCGAGCTGCTGGCGGAAGGAGAGCGAGGGGAAGTCGACCTCCCGCGGCTCGACGCGGGCGCGGGCGCCGCTCGTCCCGATCCAGCGCTCCCAGCGCTCCCGGCCCGCGTCGGGCCAGCCGTCGCCGAGAAGGTCGAGCAGCCGCGTCCCCTTGCTGAAGAGGGCGAAGCCGAGCGCCGGGCCGCGGGCGAGCCGGAGCGCGCCGTCGAAGCCGTCCGCCGAGAGCTTGCCCGCGAGGCGCGGCAGGTCGGTCACCGCGCCGTCGAGCCAGTCGCCCCCGGCGCCGCGCGAGAGCGAGGCGAGCAGCGTGATCGCGCGCGGATCGAGGCTCGAGGGCGCGGCGCGCAGCGTGGCCTCGGCCTCGGGCGCGAGGGCGTCGACCACGGCGTCGCCGCAGGGGCCTCCCGAGGGGTCGAAGGCCCCGTAGAGGACGCCGTCGTAGTAGAGGAGCACGGCGCCCGGCAGCTCGAGCGCGCCCGAGAACGCGGGGGCGTGCAGCGGCCGCTCGGCGAGCTGGTCGAGGAGCGGCGCGACCGGGCGGCGCCCGAGGGGCGTCGCGGGCCACTGCCGCACGAGGGAGGCCACCAGGGCCTGGGGCGTCGAACCCGACAGCCGCGCGACCGGCACGGAGGCGAGCGTCGGCTCCGGCGCGGCCCGCACGGGCGCGGCCGCCGCCGGCGTCGCGAGGGGCGCGAGGGCCGCCGCCATCTCGCGCGCGTTCGCGAACCGGTCCTCCGCGCGCTTCGCGAGCGCCCGCGACAGGAGCGCGTCCCACGCGGGCGGGAGCCCGGGGACGAGCGCGCCGGGCGCGGGCGGCGATTCGCTCTGGACGCGGTGGATCAGCTCGTAGACCGTCGCGGCCTCGAAGGGCGGACGCCCGCAGAGCGCCTGGTAGAGGACGGCGCCGACCGCGTAGAGGTCCGCGCGGCCGTCCACCGGCCGCCCCGCGAGCTGCTCGGGCGCGGCGTACTGCGGCGTGCCGAGGATCGCGCCGGCCTGCGTGCGGGCGAGCGCCGAGCCGTGGACGTGGGCGATCCCGAAGTCGGTCAGCTTCACGCGGCGGTCGCGGGTCACGACGAGGTTGCCGGGCTTGATGTCGCGGTGGACGATGCCCGCGCCGTGGGCCGCCTCCAGGACGGAGAGGATCTGGAGGCCGAGCCAGGCCGCCTGCGGCGGCGGCAGCCGGCGGCCCCCGAGCGCCTGCTCGAGCGTCGGGCCGTCGAGCCACTCCATGACGATGAAGGGCCAGCCGCCCTCGGTGCCGACGCGGTGGATCGCGGGGACGCCGGGGTGCGAGAGGGCCGCCGCCGCCCGGGCCTCCTGCACGAAGCGCTGGAGTGCGGCGCGCGCGTCGGCCGCGGGCAGCCCCGAGAGGAGGTCCGGCCGCATGACCTTGATCGCGACCCGCCGCCCGAGCTCCGGGTCCTCGGCGAGGTACACCTCGCCCATGGCGCCCTCGCCGGCCTTCGCGAGGATGCGCCAGGGGAACGAAGGCGACGGGCCGCCGCCGCGCCACGGAAGCTCTGGGGCCGCCTCCGCCATGGGCTAGAACGCGTGCACGACCCAGTGCGCGCCCGCGAGCACGGCCGCCATCGCGCCCATCGCGATCATCATCCAGTCGTGGATGCACAACCCTTTCCTGTTCTTGCAGCCGTCGAGGGGACACATCTTCGCCACGTGGGACCTCCGGGGTCTGAGGGGAACCGCGTCCATCGCGGCCCGTCGAAGCGTTCAGTCCCCGCGGCGGCGCGGGCGTTACAGCATGTAGGGGAGGTTCGAGGCGAGGGTGGGGTAGGCGAAGATCGAATCGCGCAGCTCGTCCGCGGAGAGGCCCGTCCGCATCGCGAGGGCGAAGAGGTTGATCAGCTCGTCGGCGCCCGGGCCCAGCAGGTGCGCGCCCAGGATGCGGCCGGACGGCTCCTCCACGAGGACCTTGTGCGCGGTGAACGCCTCGCCGAGCCTCCGCGAGCTGTACCAGCCGGAGGTCCGCTGGAAGTTCGTGTGGAACTTGCGCCCCTGGGCGCGCGCCTCGGCCTCGGAGAGCCCGACCGTCGCGAGGTGGGGCAGGGTGTAGACGACGCTCGGCACGGGCGGGTAGGCGATCGCCTTGCCGTCGCCGTGCAAGAGGTTCTCGGCGACCAGGCGGCCCGCGAAGCCCGCGACGGGCGTCAGCATGGGGCCGCTCGCCGCCGCGTCGCCGGCGGCGTAGACCGCGGGGTTGCTGACGCTGCGCAGGTGGGCGTCGACGACGACGCCGTGCTTGCCGCGCTCGACCCCGCCGCGGCCGAGGTCGAGGTCGTCGAGGTTCGGGACGCGGCCGGCGCCGTGGACCACGAGGTCGGCCTCGAAGGTGGCGGTGCCGTCGGGCGACGTCGTCCGGACGAGGTAGGCGCGGTCGGTCTTCTCGATCGCCTCGGCGCGAGTCTTCAAATGGAGGTCGATGCCCATCCGGCGCGTCCGCTCGACGAGGAGGCCGACGAGGTCGGGGTCGAAGCCCGCGAGCGGCCGGTCGAGCAGCTCGAGCATCGTCACCTTCGCCCCGGCGGTCGCGGCGATGTGCGCGAACTCGAAGGAGATGTAGCCCGAGCCGAGGAAGACGATGCGCGGCGGCAGCGCCGGAAGGTCGAGAAAGCCGTCGCTCGTGACGAGGTGCGCCTCGCCCGGCAGGCCGAGCTTCATCGGGACGGCGCCGGTGGCGATGACGACGTGGCGGGCCTCGAGGACCGCCTCGCCGACCTGGACGGTGGTCGCGCCGGTGAAGCGCGCCGGGCCGTGGAGGGTCTCGACGCCCAGGGCCTTCAGCCCCTCCTCGCTCTCTTCCGGGACGGGGTCGGTGAACGTCCGCTTGAAGCTGGCGAGGTCGCGCCAGTCGACGGCGGGCGCCCCGCGCACCCCCTTGCCCTCGAGCCGCCGCGCCGCGTCGACCGCCTCGGCGACGCCGACGAGGACCTTCTTGGGGTCGCAGCCGCGGTTCGCGCAGGTGCCGCCGAACGGACGCGAATCGGCGATGGCGACGCTCCAGCCCGACTTCCGGCAGCGCTTGGCGACCGCCGTCCCGGCGCTGCCGGTGCCGATGACCACGAGATCGAACCGCTTCGACGCCCCCATGCGACGACCTCCGGTAGGTAAGGGTGTTGCCCGCCCGCCCGCAGAAGATGCGGCCAGGCGGGGGTGGGGGCAAGCGAATCTCGACCCCTTCCGCCCCGGACTGGAACTCTTGGAGTTCCATATGGTTATCGGGTTCTGGGGCGGGCCTGGGAGCGGACAGGCCGGCGCTCAGTCGATGCCCGACCGCCCATTCGCCGGCTTTTTTCGCGGCGACCCGTTGACTGTCGTGCTTGCCTCCCAGCGGGCAATCCCCCTATAAGCTTTGCGGGTTGGGCTGTTTTCGGCTTTCGGGAGAGCCTCGTTGAGCGTACCGCCAAGCCTTCCGGAGAGGGGGCCTGCGTCCGAGGAGGCGACGCTGCCCGTGGCCATTTCCGGCCTCGGCAGCATGGGCCGGGCGGTCGCCTCGGCCGTCCTCGACAGCCCGGAGCTTCGCCTCGTCGCGGCCGTCGACGTCGATCCCCAGCTTTCGGGCAAGCCGCTCTCGGAGCTGCTGGGCCGGCCGGCCGGCGAGCTGCGCGTCGAGGAGGAGAGCCCGAAGGTGCTCTCCCGGGCGCGCGGCGGCGTGCTGTTCCAGCTCACGGGCTCGCGGCTGCCGACGGTGGCGGCCCAGATCGAGCGGGCGGTCAAGCTCGGGCTGAACGTCGTCTCCTCGTGCGAGGAGCTCGCGTTCCCGTGGCTGAACCACCCGGAGCTGGCGGAGAAGCTCGAGAAGGCGGCGGCGGCGGCGGACGTCTCGGTGCTCGGCACCGGCGTGAACCCTGGTTTCGTGCTCGACCGGCTGGTCGCGACGCTGGGCGCGGTGACCGGCAAGATCACACGGGTCGAGGCCGAGCGGGTGGTCGACGCCGCGACGCGACGGGAGCCGCTCCGGCGCAAGGTGGGAGTTGGCCTCACCCGCGAGCAGTTCGACCGCGCGCTGGGTGCGGGAAAGATCGGCCACGTCGGCCTCG
>DAIDIT010000062.1 GCA_027451705.1 Pseudomonadota bacterium
CGTCCTCAATGTCGTCGCCGGTCATCGTGGCCTCCGTGCCGTGGAGGCTCCCTTGAATCACACCCCTCTGACGCCACTAAACCCTTGCACCGCAAGCGACTCAATTGACTCGGCTTTTTGGCCTAAGCAGACGGACATGGGTTTGGACCCTTCGCGGGTAGAGTCCGTTTGTGGCTACAGAATGGGTCCTAATGCTTGCGCTGGCTGGGGTCGTGCGCGCGGCTGTTTTCGAACGGCCATCGCCGCAAGCTGGCGCTGAAATTTCGGAATACGAGCGGGCGTTTTCAGCGGCGGAGGAGATCGGTCGAAACTGGCCGGGCCTCAACTTCTTCGAAGAACAGCCGCTGATCGTCGCGGACGAGCAGTGGGCGGCGCTCTTCTTCGCTCCGCCTTCGCACGGTTTCATGCCGATCCGGGGCGGATCATGCCCATGCTGGCGCCCTCGTGGTCTTGCAGTGATCCGGGAATCGGATCTAACATACTGGGTCTTCGAGAAGACCGGAAAGGAATGGGAGGCAGAGGACGTCGACCAAGCAGACGCGTACCGGTTTCAATCCGGCACGCTGGTTGCTGCTGTCATTCCGACTGGTCCACCGTGTCACTGGGTGATGGCGCTATACGACCGCTTCTATCGCTATGAGCGGGAAATCGGAATGCGTAACACGGAGTTGGAGGTCGACTGGGATTCACTCAGCGACCAGCCTCGCGACCAACGCGCACGGAACTGGCTCATCTGTGAACAGCGACTTCTCGCACAAGCGCTTCGCGCCAAGCGCCGGAGCGCGCTCATCGCCGATTGGCTTGCTGTGCGAAGGAAGCTGGTCGGTGAGCGGATGATCCCTGACGGCTCGACTGTCCTGGAAGGAACAGGCGGGGCAGCCGAGAAATTCGTGCTCGAGGTCATGGCGCGGTTGCGGCACTGGCGACGGGAAGACCTCGAGGCACATCTTGCCGACCTGCTCGAAGCGGGCGGACGAGACCTGTGGCCGGCGCGGTTTTATTCAAATCGGGCGTACTATGTTGGTGCGGCGCTCTGGATGCTGGTTGAGGACGCGGATCCGGGACTCGTGTCGGTGAAATCCGCGGCTCTTGCGGCGCATGCTCGCATTTGGGAACTGGCTGGGCTGACCCTCGCATGGCGTGCACGTACGCCGGGCTGGGAACGGAATATTCAGCACGATCCCTGGACTGACGTTTATGGTTCGGGCTGGTATTCCGAGACACCGCACCTCGTAGCCGTTGGTGAACGGCAGGCGGAAGGTCAGCTTGAGGAGCAGGCAGTCGCCAAAATCGAAGTGAGGGCCGACGGTTACCGTCGCCATGGACTGCCGGTCCGATGGACGGCCGCGGACGGGCAGGATGGCTGGTTCGTTGGCTTGGAGACGCTCCACGCCGACGGCAGCGTGGCGCTGTGTACTGGTGCCCTTCACGAGCGCTCGCAGGGGTTGACGGCGCTTCTGTTTGGCAAGAGCTCTCGCGCGTTGCTGGAGGGGCTTCATCGCGGGTCGGGGGCAGTAACGCTGCCCCAGATCGACATTCCAATCGACGCCACGCGACTGGAGGTGGAACGATCAGGCGTCTTGCGTGTGGACCTGCCGGCCCGCTCCGATCGGGAGAGCCCGTGGTGATCGCAGGTATCGCGGCTGCGCTAATCGCTGCGGTCAGTACGCCAAGATCTGGTCGACCGCCGCCCGACCTGCTCCGGGTGCGGTCCGAGGTCGAAAGATACCGCACGGCGGCACGAGAGGAGGGCAAGGCGTGGCCGGGCTTCCGTCTCGATGTCGTTCCGGCCGTCGTAATCTCGACACGCTGGTCGCTGCTTTTGGGCGCTGCGCCATCGGAAGGCTTCCGACCGCTCAGGGGCGATCGATGTCCTTGCTGGCTGTCTGTCGGCCTGCCCCTGGGCGCGCCTGAGCTGCCGATTCTAGTCCACCTCGGAAGCGAGAATGGACACCTCGAACTCCTTCGGCGGGGCGGATTCGGAGCCGAGATCATCGCTTATCCCAGCGGCATCGCAGGCATGGACGAAGGAGAGGCGCTCGCGCACGAACTCTTTCACGAGTACCAGTCTTCTTCGGGCGCAGGCTCGGCGATCGACTTGAAGGGGGACGGGCTGCCCCTCCCCACGATGGAGGAGGGGCGGCTCTTGCTCACCGAGCAGCTCGCACTCGCGAAGGCGCTCCGAACGATCGGACAGCAGCGGAAGGCGGCCCTGCAAGAGTGGCGGGCCGCGCGTGACGCTGTGCGAGCCCATGGGCTTCTATCGCCGCAAGTGATTGCGTGGGAGCTAATCGAAGGGACCGCCCGCTATTTCGACCTGCAGACAGCGAGCCGCGTCCGCCACCTCTCTCGCGCGGAGGAGGAACGTCGACTCGCGCAAGTGCTCGAAATTGGAGGGCGCGAACTTGATCTCGGCGGAACTTGGTTCGGGGGAAACAGGTACTACGTGACCGGCGCGGCATTCTGCGCCCTGCTTGACGATTTGCGTCTTCCATGGAAGAAGCATCTGCTTCAATCGACGCTCGGTGATCTGCTGGAGGCCACGGTCCCAGAAGGTGGATTGCCGCCCACCACAGACGAACACGTAGTCGAGCCACTCGCCGCGGATTTGCGTGGGGCTGCCACGTCGTCGTCCGCCCCTCGTCTCCGTGTCGTCGTTGCTTTGGATTCAGCCGCGATGCCCTTTCCAGGTTATGGGAATTCCGTGGGAATGGACCCTCGGTTTGGCAGTCCGCGACAGCCGGAGCCGGCGTGGACATCGCTTGGGACCGATCTGGACCGGATTGGTTCGGGCTGGGTGCGGCTCCGAGGAGAGGCGGTCCATCGGAAGGCAGAGCAGATCCTCGACGTCTATAGCGCGCAATCCGCTGCGTCAATCCTGGCCGCGCTGCCCCGTTCCGGTGTCCAAGATCTCGATATCGACACGGTTCAGCTCTCGGCTCATGTACAACGGGTCCGAATCGAGCTGGAGCCCGGGGAGGTGCGCCTCGTCTTTCCCAATAGCCGAGTGCTTCCGGTGGATGCGAGAGCGCTGCCGCCTGCAAATGACCAGAGAACGCCTGGCGCCGCCTCGTCACTCGCGATCGGTGACCTGAATGGCGACGGGCTCCCGGATGTCATCGTGGGTGTTCCTGAGATCCAGAAGGTAGGTGTGCTCTTTAACGAGGGTGGGGGACACCTGGGACGCATGACTTTCGCCGCGGCGTTTGCCCCGTCCTGTGCGGTTGGCAGCGGGAGATTCAACGGCTCGGGCCGCGTAGAGCTCGCAGTGGGTGTTTGTGGGCCCCGCAATAACTGGTTCGAACTGTTCGCATACGGCCTGGCGGGCTTCGACAAAGAGCAGGCGACGTTTGGCCCGGCGTACCCCGCCGCACTCGAAGCGTCAGATTTCAATGGAGACGGTAGGCTAGACCTCGCGATTGTGGGTACGGAGAGAAATGTCCTGCAAGTGAGCATCAACCGGGGGGGGGGACGTTTGTTCCCCCTAGCCGCGCGTACAATAGACCTCTCGGCTGCAGCGCCGCGCCCGACGATCCCAAATTCCCGTCAGCCTGCTACGCCACGGGTGATTCACCGGAGGCGCTGGCTGTTGGAGATTTCAACGGCGACCACAAGCCGGACATTGCCATCGCGAACGGGCTCGGGGATAGCGTGGGGATCTTCTTGAACCACGGCGACGGGACATTCGCGTCCCAGGTAACGTACCCGGTCCCGCGGGGGCCGATGTCGATCGCGGCGGGCGACTTCGACGGCGACGGGAACCTGGATCTCGCCGTGGCGGACTTCTACGCAGCTGATGGTCGTGGTTCGGTCACGCTGCTGCGGGGCAAGGGGGACGGCACGTTCGCCGTCGCGGGGAGCATCGTGGTTGGTCCCAACCCCGTGTCGATCGTGGCAGCGGACTTCGACGGCGACGGAAAGCCCGACCTCGCGGTCGCTGAGAATGGCGGTGGGACGGGCGAGACGATCACGGTGCATCGCAACCTCGGAGGCTTCCGCTTCGCTTCCCCGGACCGCTACGTGGTCGGCCACATTCCGAATGTCGTCGCGGTCGCCGATATGGACGGCGACGGCAAGCCCGACATCCTTGTGGCGACGGCAGAGCGGATCGTGGTTCTGCTGAACCACGGAGCGGGTAGTTTCGTGCCAGCGCAGTGAGGCCGTCAGTGGACGGCGTAGAGGAATCCATCGTCTGAAACGAAATAGACGGTGCCGTCGGGGCCGATGGCGGGGGAGGAACTGATACGGCCCGCGGTGGCGAGTTGGAAGCGGCCGCTGCCGTCGGGCTGGACCGCGTAAAGCGTGCCGTTGGCCGTGCCGAAGAAGATCGTACCGTCGCCACCGAGGGCGGGCGCGGTGTCGACGTCGGACTGGGTCTTGAACGGAAAGCCGGGCTCGATGGTGCCTGTGGCAGCGTCGAAGGCGTACAGGCCGTCCAGGTTTCCGACGTACACGACGCCGTTCTTGCCGACAGCGGGGGCGGAGTTGCCGACGTCGGAGGCGTAGAGGCCGACAACCGTTCCTGGGACGTACTTTCCCGGCGTCGGTCCGGACGGTAGGGTGACGTCCCAGTGGAGCGAGCCGGTTGCCGGATCCATCGCGACGACCTCGGTCCAGCCGGTGCTCGAAGTCTGAGAGCCTGCCTCGACGAACAGCCAGCCGGTACCAGTCGCGTCGTAGGCGAGATCGGAATTCGTCAAGGTCGTTGCGTTGCCCCCGTCCGGAGCGCCAGGCGCATTTCCAATCGCGGCCCCCGCCAGCGGCCAACCGCTCGCAATCTGAAAGCCGCTCGTCGGGGGCGTCAAAGCGAAACAGAGGTTGGAGCTGCACCAAAAGCTGGTGTCGCCAGGGCCGACCACGACGTCGGTCCGCAGGCCCATCCACGGCAAAACGATCGTGTTCTGCTCGGTCAGGGTGCCTGTCTGGTCATCCGCATACGCAACGGTCTGGCCGAAATTGCTCCCGGCGTAGATCAGGCCGTCCGGGCCTTGGTTCGGGCAAGTTTGAAAGCCTTGCGCGTGGATGCAACTGCCGGTGGTGGGATCCGTGCGGCAGCCAGCTGGCGGCTGGGCCCGATAGAGGAGCTGACCACTGGCGGAGACGTGGAAGAGAAGTCCAACTTGGTTCGCAGTCAGGCTGTAAGAGCCGCTGGCGACGTAGATGGTGCCATCGGCTCCGACGAGCGGGGTGCCGGTTTCAACGTCCGGAACAGGCGAGAGAAGATATGCGGTCCATAGCTCTTTCCCAACTGGGTTGACGGCATGGAGCGTTCCGTCCATTCCGAGCTGGTAGATGGTACCATCGGGACCAACGACGGGCGAATTCATATAGGTCGGGGTTGGGAATGGGTAGCTGTTGGCAGCCGGTTGGCCCACCGAGTACTTCCATGCCACGGCACCGCGCAGCCATGATGTATCCGCGGCGCTCTGGCCGGTCGCAGCGGGGTCGTGGTGCCATCGGGGCCAGCCGGCGAGGTCCATGTACGCGGGACCGGGGCCGGCGTCGGACCCAGAATCCGCAGGGGAACCAGAGTCAAGCACGCTGCCGCCGTCGTCTTGCGGCCCACCGTCGCCGGCTCCTGCGTCAACGGCTGTACCAGCGTCGTTCAGGGGACCGGAATCCGGACCGGAATTTGGACCCGATTGGCCAGCGTCTACCAAGCTCCCGCCATCGATGCCACCGTCACTCGCACTTGGAATTCCCGAATCGAGCGCGCCGCCGCCTCCATCCCTGAGCGTTCCGCCGTGCGTGCCGGCCTGGCCTGCGTCCGGGCCGAGTTCACTGCTCGGCTGAAGACAGCAGCCCACCATGCCGACGGCAAGGACCGCGACGACCGCCAGAAGCCCGTCGTGCATCGAGTTTCCTCCGCTGAAAGACCGGCACAGCGTACCACGAAATGCGGGAGACAGCTCAGAGACTTCGGGAGGCGGGAACGTGGGCTGATGCAGCGGCAACCCGTTGGCCGGGACGTAAGCAATGGAGCCCCGCTCTTTGGTCCGCGCGGCGCGGCGAGCATGTCCGCTTGCCGCGGCGCGTCGGGCGGGTTATCCACGAGGGCCATGGAGCCCAACGCCGTCGCGTACGATCCCTTCGATCCGGCCGTTCTCGCGGACCCCTACCCGAGCTACCGAGAGTTGCGCGAGCGGGCGCCGGTGTACGAGACGGCGGCGGGGTTCTATGCGGTCGCACGGCACGAGGACGTGCTGGCGGTCTTGCGCAACCCGGCCGGCTACTCCTCGTCCGCGATGAACTTCTCGGCGACTCGGCCGGAGGGGTCGGCCGAGGCGCGCGGGCGGCTGCTCATCGCGGCGGACCCGCCGGTGCACACCCGGCTGCGCGGCCTCATCAACCGGGCGTTCACCTCGCGGCGGGTCGCGGAGCTGGAGCCGCGCATCCGCCACCTCGTCGCGGGGATGCTCGACGGCGCGCTGCCGCGCGGGGAGTGGGACCTGGTCTCCGACCTCGCCGGGCCGCTGCCCACGACGGTCATCGCCGAGATGCTCGGCATCGACCCGGAGCGGCGCGAGGACTTCAAGCGCTGGTCGGACGACGTGGTGGCGATCGCCGGGGGGATGCCGGACGAGGCGGAGATGGCGCGGCTCCAGCGCTCGCTACCGGAGCTGGACGGCTACCTCGACGAGGTCATCGCGGAGCGGCGGCGCGCCCCGAGAAGCGACCTCGTCTCGGCGTTGATCGAGGCGAGCGAGGACGGCGCGGTGCTGAGCCCCGAGGACGTCCGCTCCCTGGGTGTCCTCTTGCTCATCGCGGGCAACGAGACCACGACGAACCTGGTCGGCAACGCGGTCCTCGCGCTCGACGCGCACCCGGATGCGGCCGAGGCGGTCCGCAAGAATCCGGCGCTCGTCGCGAATCTGGTCGAGGAGGCGCTGCGCTGGGACAGCCCGGTCCAGGCGGTGTTCCGGCAGACGACGCGCGAGGTCGAGCTGGCCGGGACGAAGCTGCCCGAGGGCGCGCTGGTCCTCGGGCTGCTCGGCTCCGCGAACCGCGACGAGCGGCGCTTCCCAGACCCGGACCGCTTCGACGTGCGGCGCGACGCCACGGGCCACGTCGCCTTCGGCTTCGGCGTCCACTTTTGCCTCGGCGCGCCGCTCGCCCGGCTCGAGGCGAAGGTCGTGCTCGAGTCGCTGTTCGCCCGCACCCGCAGCTTCCGCGTCGCGGGCGCGCCGGAGCGGATCCACTCGTTCTTCCTGCGCGGGTTGCGCGGGCTGCCGGTGCGGAGCGAAGTGGTCTGACGGCGGCGGGGCGGATCCGGGTGGCCCCCCACCCTTGCCCTCCCCCGCAAGCGGGGGAGGGTTTTCTCGATTGCGCTCCCCGGCAAGCGGGGGAGGGTTCTTTCGATTGCGCGTCCCGGCGAGCGCGGGAGGGTTCTCTCGATTGCGCTCATCGGCAAGCGGGGGAGGGGTTTTTCTGGCTCGCGTCTGGTAGGGTCGGGGCTCGACGTGCGGGGGAAGGAGTGGCGCATGCGGGCCGCGAGAGGGTTGGCGCTTTTGGGGCTTCTCGGCGGCTGCTGCCGCGCGGTCGGAGGTCCCGACGGTGGCGCGGACGCGGGGGCTTTCTACCCGATGGCGAACCTCGCGGGGCAGGACTGCGACCCGATGGTCCCCGGGGAGTGCGGCTTCCCGTTCCCCTCGAACGTCTGGCTGGTCGACGACCCGGCGACGCCGAGCGGCAAGGCGGTGCGCTTCGGCAAGACGACGCTGCCCATGATCTCGGGCGCCCACATCGACCCCGCGGCCTGGAACGACAGCGACGGCTTCTCGCCCGGCCAGGCGCCGATGACGCTGCTCCCGGGCGCGACGACGCAGGGGCTGCCGACCCAGGACGACCTCGCCGCCTCGCTCGCGGCCGACTGCCCGACGGTCCTCCTCGATACGAGCACGGATCCGCCCACCCGCGTGCCGCACTTCGCCGAGCTGGACGTGAACGGGACGACGCCGGACGACCAGGCGCTGATGATCCGGCCGGTGGTCCGACTCAAGGATGCGACGCGCTACATCGTGGCGATCCGCCACGTCGTCGACGCGACCGGGGCGCCGATCCCGCCGAGCCCGGTCTTCCAGGCGCTGCGCGACGGGACGACCTCGGGCGATCCCACGGTCGCGGGCCGCCGCGCGCTCTACGACGACATCTTCACGCGGCTGGCCGCGGCGGGCGTCGATCGCGGCGACCTCCAGATCGCCTGGGACTACACGACGGCGAGCCGGCAGAACGACACGGCGCAGCTCCTCTCGATGCGCGACCAGGCCTTCGCCGCGGTCGGCGCGGCCGGGCCTGGCTATTCGATCCTGGGCCACACCGACAACCCGGACGCCTACACCGCCCGCCGCATCGAGGGCGTGATGCACGCCCCGCTCTTCCTCGACCACGCGCAGGTCGCGACGCCGGTCTTCGCGGGCGAGAGCCCGGTCCCGCAGACGGGCTTCCTGCTTCAGCGCGACGCGGGCGGGACGCCGGCGCTGAACGGCACGGGCGACTTCGAGTTCACGGTGGACGTACCCGAGAGCGTCGCGCAGGGCTCCGCGCCCGCGCCGATTCTGATCCAGGGCCACGGCCTCTTCAGCAACCGCCACGAAGGGTTGGACGGCGCGAACCCCTACCTCGCGCGCTTCGCGGACGAGAAGGGCTACGTGACCGTGACGCTCGACCTGACCGGTTGGATGAACAACTTCGACGGCGACCCGGTCTGGGAGGACGACAGCGTCGCGGCGGCGGAGTTCCTGCTCGCGGACATCGGCCTCTTCCGCCGCATGGTGGACCGCGGCACGCAGGGGATGCTGAACCAGCTCCTCGCGGTCCGTATGCTGCAGGGCGCGTTCGCGCACGACCCGCTCGTGCAGTTCGGCGGCCACTCCGCGATCGACCCCGCCCACGCCTACTACCGCGGCGACAGCCAGGGCGGGATCCTCGGGACGACGTTCATGGCGCTCTCGCCGGACGTGACCCGCGGCTACCTCGGCGAGCCGGGCACGCCCTACGACCTGCTCCTGTTCCGCAGCGTCGACTTCGGCACCTCGCACGCGCTGCTCCAGGGGGTCTACGCCTCGGCGAAGGACATCCAGATCGTGCTGGGGCTGATGCAGATGTTCTGGGACCGGCTGGAGGGGGACGGCTTCGCGCCGTACGTCACCTCCTCGCCCTTGCCGGGCACGCCCGCGCACGAGGTCTTCGTCGCCGACGCGATCGGCGACTTCCAGGTGACCCCGCTCGGCGCGCACATCCTCGCCCGGGCCTTCGGCGCGACGCAGCTCACGCCGTCGCCCCGCGAACTGTTCGACATCCCGGACTCGGCGACGCCGGTCTCGGGCAGCGCGATCCAGGAGTACGACTTCGGGCTGACGCAGATGCCGGGCGTCGTGATTCCGCAGACCGACCAGCCGCCGTCGTACAGCGGCGACGGAGGGAGCCCGGACCCGCACGACCGCGTGCGCGTGACCCCGGCCGCCTTCGAGGCCACCGACACGTTCTTCCGCACCGGAGTCGCGCAGGACTTCTGCACCGCGCCGAACGGCGGCCCGGGCGCGTGCGTGTTCACGGAGTGACGGCGCCCTGCTCGAGCAGGAGCTTCGCCATGTTGGACCAGTTGGCCGGCGGCCTCGACGCTGGCTTCGCGTCTGGCGCCGGACGGGTGATCGAGGGACCGCTCCCTCTCCTCTGCCCGGGGAGAGGGCCAATGTGCGAGGGTCCGCGGGCAGCTACTTCACCGCGTACAGGTTGCCGTCGTCCGCCGCGAAGTAGACCGTGCCGTCGCTGCCGATGGCCGGCGAGGAGTTGATCGCCGCGCCGACGTTCAGCTTCCACCTGAGCGTGCCGGCCTGCGGGCCCAGCCCGTTGACGGCATAGAAGTTGCCGTCGGTCGAGCCGAAGAAGACCGTGCCGTCGGCGCCCACCGCCGGGGACGAGAGCACGAGGCCCGTGGGAACCCTCCAGAGCTGCGTCGCCGCGCCCGTGCCGCCCGCGGGAGGGGCGAAGGCATAGACGCCGTCGAGGTAGCCCATGACCCAACTCCCGTTGCCGAGCGAGGCCGGCGACGAGTAGGCGACGATCGCCGAGCCGTGGGGCGTCATCGTCCAGGGGGCGGGGGGCGGGGGCAGGGTGGGGAACTGGTAGATCCAGTCCTGGTTGCCGGTCGCGAGGTTCAAACCCACGATGCCGCCGTTGATGTCGGTGCACGTCGGGTCGTAGCCCCCGAAGGCGATCACCGCGTCCGTGCCGGTGCCGTCGAGCGCGGGAGAGCCCACGCTGTCATTCTCGCAGCCCGTCTGGCCCGGGCCGGCGGCCGAGCCCGTCGTCATCGGCAGGGTCCCGGTGATCAGCGTCCCCCACAGCTCGCTCCCACCGGCGCTCACCGCGACGGCCGTGCCGCCCCAGGAGAAGACGCTCTCGCTCGTATCCGTCAGCGCCGCCGAGAAGCTCTCGATGTGCGGGCCCTTGCCGCCCGAATCGACCGGGGCGTTGCAGGTGGCCGACCACTGCAGGGCTGGCTGGCCGGCGGTGACCGAGCTGTAGCTGTCGCAGCCGGGCTGGTCGTCGTCGAAGAGGTAGAGGATGCCGTTGCTGTCGAAGCCCGGGCAGGTGTCGAAGCCGTCGTTCACCCTCGGGTTGGCGCTGACCTGCGAGCAGTCGGTCGCGCCGGTCGGGTCGAAGCTGCACGGGAAGGTCTGCCCGCCGATCGCCTGCACGCCGGACCAGAGGATGTTCCCGTCGGGATCGAAGTGGAAGAACTGCGGGTAGTGGTTCTGCTCTCCGCCGGCCATGAGGAAGATGGAGTTGTCGGCGACGATGGTGGGCGTCGATTCCTGCGCCAGCGCCTCCGGGCCGGTCAGGGGCGTCGCCCACAGGGTCGCGCCGGGACTGGCGCTTTGGGTCCCGTAGACGGCGTAGAAGAGCCCGTTCCCGCTGCCGGGCGTCCCCGGGCCGGGCGAGGGCTGCCAGTTGTTGTAGCCGAGCATGTAGACGATATCGTCGCCGTTCGCGTCGATGCCGATGACGGGCGAGTGGATGTAGCTGCTCGGTCCGTTCGTGCCCGTTGGCGGCCTGCCGATGGCGACCTGCCAGGCGACCACGCCCTGGTTGCGGCTCGTGTCCGCCGCCGAGAGGCCGGTGTTGGCGTTGTCGTGGTGCCACTTGGGCCAGGCGCTCGCGGCGTAGAACTGGTTTTGCAGCGTGCCCGTGAGCGGCACCTGGAGCGAAGGCACGATCGGATCGTTGGTGGTCATGGAGAGATCCGCCTTGCGCAGCAGCGGCGGGGTCTTGCTGTTGGCCGTGAAGGTGACCTGCAGCGGAAGGTTGGCGCCCGGCCCGAGGCTGTAGACCGCGACGGTGCCCCCCACGATGCCGAACTCGTCGTAGGCGTCGTTCGGGTCGATCCCGATGCCCTGCAACTGGCAGATCTGCGGCCCGTTGTTCGTGAGGGTGACGGTCCTGGTGGCCGTGGTCCCGCCGGCCACGGTG